>CAWUUY010000477.1:0-4452 GCA_963924885.1 uncultured Burkholderiales bacterium | reverse complement strand
GTTCAAGGACGAAGTGCGCGATCTGGGACTGGCGCTGGGCCTGCCGCGCGACATGGTGTTTCGCCATCCGTTTCCGGGTCCGGGCTTGGGCGTTCGCATTCTGGGCGAAGTCAAGCCGGAATACGTGGACCTGCTGCGCCGCGCCGACGCCATCTTCATCGAAGAATTGCGCGCCACAAACGATGCCGATGGCAAGAGCTGGTACGACAAAACCGCGCAAGCCTTCGCCGTGTTCATCCCGGTCAAATCCGTGGGCGTGATGGGCGATGGCCGCACTTACGAATACGTGGTCAGCTTGCGCGCCGTGCAAACCACGGATTTCATGACCGCGCATGTGGCGGAATTGCCGCACAGCCTGCTGGCAAAAGTGTCCAACCGCATCATCAATGAAGTGCGAGGCATTAACCGGGTGGTTTATGATATTTCGAGTAAGCCGCCGGCGACGATTGAGTGGGAGTGACTTTTTTAAGCTAGATTTTTAACTTATGTAGGTTTTAAACTTACACAAAAGTTTCACATTTCTCGTACATGTTTTTTTATTAGGCATCGAGTGAAAAAACTTCTTGTTATTTTATTCCTGTTCTCTGCAAATGTAGCGTGGGCACAAGATCAAGTGCTTATCGATCGGCTTAGACA
This sequence comes from uncultured Burkholderiales bacterium, assembly GCA_963924885.1. Taxonomy (GTDB): domain Bacteria; phylum Pseudomonadota; class Gammaproteobacteria; order Burkholderiales; family SG8-41; genus UBA5216. Next base: position 3,816 of record CAWUUY010000477.1, on the reverse strand, counting down.
AGGGGGGCTTAACATTGTTTTTAGGCATGCTATTACCCCTGGCAATGATCCGTCTAAATTTAATCCCCCGAGCGAACGTCCTAATGACTGCTCTTCTGGATCACGTCAACTTAGTGACGAAGGGCGCGAACAAAGTAGACGTATTGGTCAGAGAATAAAAGAGCTCGACATCCCAATTGGAGAGGTTTATTCGAGTGGTTTTTGTCGATGTGAAGAAACAGCAAAGTTGGCATTTGATAGATTTACGACTGTTGAATGGTTGTTGATTCGGCCAGGAACATTTCATTCGAAACTAGACAGAGAGCTCAGTTCAGTACCTAGCACCGGTTTTTTTAAAAAAACTCCAAGTGGGAAAAATAATGTATTTGTAGGACACGCGGTCACGTTCTCGCCTGGGACTCTAAGTACAGAGTTGTCCTTAGTCAGATTGTTGGCTGAGGGTGAAGCATTGATTATTGAACCTGGTACTCCCCCTAAAAAATTAGGGAGAATCAAGTTCTTTTAAGATTTATATCTTGTTGATTTCTCATTTTATCTAAAAAATTTAAGTAATTTAGTCTGATGAAGTGTTATGAATCGCTACTTTCAATAGGCGGGGGAGTCCGGTCCGCATGCCGATCACCGACGGTAATTGCTTTTGGCAACTAAAATGAGCTTAACTGCGCGTCGAACGAAAAAAACTATACTGGGCATATCTGGTATCAGCTCGACGAAAACAGCCACAAAGGTGCAACTGCGTGCGTTGTTGTTGGCTATTCTGCTGAACGTGAACGCCGACATCAGAAGCTACATCAAGCCCCCCCCCCAGCACCCTTGTCGACGGCGAACCAGTAAATCCCGCAGTTGAGGATTTTTACGCGGATTTTGCCGATTTTAAGCTTGGCTAACACAGCAAACCGCAAGTTTGGCGCTCGCAAGCGTAGTCAATCTGGCGCAAAGGCCGCGCCCACACGTAGACGTAGCGCGGCGGGACTCAAGGCAGCCGCGACGCGAAAACGCGGGGCTGCAACTCGAAAGGCCGCCGCCACCCGACCAAGCTATTTCTCTGCAACGTGTCTCCCTTTTTCACGGAAACTCGCTGCGCTGCTTAAGAAACTCGAGGAGGATCAGTTTTTAATACTGTCAGTGAAACGTCTACGATACCAAAGTCACGCAACTGAATTGATCTGACAATCCAGCACCACAAAATCGGTAACTGTCAGATCGGGTCGCAACTTCTACAGTGCATGCATGCCGCGAAAATATTAACGCAACCGATGCGGTTCCTTCGTCACCAGCATCCTACGGGCTGGCTTGAATCTGGGCTTGTTGGAAACCTTCCAACATCGGGTTTGCTTACGGTAAAACCTTCACAGTATCCCCAATGCGTATCTCGCCACCCACGCGCGACAACATCCCCACACCAAACGTCGGCTGCGCCTGTTTGAACGCCCGCATCAACGTCTGCATTACATCGAGATCACGCGCGCCGGTGGTGGGGTTCGCGTGCGTGGCAAGGCACCGCACTTCGGGCTTGGCCACATCAAACTCCACGCCACCGATGCGTAGCTTGCGGCCCAACCATTGTTGCTCTTCCCACGCCGCCACCCCCTCGATCACGATGTTGTGCCGAAAGCGCGCTTCATCGAGATTTGCATCGCCGAACGCCGCTGCGGCCGACGCCAGACTTTCGCGGCTATGCAGCGTAACTTGCCCGGCTTCGTTGTCCTGATAGCGCGGTGTTACACCGTCTCCGGCGAGCTTTAACGGCAGGCGCGTGGGTTGGCCCTTCAACGGGTTTTCATCGAGTGACAACACGTAGCCGGTGATCGCATCTACCAGCCGCTGGCGGCCTGCTTCGTCCAACGTGTCATCAGCCAACAATTGGTTTTCATACGCGATACGTAAGCGCCGCGCTTGATCGTCGAATTTGACCTGCAAACGTGCCAGCCCCGGCGTATTCACCAGCACTACACCATGATATTTGCGGCACCACGCGGTGTCGGCCACCGGCGCATCGGCAAAACGAAAATTAAGCACGCGGTCGCCCGCGACGCGCCCGCCGGGCAGCACGGTGATGCGCTCGACGCGCTCCGGCGTGAAGCCTTTTACCGGATAACGATAGAGCGCAGTAACGGCGGGCACAAAAATTTACGCCAGCATGGTTTTTAACTTCGCCACGGCGCTGTCGGGCGTGGTGAGTATCCGCGTTTTGGTGCGCGCGGTGGCAGCCTTCAGCACGGGCGCCATCGAAAACTGCGCAAACGCTATAACGTCACAATTTTGTTTGGCGGCATATTCGACAATCAACCGGTTGTGCTCGTCCGGGTTATTGCTCTGCAAGGCGGCGAGCGCGCCTTCGACCAGATGCGTGGCAAGTTCGACTTTGGTGCCTGCGGCTTTGGCCATGTCGTTGATCTCGGTCACCATCGATGGGATCGACGGTGGAAACGTCGCCAGCAAACTGACGCTGCAATCCTTGGCGACGAGTTGTTCGTACATCGCCTCGTTGGGCTTCAGCACGGGAATCTTCAACTGGCGGCGGCATTCCTCAATCGCCGGGCCGAATGCCGAGCACGCAAACAGAATCGCATCGGCGCCGGCGCTGACGCAGTATTCGCCGATGCGCACAAAACGGCCAATCATGGCGTCGGTCAATCTGCCGTCAGCCGCGAGGTCGGGCATGAACGAATCTTCGAGCAGGTTGGCGAGTTTGGCTTCGGGCCAAGCGGCGCGAAAGCTCGAAACCACCGGCGCGATGGAGACTTCGGCGGCATGAACCAGGTAAATTTTAGGTGCAGATTTCATATTTAAGTATTTGTTTGTAAAGGTTATTTTGTAACATCACCCATGCACAGGTATTTTACTTCGAGGAATTCATCGATGCCGTACTTGGAACCCTCGCGACCGATGCCCGACTCTTTCACCCCGCCAAACGGTGCGATCTCGGTCGAAATAATGCCGACGTTGATGCCGACGATGCCCGACTCCAGCCCTTCCGCCACGCGCCAGATGCGGCCGATGTCTCGGCTGTAAAAATACGCGGCAAGGCCATACTCGGTGTCGTTGGCGCGCTCCAGCAACTCGGTTTCGGTTTTAAAACGATACAGCGGCGCGACGGGGCCGAAAGTCTCTTCGTGCGTAATCTTCATGCTGGGCAACACGTCGGCTAGCACCGTCGGCTCGAAAAACTGCCCGCCCTTGGCGTGGCGCTTGCCGCCGGTGACCACGCGTGCGCCCTTGGCGAGCGCATCGGCAATGTGTTCCTCGACCTTCAGCACCGCGTTTTTGTCGATCAGCGGCCCCTGCATCACGCCGGCTTCCATGCCGTTGCCCACCGGCATGGCCGCGACTTTCGCCGCGAGCTTTTTGGTGAACGCATCGTAAACGCCGTCCTGCACAAAAATGCGGTTCGCGCACACGCAGGTTTGCCCGGTGTTACGAAACTTGGAAGCCATCGCGCCCTCCACCGCCGAATCGATATCCGCGTCGTCGAACACAATAAACGGCGCGTTGCCGCCAAGCTCCAGCGACACTTTTTTCACCGTGGTCGCGCATTGCGCCATCAACTGCTTGCCGATTTCAGTGGAGCCGGTAAAGGTGAACTTGCGCACCAGCGGATGCGTGGTGAGTTCCTTGCCGATAGGCCCGGCGGAGCCGGTAATCACTGACACCACGCCCTTGGGGATTCCCGCGCGTTCGGCCAGCTCGCACAGCGCCAAGGCTGAAAACGGCGTTTGCGACGCAGGCTTGATCACCATGGTGCAGCCCGCCGCTAGCGCCGGACCGGCCTTGCGTGTGATCATCGCGTTGGGGAAATTCCACGGCGTCACCGCC
>CAWUUY010000476.1:0-2755 GCA_963924885.1 uncultured Burkholderiales bacterium | reverse complement strand
GCATCCACCACCGCCACCTTGCAGCCGGTGCGTATGCCCGGATCGAGGCCCAGCACTGCCTTCGGCCCGGCGGGCGCAGCCAGCAGCAACTCGTGCAGATTGCGACCGAAAATCTTGATCGCCTCGGCCTCGGCCGCTTCGCGCAACTGCATCATCAGCTCGCTGCTGATGTGCAACTGCGCCTTCACGTGCCAGGTCCAGCGGCACACATCCGCCAGCCATTTGTCGGCGGGCCGCCCGCGATCCTCAATGCCAAAATGCGTGGCGACCATGGTCGCGCACGGATGCGGCACCAGCGCATCCAGTTCCGCGCCCAAGCCCAGCGTCACCGACAACACACCCAGCGCGCGCCCACGAAACAGCGCCAGCGCGCGATGCGACGGAATGGTGCGATAGGTCTCAGAATACGCGTAGTAATCGCGGAATTTTTCTTCCTCGGCCATTTCTTTGCCCGCGACCACGGTTGCGGTCAGGAAACCTTGCTCCTGCATGCGCGTGCGCAGTTTCGCCAGCAGTTCCGCCGTCTCGGCAAAACGTTCGGCCAAAATATCGCGCGCGCCTTCGAGCGCGGCTTTGGCATCGGGGATGTTGATCGCCTCCACATCACCGGCCGCCGGTTTGACGTTGATGTATTTGGCGGCTTCGATCTGCGGATCGAGCGTGGGGTTGGTGAGCAGTGCATCGGCCAGCGGTTCCAACCCGGCTTCGCGCGCGATCTGCGCCTTGGTGCGGCGCTTGAGCTTGTACGGCAGATACAGGTCTTCCAACACTTGCTTGGTGGCGGCACCCTCCACCGCGAGCTTTAACGCATCGGTCAGCTTGCCTTGCTCCGCAATCGAAGCGAGTATCGTCGCGCGGCGGTCTTCGAGTTCGCGCAGATAGATCAGCCGCTCTTCGAGATTACGCAAATGCGTGTCGTCAAGATTGCCGGTGACCTCTTTGCGATAGCGCGCGATAAACGGCACGGTGGCGCCTTCGTCGAGCAGCGCCACGGCGGCGGCGACCTGATTGGGGTTGACGCCCAGCTCCTTGGCGATGAGTTGAACAATTTTGATTTGTGAGGATGCGGATACGGTGGTGGGCATTGATCGCTTCGAAAAAAATGTGGGAATAAATTTTACAGGCGCGGCATTCTGCCACAGATTCATCACGTAAAATCCGCTCATGCCTTCCGCCATTCACTGCAACACCTGCCGCGCCAACTGCTGCAAGCTCGAAGTCATCCTGATGGGCGAGGACGACATTCCCGAGCGCTACACGCACACCGATCGCTGGGGCGGGCAAGTGATGGCGCGACTTGACGACGGCTGGTGCGCCGCGCTCGACCGCGATACGATGTTGTGTACTATCTACGAGCGTCGCCCCGGCGTATGCCGCGACTATGAAATGGGCGGCAGCGATTGCCTGATTGAACGGCGCAGCTTGACGGCCCCTGACTGAGCCGTCTACAACGCCTGCCCCATCGGCGTAATCAGAATATCTTGCACCTGCACATGCGACGGCGTGGATAGCATGTAGAGCACGGCGTCGGCAATATCCGACGGCAGCAGCGCTTTGTATTTCTCGAAATACGATTCGTATGTGAACGCGCCGTCTGTGGCGCGCTCGCGAAACTCAGTGGCCACCAGTCCCGGCGAGATCATGCCGACGCGAATTCTTGTTCCCTTGGCGGCCAGTTCTGCGCGCAAAGTGTCGGTCATCGCGCGCACCGCAAATTTCGACGCCTGATAAAACGAAAAATTCGGCACTTGATTACGGTGGCTGTAGATCGACGACAGGTTGATGATCTGCGCCTCAATCTTGGCGTGCATGCCGCGCAGCGCCTCGCGCACGCACAGCGCCGGGGCCGCGACGTTGATATTGAGCGTGTCGCACCAGTCTTCCCATTTGCCGTTTTCCAGCGTGCTCATCATGCCGGTGCCGGCATTGTTGACCAGCACATCCACGTCGCCCCACTGGCATTTGATCGCCGCGAAGATCGCCAGCACGTCCGCTTCGTTGCCCACATCGCCCGCGCACGCCATCACCTGCGCGCCGCCCTTACCCAGCTCGCTGGCCAGCGCATCTAGACGTTCGCGCCGCCGCGCGGCGATTGCCACCTTCATGCCAATGCCGGCGAGTGCGCGCACGATCCCCGCGCCGATGCCGCCCGACGCGCCCGTCACCAGCGCGATACGTCCACCCCATCGTTTCAATCCTTCCATGCCTGCCCTCCCGTTGAATGTCTATAATAAGCGAAAGTGGTGATTGTCGAGGAGACCTGATATGAGTGCCGCGAAAATGAGTTTCTCGGTCAGTATGGCCAAGGATGCCAAATTTGAATCGGGCCTGCGCCCGTTTCTTGAGTACCGTGAGCTGGGCATTAAAAACGCCACGCACGGCAAATTCAGAGCACACGTGATTCGCGTCAAAAAAGGCGAGGATCACAGCAGCCTGCACACCACCGGGCTGCATCAGCACCACCTCGATTTTCAGATGATCTACATCCTCAAGGGCTGGATCAAATTCACCTATCACGCTCACGGCGAACACACCTTCGGCCCCGGCGATTGCTGCCTGCAACCGCCGGGCATCGTGCATAACGAACTCGATTGCTCGGACGATCTGGAGTTACTGGAAATCACCTCGCCCGGCGATTACGTCACCGCCGCCATACAAAAGTAAAATTCCTTTACAAACAGTAACTATTCACCCGGTGCTTACGATGAGCCGCGAACAAAGTAGCGTGCGCTGTGCGCACGATTTGTGAACGAGT
>CAWUUY010000475.1:0-16763 GCA_963924885.1 uncultured Burkholderiales bacterium | reverse complement strand
AAGGTCATCAGAGACGCTGGCATCAAATCAGAATAATTGTTTAAAAACAAATACTTATATAAAATACCGTTTATCGACCCGCGCTGCGCGTAGGTCGGCGCGATGGGACGCCACGTGCGTGTCCTGCTTATAATTCACCATGTCCGCCATACGTACCATAAGTAACATCGCTGCCATTCGCGTTCTGCCCGACCTGCTGATCAACCAGATCGCCGCCGGCGAAGTCGTCGAACGGCCCGCGTCGGCACTGAAAGAATTGCTCGAAAACAGTCTGGATGCGGGCGCGACGAACATCACTGTCCACCTCGCTGCCGGCGGCACACAACTGCTGAAGGTCAGCGACGACGGCGCCGGTATCACGCGAGATGAACTCCCCCTCGCCCTCGCCCGCCACGCCACCAGCAAAATCACCTCGCTCGACGAGCTTGAACGCGTCGGCAGTCTCGGCTTTCGCGGCGAGGCGCTGGCCAGTATCGCTGCCGTGTCGCGCCTCACGCTCGCCAGCCGCCGCAGTGGCGACAAACACGCGTGGTCGATTACATCCGAAGGCCCGCATCTTTCCACGCCGGAACCGGCGGCCATCGCGTCGGGCACCACGGTGGAAGTACGCGACCTGTATTTCAACACCCCGGCGCGCCGCAAGTTTCTGAAAACCGAGGCCACCGAATACGCGCACTGCGAAGAAGCCTTCCGCCGCATCGCTTTGTCGCGCAGCAACGCCGGGTTCACGCTGCAACACAACAGCCGCGTGCAGTGGCACTTAAAGCCGCAAAGCCTCGACGAGCGCATCGGTGAATTGCAGGGCAAGGAATTCTCGCTCACGTCGATTGCCATTGACGAGAACAGTGCCACGCTCCGGCTGCGGGGCCGCATCAGCTCGCCGGCGATGGCGCGCGCCTCGCGCGATGCACAATATTTTTACGTGAATGGCCGTTACGTGCGCGACAAGCTGCTGGCGCACGCCGTGAAACAGGCTTATCAGGACGTGTTACACCACGACCGTCATCCGTCATTCGTGCTTTTTCTCGAGATCGACCCCGCGCTGGTGGATGTCAATGTGCATCCCACCAAAACCGAAGTGCGTTTTCGTGACAGCCGCGCGGTGCATCAGTACGTGTTTCACGCGCTGTACAAGGCGCTGGCGGGCACGGCGGGCGATACCGTGACCACGCAACAGGCGGTGCCCGGTCTTTCGGGATTCTCCGGCGCTTCCAGTGCTTCCCCATTTTCCGGCGCGCCATCCGGCGGCACGACGCGGCCATGGAATCCGCCCGCGATGACTGGCATGGCGGGCGCCGCCTACGCGCCGCGCCAAAGCGCCATGGCCTTGCACGCAGCCGAAGCTCCGGGGTTTTACGACACGCTGTTCGGTGCGCGAGAGGCGCCCACCGATACGCAAGCGCCGCCCGTGGACAATACGCGCGCCCCCCCGCTGGGGTTTGCCTTGGCGCAACTGGCCGGCATTTACATCGTTGCCGAAAACGCGCACGGCATGGTGATCGTCGATATGCACGCCGCGCACGAACGCATCATGTACGAAAAGCTCAAAACTGCGCTCGACGAACAATCGATTCCCATGCAACCGCTGCTGGTGCCGGTGACGCTGAACGCCAGCGCGCTTGATGTCGCCACCGCGGAGGAACACGGCGAAACGTTGCGCCAGATCGGCTTTGATGTCACGCCCGGCTCGCCGACATCACTGACCATCCGCGCGATCCCCGCCATGCTGGCCGATGCCGATGCCCGCGCGCTGGCGGAGGATGTGCTGCGCGAAGTGCGCGAGGTCGGCGCCAGCCGCGTGCTCACCGAGCGCCGCAACGAATTGCTCGGCACCATGGCGTGTCACGCCGCCGTGCGCGCGAATCGCCGCCTCACGACAAACGAAATGAACGCGCTGCTGCGCGACATGGAAGCCACCGAGCGTTCAGGTTTATGCAATCACGGACGACCGACATGGCGGCAAATCACGGCGGCGGAACTCGACAAACTTTTCATGCGCGGCCAATAAAAACACAGGATCACAATGAACCAGCCCAATCATCCTCCTGCCATCATACTTATGGGGCCGACCGCCAGCGGCAAAACGGAGCTCTCCGGCATGCTCGCGCAGTCGCTCGCCTGCGAGGTCATCAGCGTCGATTCCGCGCAGATTTACAAAGAGATGGACATCGGCACCGCCAAGCCGGACGCCGCATTCCTCAAGCAGACGCCGCATCATCTGATCGACATTATCGAGCCGCACGAGTCGTATTCCGCCGCCAAATTCCGCGATGATGCGCTGACGCACATGCGCGAGATTACCGAGCGCGACAAAATACCGCTGCTGGTGGGCGGCTCCATGATGTATTTCAAGTCGCTAATCGAAGGCCTCAACGATCTGCCGGAAGCCGACCCGATGACGCGCATGCTGATCGACACCATGGCCGAGGAAAAAGGCTGGCCCGGCGTGCATGCAAAACTAATGGAATTGGACCCAGAAACCGCGACGCGTCTGGATCCCAACGATTCGCAGCGAATCCAGCGCGCGATGGAGATCTATCACCTCACCGGCAAACCGATGGCGGAGTGGTTGAAAAAACCCAAGTACGTGTATTTCCCGTATACGCCGATTCGCATCGCTATCACGCCGGGCGACCGCGGCGTGCTGCACGAGCGCATCGCCACGCGCTTCGATGGAATGCTCAACGCCGGCTTGGTGGAGGAAGTCGCGCGGCTACGCGAAGAATACGTGCTCGAATCCACCATGCCTTCGATGCGCTGCGTGGGCTACCGTCAGGCATGGCAGCACCTGAACGGCGAGTTCGACAAGGCCGCGCTGCACGAGCAGGGCATCGCCGCCACGCGGCAACTCGCCAAGCGCCAACTCACCTGGCTGCGCGGCATGTCCGACGAAGGCAACATTGCGGATTTCGATTGCCTCGCGCCCGACATGGATACGCGTATCCTCGACTATATTCGCCAGGAACTGGAAGCGCACTACGCAGCGGAAGGCGCGTAGCGTACGCTGGCGGCGGAACGCGCTTTCTGAGCAGAGCGCTCATTCCGGCTCGTTGCACTACTCTTTTTGTTTGACCTCTGTCAGCACCTGGCCGCGCGCAAAACTCACCTTCAGTAATTCGCCAACGGCCAGCGTATCCGCGTCGCGCACGATGGCACCGCCGGCGGTTTCGGCAATACTGTACCCGCGCTCCAGCACCAGTCGCGGATTCAGCGCGCCGATATGCGCTTTCGTCTGCGCCAGGCGCGACTGGGCCAGTTCCAGGCTCCGCCGCATGGCCTCGCGCAGCACGCGCAGCGCCTGCTGCACCTCGCGCTCGCGCGCGGCCATGTCCGGGCGCGCGTTACGCAGACCCTGCGCTGCGGTGCTCACCGCCCACGCGCGGCGCTCGGCGGCGTGCGTGTACGCGCCTTGCAGGCGACTCGCCAGATGCGCCAGATGGCGCATACGCTCTTGCATGCGCTCGCCGGGATGCGTTAGCCGCCGCGACAGGTAATCGAGCTTCTGCATGCGGTCTTCCAGCGCGCGGTGCGTATTGCGTGACAGCGCGCCACCCAGTTGCAGCACCTGCTCGCGCAGCCCGGCACGGTCGGGGCTCGCCAGTTCAGCCGACGCCGTGGGCGTGGGCGCGCGCGCGTCCGCGACAAAATCCGCGATGGTGAAATCAGTTTCATGGCCGACGCCGGTCACCACCGGTATCGAGCAGGCATGAATCGCGCGCGCCACCACTTCCTCGTTGAATGACCACAGGTCTTCGATGCTGCCGCCGCCTCGGCACACGATCAGCACGTCGCATTGATCTTGTTCTGCACGCACCGACGCGGTGGCGATCGCCTGCATGATTTTCGCCGCCGCGCCCTCGCCCTGCACCGGCGTGGGATAAATCACCACCGGTATCGACGGCATGCGCCGCTTTAAGGTGGTCAGCACGTCACGCAGCGCGGCGGCCTGCGGCGAGGTCACCACGCCAATGGCGCGCGGAAACGCGGGAATCTCGCGCTTGCGTTCGGCGGCAAACAGGCCTTCCTTGTCGAGTTTCGCCTTGAGCTTTTCGAACGCCTCGTACAGCGCGCCCAGTCCGGCACGGCGCATCGCCTCGACGTTCAACTGGTATTTGCCGCGCGCCTCGTACACCGTCGGCGCCGCGCGCACCTCCACCTGCATGCCGTCGTCCGGCTGCCAGTCGATGTGCTGCGCCTTGTGCCGGAACATCACGCAATCCACCTGTGCGGCGGCATCCTTAAGCGTGAAATACCAGTGGCCGGAGTCATAACGCCGCAGATTGGAGATTTCACCCGCGACCCAGATCAGAGGCAGATTTTGCTCAATCGTGGCGCGTACGCGGCGGTTCAGCTCGCTGACCGATATCACCGCAGCCGCCGGCGGCAACGCAAAAATGTCCGCGCTTGAAAACATCGCACGATTCTACCCGCGCCCGCCCGGGCGCTGGAAAACCTGTGATGTGTGAGGTTTTGCCCTTGATTTAACGGACATTTTTTGCGTGTTAGAGGCTATGTCATCCACAGTACGCGGGAAGTCCTTGTTGCAAAAATGCTTTTTTCTGCCCCTCACAGGGTAAATAACATAAGTATTTGTTTTTATTAACTATATTATTAAGTGCATTTGTTGGGCAATAACAAATTCCCCAATTAGCAACACCACTTAGCCCACTTCGACACAGGCTACCCACAGAGTTATCCACAGCTTCTGTGGACAACTGCCTTTGGCAGCGTGAGGCGTAAAACCTCAGGCTGCCAGTATTTTCGCCTTACGCCTTACGCTTCACACCTCACCCCCCTCACCTTGCCGAAAACCCAATCACAATATATAGTTAACTAAATACATTCAGGGGGTTTATATAGTGTTCTCGATTATCCAAGCAGCGGGCTGGCCCATCTGGCCACTGATACTGGCGTCGGTCATCGCGCTGGCGATTATCGGCGAACGGCTATGGACCCTGCGCGACGGTTTGGTGATGCCGCGCGGATTGCTTACCCAAGCGGTATCGGAGTTCCGCCAGAACGGCGCCACGCCGGCCTTTCTTGACCGGCTGGCGGCTGGGTCGCCGCTGGGCCAAATCCTCTCTGCGGGCCTGAAAAACATCAAAACTTCGCCGGTCGTGCTGAAGGAATCCATCGAGGAAGCCGGCCACGTGGCGGCCATCAACCTCGAACGCTTTCTGACCACGCTGGGAACCATTGCCGCCGTGTCACCGCTGCTGGGCCTGTTCGGCACGGTGATAGGCATGATTGAAATTTTCGGCTCCACCTCGCCTTCTGGCAATAGCAATCCAGTGCAACTCGCGCACGGTATTTCGATTGCGCTGTACAACACCGCGTTCGGCCTGGTGGTCGCGGTGCCGAGCATGATTTTCTACCGTCACTTTCGCGGCAAGGTCGATACCCTGCTGGTCGAAATGGAAATGCAGGCGACCAAGATGGTCGAAATCATTCACGGTGAACGCCAGGCATGAAATTCCGCGCCCGTGCCTTCCGGGAAGAGCCGGAGATCAACTTTATTCCGTTGATCGACGTGCTGCTGGTGATACTGATCTTTCTGATCGTCACCACCACCTACACGCGGCAGGCCGAACTGCAGATCAATCTGCCCACCGCCGATGCCTCGAAATCGCCCGACCGCGTGGATCAGATCGACGTGGCGATCGACGCCAACGGCGCCTATGTGGTGAACAAGACCGGCGTCACTTACAGCACGCGCGACGCGCTGGCGAACGAGTTAAAACGCGCCGCGGGCGAAACCAAAGACCCGGTGATTGTGATCAGCGCCGACGCGCAGGCGTCGCACCAGTCGGTGATACGGGTAATGGAAGCAGCGCAGTTTGCCGGCTATGGCAAGATCACCTTCGCCATCCAGACCACGAAAAAATAATCCGTTTTCCCTTGTACGTGGAGCCTGCGTGATGTCCGGACATCCCTTATCCTGGACGCAATTCACCGCGCTATCGCTGCTGCTGATGCCGGTATCGTGGCTCTACGGCGCCGTTGTCGCGCTGCGCCGCGCGCTGTACATCGCGGGCATACTGCGCTGCGAGCGCCTGCCGGTACCGGTCATCGTCGTCGGCAATATCAGCGTAGGCGGCACCGGCAAGACGCCGCTGGTGCTGTGGCTTGCCGACTATTTGCTGACCTCTGGCTTCAAGCCCGGGATCATTAGCCGCGGCTATCGTCAATCCGGCAGCACATCGGCAGACCACACACCACGCGCCGTGGGAGCCGGAGACGACCCGGAGCGCTGCGGCGACGAGCCGGTGCTGCTGGCGCGGCGCAGCGGCTGTCCGGTGTGGGTCGGCGCGGATCGTGTCGCGGCGGCGCGCGCACTGCTGGCCGCGCATCCGCAATGCGACGTCATTCTGAGCGACGACGGCTTACAGCATTACCGCCTCGCGCGCGACGTTGAAATCGCCGTGGTCGACGGCATGCGCCGGTTCGGTAACTGCCTTCTGCTGCCGGCGGGCCCGCTGCGCGAACCGCTATCGCGCCTGGACAGCGTCGATGCCGTGGTGATACGCCGCGACGACCGGCCACCGGATACCTCCGGCGGCAGACCGGCGCCGCGATTCGTGATGCGGCTGGAAGCCGGCACGTTTCGCAATCTGCTGCATATGCAAACCGTGGTGGATGCCGGCCATTTTCGCGGACAGCAGGTGCATGCGGCCGCCGGCATCGGCAACCCCGATCATTTCTTCAATTCGCTCAAAGAACTCGGCGTGGCGTTCACCGCGCATCCGTTTCCCGATCATCATGCCTACACCCAAGCCGATCTTGCCTTTGCCGACGGCAACGCCGTCGTGATGACCGAAAAGGATGCAGTAAAATACGAACGCTTTCCCGAAGACGCCACCAAAAACTGCTGGGCGCTCGGCGTCACGGCGCATGTCGATTTCGGCTTGGGCAATCTGATCATTCGGCGCATCGAGAACTTACGAAGGAAATAACGAATTATGGACGCCAAGCTGCTCGACATCCTCGCCTGCCCGCTTTGCAAGGGCCCGCTGCTCTACAAAAAAGCCGAGGCCGAGCTGATCTGCAAACCCTGCCGCCTGGGTTTTCCGGTCAACTACGATATTCCGGTGATGCTGGAGGACGAAGCAAGGAAGTTGCCGCCGGAAGAGGAAGTTACTGGGTGAGGAAAAGCGTGAACATGTGAAAGGGTGAAAGGGTAACCCCTTTACCCCTACTCGTTCACCTGTTCACCCGTTCACCCGTTCACATGATCTTCTCAGTCATCATCCCCGCCCGTTACGCTTCCACGCGTTTGCCCGGCAAGCCGCTGGCCGATATCGAGGGCAAGCCCATGGTGGTGCGCGTCGCCGAGCAGGCGACAAAAAGCGGCGCGCGCGAGGTGATTGTCGCCACCGATCACACCGATATCAAACGCGCCGTCGAAGCCCATGGTTTCGAGGCCATGATGACGCGCACCGATCACGCCACCGGCACCGACCGGCTGGCCGAAGTGGCGAAAAAACGCGGCTACGCCGCGCGGCATATCGTGGTCAATGTGCAGGGCGATGAGCCGCTGATTCCGCCCGCGCTGATACGCGAAGTCGCCGCCAGTCTAGCCGCGCACCGAGCCGCCGCCATCGCCACCGCCTGCCATCCGATCCAGGCCGCCGCAGAGTTCGCCAACCCCAACGTGGTGAAAGTGGTGATGGATCATGCGGGCTACGCGCTGTATTTCAGCCGGGCGCCCATCCCCTGGGCCAGGGATGCCTTTTCCAAGGCCAAGGGCATGAGTAACACGGGCCGCCTGCCGCCGGGTGTGCCTGCCTACCGCCATCTGGGCATATACGCCTATCGCTGCGGCTTCCTCGCGTCCTTCAAAAAGATGCGCCCGGCGCTGCTGGAGCAATTCGAGGCGCTGGAGCAACTGCGGGCGCTGGCGCATGGCCATCGCATCTGCATAGCGATCACGCACAAGGCGCCGCACCCCGGCGTGGACACGCCCGCCGACCTCTCGCGCATACAGCGCCTCTACCGCCGCGCGAAGTGACGAAAGAGGGGCGCCTGCGGTATAATTGCTTCATTATTAAAACAAATTTGGCCGATCCCCTTGCCCAGGCGCTTGCCCGAGGCCAAGCGGATTCCAGGCCCTTTGTCTAACCTGTTGTTCTGTTTTCTCTTTTCACCATGCGCATTCTGCTCCTCGGCTTGCCGGGCGCCGGTAAAGGCACGCAAGCTCAGTTCCTGATATCGAAATTCGGGATTCCTCAGATTTCCACCGGGGACATGCTGCGTAGCGCCATGCGCGCCGGTTCGGCACTGGGCAATGAAGCCAAGAATTACATAGACAAGGGCGAGCTGGTGGCCGACGAACTGGTGATTGAGCTGGTGAAAGAGCGCGTCAAGGCTCCCGATTGCGCCGGCGGCTTCATCATGGACGGCTTTCCGCGCACGCTGCCGCAGGCCGACGCGCTGCGCAAGGCCGGCATCGACATCGACTCGGTGGTCGAGATCGAAGTCGGCGACGGCGAAATTCTGCGCCGCATGAGCGGCCGGCGCGTGCATCTGGCCTCGGGACGCAGCTATCACGTGGAATTCAATCCGCCCAAAGTCGAAGGCAAGGACGATGTCACCGGCGAGCCGCTGGCACAACGCCCGGACGACAACGAAGAAACCGTGAAAAAACGCATCGCTACATACCATGCGCAAACCAAGCCGCTGGTGAACTACTACCTCAAATGGGCCGATAGCGGCGACACGCGCGCGCCCCGCTACGCCAATATCTACGGACGCGGCTCGGTCGAACATATCCGAGACAAGATTTTTACCGCGCTATCGAAAACCACTTAATTTTTTTGTCCGTTTTTGTTATTTTTGTTTACCGTGAAGGGAGAAGGTTGAAATGACTGCATATCAGGGACTGACGCTCGCCATTTTCTGCGCGATCATCGGCATTATTTTTGGCGGCCTGTGGGCCAAACAGGTGATCAGCCAGCCGGACGGCAATGACCGCATGCGTGAAATCGCGGCGGCCATCCATCAGGGTGCAGTGGCTTATCTTTGGCGGCAATACAAAACCATCGCCATCGTCGGCGTGGTGCTGTTTGTCATCATGATGATCTTTTTGAGCACGGCAACCGCCATCGGCTTTGCGATTGGCGCGATATTGTCAGGCCTCGCCGGGGTGATCGGCATGAACGTGTCGGTGCGCGCCAATGTGCGCACCGCCGAGGCCGCGCGCAAGGGCTTGAATGAGGCGCTGCATATCGCGTTTCGCGGCGGCGCGATCACCGGTTTGCTGGTGGTCGGCCTGGGCCTCTTGGGCGTCGCCGGTTTCTTTGCCGTGTTGTATCTGGGCATGGGCATGTCGCTCAAAGATGCGGTGCATCCGCTGGTAGGCCTTGCCTTCGGCGGCTCGCTGATTTCGATCTTTGCGCGTCTAGGCGGCGGCATTTTCACCAAGGGCGCCGACGTCGGCGCCGACCTCGTGGGTAAAGTCGAAGCCGGCATTCCGGAAGACGATCCGCGCAACCCGGCGGTGATCGCCGACAACGTGGGCGACAACGTCGGCGACTGCGCCGGCATGGCCGCCGACCTGTTCGAAACGTATGCAGTAACCATCGTCGCCACAATTATTCTCGGCGCGCTGCTGATTACCCAATCCGGCGCCGACTATATTGCCGTGGTGTATCCACTGGCGCTGGGCGGCGTGTCGATCATCGCCTCCATCATCGGCTGCTATTTTGTCAAGGCGCGCGAAGGCGGCAAGATCATGAACGCGCTGTATCGCGGGCTGGCGGTATCCGGCGTGCTGGCGCTGATCGCGTTTTACTTTATCACCGACATGCTGATGGGCAGCGTCGCCGCCATTTATCCGCAGTTCGCCACCATGAAGCTCTTCGGCTGCGCCGTGATCGGCTTGGTGTTGACCGCGCTGATGGTGGTCATCACCGAGTACTACACCGCTACCGAATACGCGCCGGTGCGCCATGTCGCCGCGGCCTCCACCACTGGGCATGGTACCAACATCATCGCCGGCCTCGGCGTGTCGATGCGTTCGACCATGTGGCCGGTGCTGTCGGTTTGCGCCGCAATTTACGGCGCCTTTGCGCTAGCCGGCCTTTACGGTATCGCCATCGCCGCCACCTCCATGCTGTCGATGACCGGCATTATCGTGGCGCTTGACGCCTATGGCCCGATCACCGACAACGCCGGCGGCATCGCCGAAATGTCGGGCCTGCCGAAAGAAGTTCGCGCCATCACCGATCCGCTGGACGCCGTGGGCAACACCACCAAGGCCGTCACCAAGGGCTACGCCATCGGTTCCGCCGGTCTTGCCGCGCTGGTGCTGTTCGCCGACTACACCCACGCGCTCGAAGCTGCGGGCAAGATCGTCAAGTTCGATTTGTCCGATCACATGGTCATCATCGGCCTCTTTATCGGCGGCATGATTCCCTACCTCTTCGCCGCCATGGCGATGGAAGCGGTCGGTCGCGCCGCAGGCTCGGTGGTGGTCGAAGTGCGCCGCCAGTTCAAAGAAATTCCCGGCATCATGGAAGGCACGGCCAAGCCCGATTACTCCAAGGCCGTGGACATGCTGACCCTCGCCGCGATCAAGGAAATGATCGTGCCGTCGCTGCTGCCAGTGCTGATCCCAGTAATCGTCGGCGTACTGCTCGGCCCGGTCGCGCTGGGCGGCGTGCTGATGGGCAGCATCGTTACTGGCTTGTTCGTTGCCATCTCGATGACCACCGGCGGCGGTGCATGGGACAACGCCAAGAAATACATCGAAGACGGCAACCACGGCGGCAAGGGTTCCGAAGCGCACAAGGCCGCAGTAACCGGCGACACCGTGGGTGACCCGTACAAAGACACCGCCGGCCCGGCGGTGAATCCGCTGATCAAGATCATTAACATAGTGGCGCTGCTGATCGTGCCGCTGTTGCCCGGCGCCGCCACGTCACCCGCGACAGGAGCGCCTGCCGTGGCGCCGGTCGCCGCCAAGGCCACCACTGCGTCCGCGGATGGTGCCTCGGTCAAGGTTGAAAACGGCGTGGTCAAGTTCTACTTCGCATCGGGAAAGGCAGACCTTGCCACCGGCAGCGGTGAAGCCCTGGCCAATATCGCCAAGGGCGTGTCTGCGGGCAAGAAGGTCGTAGTCAGCGGTTATACCGATGCGTCGGGTGACCTGGCCATGAACGCGGAACTCGCCAAAAACCGCGCCTTTGCTGTGCGTGATGCCCTCAAAGCCGCCGGCATCGCCGACGACAAGATCGACCTGAAAAAGCCCGAGCAAGCCAGCGCCGGCGGCAACGCTGCCGAAGCGCGCCGGGTGGAAATAACGCTGCAATAAGGCGTTCGTTCTCTGTGTGCAAGGGTCGGCTCTGCCGGCCCTTTTTTTTCCGTGGACGCACGCACGGGCTTTTCAGAATGGGAGAGCGCGGCACATGTACTTGGTCGAAATGCAACACCATGGTTTACGGCACGCTACACCTTGCCTGCCTTACAATCACGTCCCGGAGACTCTCAATTGAACATTTCCCAATTCCTGCCGATAGCCGCTCTGCTGTTCTGGTCACTGCACCCGTGCGCCTTTGCGCAACAGGATATCCGCTTCGCCAAGGGCGCGACCACCGGCACAGTGCGCGGCGACGTCACCACCACCATCAAGACCTGGCAGTTCCGCGCGCAAAAAGGCCAGCGCATCAACGCCGCGCTGGAGCCTGTTGGCGGCGATAAGGGCATGCTGACGATGACGGTCTATGCGTATTGCGGGGAGGAATACGGCAGGCCGCTCGCCTCCGACGCCCTACGCTGGGAAGGCGAATTGCCGTGCAACGACTGCTACACCATCGACGTGGCGCCGCGCGCGGACGCGATGAAGGCCGCACGCATTCAGCGTTACACACTGACGCTCACGATCCGTTAGTGGGAGACCTCCTGGCAACGCAAACCGTTTGCATCATCGGCGGCGGCCCGGCGGGCCTGATGGCGGCTGAAGTTATTGCCGCAGGCGCTAACGGTACTGTCAGGGTTGACGTGTACGACACCATGCCGTCCGTGGGACGCAAGTTCCTGATGGCGGGCAAGGGCGGCTTGAATCTCACGCACGCCGAACCGCTGGAACCGTTTCTCGTGCGCTACGGCAGTCGGCGCGCGAACGTCGAGCCGTGGCTTACGGCATTCGAGCCTGAAGCGCTACGCGCCTGGACGCATGCGCTGGGCGTCGAAACATTTATCGGCTCATCGGGCCGGGTGTTTCCCAAAGAAATGAAAGCAGCGCCGCTTTTGCGCGCATGGCTGCGGCGGCTGCGCGCCGCGGGTGTGGTGTTTCACATGCGCCATCGCTGGACCGGGTGGAACGAAGACGACACGCTGCAATTTAACGCACCACAAGGCGACGTTAGCGTGCGTGTTGACGCCACGCTGCTGGCGCTCGGCGGCGGCAGTTGGGCACGGCTGGGTTCGGATGGCGCATGGACAGCGCTGCTTGCCGCGCGCGGGGTAAACATCGCGCCGTTGCAGCCCGCCAACTGCGGGTTCGATTGCTCGTGGAGCGAACACTTTCGCACACGTTTCGCCGGGCAACCGGTGAAATCGGTAGTGGCGTCATTCACCGACGGCGGAGGAACAGGCCATCAGCAGCAAGGCGAATTCATGGTCACGGATTCGGGCGTCGAAGGCGGCCTGATTTATACCTTGTCGGCACCGCTGCGTGACGCGATAGCGCTTCACGGTACGGCCACCCTTCATCTCGACCTCGCTCCGCTGCGCGATCTGCAACGGCTCACGCGCGATCTTTCTGCCTCGCGGGGCAAACGTTCGTTGTCGAACCACTTGCAGAATCAGGCGAATATTTCCGGCGTCAAGGCCGGGTTGCTGCGTGAAGCCACCAGCGCCGCAGACCTTGCTGATCCCGCGCGATTGGCCGCACTCATCAAAGCGCTGCCGCTGACACTCACCGCTCCCCGCCCACTGGACGAAGCCATCAGCAGCGCGGGCGGCGTTGCCTTCGATGCGCTTGATGAACACCTGATGCTGCGCGCCGCGCCTGGCGTATTCTGCGCAGGCGAAATGCTCGATTGGGAGGCGCCCACCGGCGGCTATCTGCTCACCGCGTGTTTCGCCAGCGGGCGCGCGGCGGGCGCTGGCGTGGTCGATTGGTTGCATAAGCCAAGTAACGACACTCCGCTATAATCCGCACTTCGCCCAAACCTCAAAATTATCGTAACTATTTGTTTTTATTATGAAATATTCCCTAGCGGATCGTAAAGTGGTAACTCAGGGCGATTACTGGATCGCGCCCGGCGCGCACGTCATCGGCAATGTCATCCTCGGTCGCGATGTCAGCATCTGGTTTAACAGCGTGGTGCGCGGCGACAACGACGTCATCACACTGGGCGACGGCTCGCAGGTGCAGGATGGCTGCGTGCTGCACGCTGATCCCGGCTTCCCGATCACGCTAGGCAAGGGGGTGAGCATCGGCCACAAGTGCATGATCCATGGCTGCACCATCGGCGAAGGCACGCTGATCGGCATCAATAGCGTGATACTGAATGGCGCGGTGATCGGCAAGAATTGCGTGATCGGCGCGAACTCACTGATTACCGAAAAGAAAGTCATTCCCGACGGCGTGATGGTGATGGGCTCGCCGGGCAAGGTCGTGCGCGACTTGCGGCCCGAGGAAATCACTTACTTTAATTCCATCGCCGTGAATTACTCGGCGCGCGCCAAGCGTTACAAGGTTGAACTGAAAATCGACGATACGCCGTGATGCACCTCATCATCCAGGGTGCCGAGATCAACACCAGCGATCTCAAACAACTCGCCAAACTCTCCGGCGCATCCGGCATCGAACAAGTTTCCGTAGCGGCGTTTCGCCTGCCTCACGTACACGACGCCAAGGCAGCGCCTGACATCGCCGCACTATGCGAGCGCGCAAAACTCGATTTCGCCTTCATCCCCGAAGACCGTCGCCTTGCCGATTTCAAGCTGCTGGTGATGGACATGGATTCGACACTCATCACCATTGAAACCATCGACGAGCTGGCTGATCTGGTGAATTTGAAACCGCAGGTAGCCAAGATCACCGAGCAAGCGATGCGCGGCGAGATTGAATACAACGAGAGTCTGCAACGCCGAGTGGCGTTGTTGAAGGGTCTCGACGAGGGCGCGTTACAGCGGGTTTACGATGAGCGGTTGAAACTCTCGCCCGGCGCGGACGTGTTGCTCGCTGCCGCAAAAAAACACGGCATCAAAACGCTGCTGGTGTCCGGCGGCTTTACACATGTCACCGAGCGCCTGAAACCCCGGCTGGGCCTCGACTACACCTACGCCAACACGTTGGGAGTGGCCGACGGCAAACTCACCGGCGAGGTGATCGGGCGCATCGTTAATGCCGATGCCAAGCGCGACGAACTCCTCCGTGTCGGCGCGCTCTTGGGCATACACCGCGAGCACATCATCGGCATGGGCGACGGAGCGAACGATCTGAAATTCATGGCCGAATGCGGCGTGAGCGTTGCGTATCACGCCAAGCCCATCGTGCGCGGGCAGACCACGCATGTCATTAACTTTGGCGGGCTGGATGCGGTGGTGAATTTTTTTAATTGACATAGCCGTAGGATGGGTGAAACCCATCGCAGCCCAAAGGCGCATACGGGAAATTCGTTGTGTTTGTGATGGGTTTCACCCATCCTACGAGAACTAAGCTGTCACCACGTTAGTCGGCGCACCCGCCAGAAACCGCTCCACGTTCTTGATCGTCAGCAGCAGACCATCGCGTCGCACT
Source organism: uncultured Burkholderiales bacterium (assembly GCA_963924885.1). Classification (GTDB taxonomy): domain Bacteria; phylum Pseudomonadota; class Gammaproteobacteria; order Burkholderiales; family SG8-41; genus UBA5216. The sequence goes on along the minus strand of CAWUUY010000475.1, from coordinate 2,014 downwards.
TCCGGCGTCTGCCCGGCGTTGTGCGGCGACAGTACGGTGTTGGCGAAGCCCAGTATCGGATCTCCAGCCTTCATCGGCTCGTCGTGAAACACGTCCAGACCCGCGCCGGCGATAAGTTGCTTCGCCAAGGCGTCATGCAGCGCATCGCGGTCCACCAGCGCGCCGCGTCCGGTGTTAATCAGTATCGCTTCCGGCTTCATCAGCGCGAACTCGCGCGCGCCGATGAAACCGCGCGTTTGTGGCGTGAGCCGCGTGTGCAGCGAGATAAAATCCGCGCGTTTCAAAAAATCATCGCGTTCGGCCAGGTCGCCGCGCCGCGCGCTCCATTCCAGCACCGTCATGCCGAAGACCCGCGCGAGTTTGGCGACATGCGTACCGATGGCGCCGGTGCCCAGCACCGCCAGCGTCTTGCCGTGGAGTTGCCCCAGCATGTCGCGCGGCCACTCGCCGGCGCGCATGTCGCGGTCGATGCGCGGGATTTTTCGCGCCACTGACAGCATCAGTGCCATGGCATGCTCTGCCACGGCGATGGCGTTGGCGCCGGGCGTGTTGCACACAGTGATGCCGCGCCGCGCGGCGCATTGAAGATCAATATTGTCGGTGCCGACGCCCCAGATCGACACTAGTTTGAGATGGGGGCAATCCGCAAACACCGCATCGGTAAAGTGCGCGTAGGAACGTATGTTAATCGCCACCTTCGCGCCGCCGATACGCCGCGCCAGCTCAACCGAGTCGTCCGCGCCGCGCTCACCGCACACGCGCACCGCGCCCAATGCTTTGGCGCGCTCGTGCGCGGCACTGCCCTCGAACACCGCCGGAAAATCATCGGGGACCACGATCAATGCATCAGCCATGTTCCATCACCCTTCAATCCCCCTTGATTCCCGCCGCCTTGACCACTTTGTCGTACTTGGCAATTTCGGATTTCATCAACGCGCCGAATTCCTCCGGCCCCACGCCCGCCGCGTCCAGCCCCTGCACGAACAGCGCTTCGTTCATGCCCGGCCGTTTCAGCGCCACCGTCAGATGCGCATGCAGCGCTTGCACCAGGGCCGCGGGTATTTTTGCCGGCGCGGTGATGCCCTGCCAGTTCAGCACCTCAAACCCCGGCACGGTCTCGGCGATGGTGGGCACTTCCGGCAGCACCGGGGCGCGCTTGCGTCCTGAAGTACCCAGCACGCGCACCTTGCGGCCCCGTATATGCGGCAGCGCCGCTGGCATGGTGGTGATGATCATCTGCACCTGCCCCGCGATCATGTCGGTGAAGGCCGGCGTCGCGCCCTTGTACGGCACATGCACAATGTTGGTTTGAGTCGCGTGCTTGAAAATTTCCGCCGCCAGATGCAGCGACGAGCCGTTGCCCGCCGAGGCGTAATTCAGCGCAGCGGGTTTGGCCTTGGCCAACGCGATCAGCTCCTGCACAGATTTCGCGGGCACAGCATTGTTCACACACAGCGCAAACACCGATGTCGCCAACAGCGTCACCGGCGCGAAATCGCGCAGCGGATCGTAGGCGGGCTTTTCCTGCAACACCGGGTTCTGCGCGAGGTTGCCGACGCTGCCGAGAAACAGCGTGTAACCATCGGGGGCGGCGTTGATCGCGATCTGCGCACCCAGCGCACCGCCCGCGCCGCCGCGGTTATCAATGATCACTTGGTGACCCACTACTTCCGCCAGACGCTGGCCCACGGTGCGCGCGAGGATGTCATTGCCGCCGCCCGGCGGAAACGGTACGATCAGACGCAGCGGCTTGGAGGGATAGGCCTGCGCCGTCACCGTGGCAGTGCCTGCACAGGAGACGGCCATCAGCAACACGCGGAACGCCCAATCACTATACATAAAACTCCTTTTAAAAAAATAGTTACTTTCGCTGCGTCGATTGATAAATCGGCATCACCCGCGCAGCATGCTTTTGCAGATCGGTAATCCGATCCGCCGCCGTCGGGTGCGTGCTTAGAAATCCGGGTGGCCCGCGTCCGCTGGCCTGTCCCATTTTTTGCCACAGCGTGATGGC
>CAWUUY010000474.1:0-2720 GCA_963924885.1 uncultured Burkholderiales bacterium | reverse complement strand
CAGCAATTTTGCCGGCTTAGGCACAAACAAACGCTCGGTCACTGTCCGCAACAACTGCTGGACGGGACAAGACGAAGGCAGATGCAGGATCACGCGGTCTTTGAACTGCTGGACCTGAACGATGATCTTTGCCCTTTTTATGCAAAATTCAGGCTAAGCAGGTTGCCGTCCAGCACGCGGCCGAGTTTGCCCGCGCCATCGCCGGTGAGACCGCGTACGCGCAACATCGACAAGGCGAGCCGCAGCCGGGCGAGGATCATGCGCATCAGCATCAGCGCGAACTCCGGCTGCCGCTGCAGCGCGTCAAAGGACTGCTCGCGCGCCATACCGACCAGGATGCAATCGGTGCGGGCCCTCGCGGTGGCGGTGCGCGGCGTGCCCAGAATCGCGGACATCTCGCCGATGATTTCTCCGGCGCGCAGGACATCCAGATTCTTGCCGCCGAGACTGAGCGTAATTTCACCGGCAGCGACAAAGTACATCTTGTCTCCCGGCGCTTTCTCGGAAAACAGGACGCTGTCCTTCAGTGCCTTGAGCGTGACGGCGGACGCCTTGAAAAAAGCCCGGGCGACCTCGGGGTCGTAAGCAATTTTCTTCTCCGGCTCGGTAACAAAATCAAGATCAAGGTCTTCCAAATTGCTGTCCTGTTCAAGCTGCCCTGCGGTTGCCGCCGCGGCAACTGGTGATTTTATCGCGCAGATAGCCTGCCGCGAAATCAATTTCGGCATCGTTGGTAAAACGGCCTAGCGTGATTCGCATGATGGTGGCGGAGCTGTTGCTCCCGCTGCCGCCCAAGGCTGTAATTACATGCGATGCCTGCCCGCCAATGCAGGCCGAGGCCGACGACATTGCGATTCCGGCGAGCGTGGATAGATTCGGATCGCAATCGACGACGCCGATATTAAGATTGTGCGCGACGCGTTGTTCGAGGCTGCCGTTCAGGCGGACACCGTCGATATCGCGCAACGCCGCCCACAACCGGTCGCGTTGCGCGCGGATGCGTGGAACCTCCGTTGCCATGGCCTCGCCCGCCAGGCGAAAACACTCACCCATGCCAACGATCTGGTGCGTGGCCAGCGTGCCGGAGCGCAGCCCGCGCTCGTGGCCGCCACCGTGCATCTGGCACTCGACGCGGCTGCGTGCCGCGCCGCGCACATAAAGCGCGCCGATGCCTTTCGGCCCGTAGGTTTTGTGCGCAGTCAGCGACATCAAATCCACCGGCAGCGTGGCGAGGTCGATCGGCAGCTTGCCGCTGGCCTGCGCCGCATCGACATGAAACAACACGCCGCGCTCGCGGCACATCGCCCCCAGCGCGGCGACATTCTGAATCACGCCGATTTCGTTGTTCACCAGCATCACCGAGACTAGCGTGGTGTCCGCGCACAAGCTGCCGGCGAAGGCTTCCGGCGCGATCAAACCGTTCGCGTCCGGCGCCAGCACGGTCACTTCAAAGCCCTGGGTTGTCAGCCAGTGCATGGTGTCGAGCACGGCTTTGTGTTCGGTGGCCACGGTGACGAGGTGTTTGCCGCGTTTGGCGTTGGCGAGCGCGGCGCCCTTGATCGCAAGATTGTTGGATTCGGTGGCGCCGGAGGTCCACACGATCTCCGCCGGGCCGGCGTTGATCAGCGCGGCAACCTGTTCGCGTGCGCGTTCCACCGCGCGTGCGGCGGCCTGACCGAAGACGTGCGCGCCGCTGGCCGGATTGCCGAATTGCTCCCGCAGATACGGCAGCATGGCATCCACCACCCGCGGGTCGACCGGCGTGGTGGCGGCGTTGTCGAGATAGATGATCGATTCGGTCATGCGTTTTTCGGTCGATGACATATCAGTGCTTTGCCGAATGTGACTGCGCCTGAGCCTGCGTCAGCGCGGCGATCACGCGCTGGCGTTTGTCTTCGACATCCTTGGCGAAGCCGGGATATTTTTGTTCGACAAAGCCGGTGGCAAGGCCGAGTTTCAGCAGCGCCACCGCGAACGTCGCCGCGAGATCATCGAGGTCAGGGCTTTTTTTGGCGAGCTCCATCGCTTCGATGGTTTCGCCATATAACTGCTGCAGCGCTTCCTTGGTTTCCTGATCCAGTAACATCATGCTCATGGTGCGTTCCAATTTCAATGCGATCAATGCGATCAATGTGATAGGGGTAGACAGTCAGCGAGGCAGTAGAATCCCATTGTAACGCGGCGCAGCGGTTAGAATAAGTGAACAGGAGAGGAAACGATGGTCCTATTCAATGTCAATGCAACCGTGGCAGCGTCGTGGGCGTGGTTGATATTGGCATCCGTGTCAGGGGTGGCCGCGGTGGCGCACGCGCAGAACTATCCCGCTCGCCCCGTCAGACTGGTGGTGCCCGCGCCGCCCGGCGGCGGCACCGACATACTGGGCCGCATCGTTGCGATGAAGCTGACGGACGCGTTGCGCCAGCAGGTCATCATCGACAATCGGGCCGGCGCAAGCGGCATGATCGGAAGTGACATCGTCGCGCGTGCCGATTCCGATGGCAACACACTGCTGATTTGCTTTACCACGCACGTCACCAATCCCAGCCTGTTTGCGAAAATGCCCTACGACACCGTGCGCGATTTTGCGCCGGTAGCGATGGTGGGCGTGATTCCCAGCGTGCTGGTGTTTCATCCGTCGATACCGTCGCAGTCGGTGAAGGAATTCATCGCCTATGCCAAAGAGCGGCCCGGCAAAATCAACTACGGTTCGGCCGGCAGCG
>CAWUUY010000473.1:0-3014 GCA_963924885.1 uncultured Burkholderiales bacterium | reverse complement strand
TCGCAGGCCAACATCGCCGGCTATAAGGCCGTGCTAATGGCGGCCAACACCTACGGCAGGATGATGCCGATGCTGATGACCGCGGCGGGCACGGTGAAGGCCGCTCGCGTCATCATCATGGGCGTGGGCGTGGCGGGTTTGCAGGCTATCGCCACCGCCAAACGTCTGGGCGCGGTGGTCGAAGCCACCGACGTGCGGCCCGAGACCAAGGAACAAGTCGAATCGCTGGGCGCGAAATTCATCGACGTGCCGCTGACTGATGCCGAAAAAGAACTCGCCAAGGGGCAGGGCGGCTACGCGCGTGACATGGGCGACGATTACAAAAAGCGTCAGGCCGCGCTGGTGGCCGAACGCATCAAGCAGGCCGACATCGTGATCACCACAGCACTGATCCCGGGCCGCGCAGCGCCCGTGCTGGTGACCGAAGACATGTTGAAATCCATGAAGCCCGGCTCGGTGATCGTTGATATGGCGGTGGAGCAGGGCGGCAACTGCCCGCTGTCGGAACTCGACAAAACCGTGACCAAGCATGGCGTGCATTTGATCGGCGTCGCGAATATTCCGTCGCTGGTGGCAGCGGATTCCAGCGCGTTGTATGCCCGCAATCTGTTTAACCTGCTGGGACTCATGCTCGACGCTAAAACCGGCGAGTTCAAGATTAACCGCGAAGATGAAGTCATCGCCGGCACGTTGGCGTGTGCCGGGGGTGAGGTTTTAAAACCGTGAATGGGTGAACGAGTGAACGAGTGAACGGGTAAAAACCCGCTTCGGCGGTTAGGCAGTTACTCGTTCACCCTTTCACCCGTTCACCCTTTTACTCGTTCACGCCTTTCAAGGATTCAAGATGACCGTAGACCCCCTAATTACCAATCTGATGGTATTCGTGCTGGCGATCTTCGTCGGCTATCACGTGGTGTGGAACGTCACCCCCGCGCTGCACACGCCGCTGATGTCGGTGACCAACGCCATATCGAGCATTATTCTCGTCGGCGCGATGCTTGCGGCCGGCCCGGCGGAGGCCGACTGGGGCGTGTGGGTGGGCGCGGTGGCGGTGGTGCTGGCGGCGGTGAATGTCTTCGGCGGGTTTCTGGTGACGCAGCGCATGCTGGCGATGTTCAAGAAAAAAGAGCCCAAGAAACTGGAGGCGAAGTAATGCTCTCCGGCAATCAGGTCGCACTGGCGTATCTCGTAGCCTCGGTATTTTTCATACTCGCGTTAAAGGGCTTGTCCTCGCCGCTGACCTCGCGGCGCGGCAACCTCTTCGGCATGATCGGCATGGCGATTGCCGTGGCTGTGACGCTCACGCTCACCAAAAACTGGCTCATTATCATCGGTGGCATCGCGCTGGGCGGCGCCATCGGCGCGGTGGTCGCGCGCAAGGTGCAGATGACGGCGATGCCCGAACTGGTGGCCTTCATGCACTCGCTGGTGGGCATGGCGGCCGTGCTGATCGCGATAGCCGCGGTCAATAACCCCTTCGCCTTCGGTATCGTCAAGGCGGCGGGCGAGGCGATTCCGCTAGGCAATAAACTGGAGCTTTTCATCGGCACCTTCGTCGGCGCGATGACCTTCTCGGGCTCGGTGATCGCGTTCCTCAAACTCTCCGGCCGCATGAGCGGCGCGCCCATCGTGTTCAGCGGTCAGCACATGCTTAATCTGCTGATGGGCTTGAGCATGTTCGGCTGCGGCCTGTGGTTCTTCCTCAGCGGCGGCACCAATTGGACGGCCTTCATCGCCATGACCGCGATTGCCTTCGTGCTCGGGTTTCTCATCATCGTGCCCATCGGCGGCGCGGACATGCCGGTGGTGATCTCGATGTTGAATTCCTACTCCGGCTGGGCGGCGGCGGGCATTGGCTTTTCGTTGAACAACCCGATGCTCATCATCGCGGGGTCACTGGTGGGCAGCTCGGGCGCGATTCTGAGTTACATCATGTGCAAGGCGATGAATCGGCCGTTCCTGTCGGTCATCCTCGGCGGCTTCGGCACCGACTCCGGCGCGGCTGCGGCCGGAGACGGCGTGCAAAAAACTCACCGCAGCGGCAGTGCCGACGACGCGGCCTTTCTCATGAGCAACGCCGACTCCGTCATCATCATCCCCGGCTACGGCCTCGCCGTGGCGCGCGCGCAGCACGCGGTCAAAGAACTTGCCCACAAGCTGCGCGAAAAAGGCGTTACGGTTCGTTTCGCGATTCATCCCGTCGCAGGTCGCATGCCCGGCCACATGAACGTACTGCTCGCCGAAGCCGAAATTCCCTACGACCAAGTAATGGAGATGGACGAAATCAACAGCGACTTCCCCAACACCGACGTGGTGCTGGTGCTTGGCGCCAACGACGTGGTGAACCCAGCGGCAAAAACACCCGGCAGCCCGATCTTCGGCATGCCGATACTCGAGGCCGACAAGGCGCGCACGGTGATGGTGGTCAAGCGCTCGATGGCGGCGGGGTATGCGGGGCTGGATAATGACTTGTTCTATATGGATAAAACCATGATGGTGTTTGGGGATGCCAAGAAAGTGGTGGAGGATATGGTTAAGGCGGTGGGGTAGTCTTTGTTTTGCATCTATCGTGGCCTACGCGGCGCAAAATAAACGCTACTAGATTTTGCCGATGGTCTTTCGTTCCGCGATTGAGGCTTCGAATTCGCCCTGACGCGTTGACAGTGTTTTCAGCCAGCGCTGGCCGCCGAAGGTAAAGCCTATCCAGTAGCCGAGTTCCACGATCTCGGGTTCGCTGAACTCTGCTTTGAGTGCGCTCCACAGCTGGTCATCGGCTTGCGCCGGGTCATACATGATCGCATCCGCGTAACGCAGCGCCACCTTCTCGCGATGGGTGAATTTTCCCGATTGCTCATACGCCATCAGTTCCGACATCTTGCTGCCTGCCTCCTGCGCGGACCGCGCAGAACCCTGATTGCTTCAGTAACCGCATTCAACCGAGATTTTCCATTAGACCTTTATCCCGACGGATATAGTGGCTCAAAATGAGCGGGCAAATCAAAAGTTTTTGACGC
>CAWUUY010000472.1:0-16659 GCA_963924885.1 uncultured Burkholderiales bacterium | reverse complement strand
CGACGGTCGCCAGGGAGAATCCCTATTTCCGCTATTTCGTCTTTATCCGGCTATTTGGCTTATGCGACACATTGCCGCCGCCAAAATCATGGCGCAAACGGCCCAACCGCGACCACCGCCGCTCAGGATTCTCTTGCCAATACAGGCGTCTACGCCCATACTGCCGCGCTCAAATTGGTTGTCGGTCAGTCCCGCGGTTGGTCTTCTCCGGATGGTCATTTGAGGCCGTATCCAATATCGGATGCGGCCACTGCTTGAGACCTACTGGAGTATATATGGCTACCGGCACCGTAAAGTTTTTCAATCCTACCAAGGGTTTTGGTTTCATCGCGCCGCAGGATGGCTCGAAGGATATCTTCGTGCATATCTCCGCGGTCGAGCGCGCCGGCCTGAAAACACTCGCTGATAACCAGCAAGTCTCGTTCGATGCCGAACGCGGCAGCGATGGTCGCTTCTCGGCCATCAACCTGCAAGCAATCTAAAAGCGCACCCCTGCCGGAGTGCGCCGCGCGTGCATGCCGGCAGTTTTGAGTTTCGGAGAAATCGTTCGTGGCTAAAGAAGAAATTGTAGAGTTCGAGGGCGTGGTCAACGAAGTGTTGCCCAACACCATTTTTCGCGTGACGCTGGTTAACGGCCATGAAGTCACGGCGTACGCGTCGGGCAAGATACGCAAGCACCGCATCCGCATACTCGCCGGCGATAAAGTCACGCTCGAAATGTCGCCCTACGACATGAGCAAGGGCCGCATCAGCTTCCGTCACAAAGACGAACAACGTCCCGGCCCCGCGCGCACCAACAAGCCCACCTTCTACCGCCGGTAATTCGCCGGTAATTCGCCGGACCTCCGCGCAGACTACTGCGCCGTCCAGCCGCCGTCGATAACGAGGCTGGCGCCGGTCATCAGCGACGCGGCGTCGCTGGCGACAAACACCACCGCCGCCGCCACTTCATCCAGTTGACCCAACCGCCCCAGCGGTATGCAGTCCATCACCCACTTTGCGAATTCCGGCTTGGCGAACATGGGTGCGGTCATCGGCGTCTCCAAAAACGTCGGCGCTATGGAATTCACGCGAATGTTGTTCGGCGCCAATTCCACCGCCAGCGCCTTGGTGAACCCCTCGATCGCATGCTTGGTCAGGCAATACACCGTGCGCGTCGGCGCGCCCACATGCCCCATCTGCGAGGTGATGTTGATCACACTGCCGCCGCGCGATTTTCTGTCGGGAGCTTCAAGCATCTTTTTCACCGCCGCCTGCGCGGTGATGAACATCGCGCGGATATTGAGATCGAGCACCTTATCGAGATTGGCCTCGCTCACATCCACAAACGGCTGCGGGATATTCATCCCCGCGTTGTTCACCAGCACATCGAGCGAGGGCAGCGAGGCGATGGCACGGTTAACCGCCGCTGCGTCGGTGACGTCACACGCCAACGCATGCGCGCGCCCGCCGCCTGCTTTGATTTCCGCCACGGCGGCATCCAGATCGCTTTGTGTGCGCGCCGAGAGCCACACTTCCGCGCCGGCATAAGCGAGTGCGATGGCCGCGCTGCGGCCTATGCCGCGGCCTGCGCCGGTGACTAAAGCAGTCTTGCCGTCGAGGCGGAATTTGGGGGTTACGTCACCGGGTATAGTCACTCGAACATGCCTCGCTCCGGTTTTCGTAGGTTGGCGGTGAGCGGAGCGAACCCCAACGCTCGCGGGCAGCGCCTCCCACCGATGCGGATCGCTGCGCTCACCGGCATCCTACATACCGGCATCCTACTTCCCCAGCCCCACATTCTGCCCGCCATACTTGCGCAGCCGCAAATCGGCCTGCTCCTTGTGTCCCCAAAACCGTTCAATCGCGCACAGCCGCGAGCAATATTCGCCCACCACCACGCTCGCCGCGTCGGTGATTTCCTGATAAGTGCAGGTCTTCAAAAACTTGCCCACCCACAACCCGCCGGTGTAGCGCGCCGCGCCCATGGTGGGCAGCGTGTGGTTGGTGCCGATCACCTTGTCGCCGTACGACACATTGGTTTGCGGCCCCAAAAACAGCGCGCCGTAGTTTTTCATTTTCTCCAGAAAGTAACGCGGCTCGCGCGTGAGCACTTCCACATGCTCGGCGGCTTGCAGATCGGCCTCTTTCACCGCTTCGTCGATGGAATCCACCAGTATGATTTCGCCGTAATCGCGCCACGCCACACTCGCCACGTCGGCGGTGGGCAACACTTTCAACTGGCGTTCAATTTCGGCGGGTAGCGCCTCGGCAATCTTGCGCGAGGTGGTGATGCAAATCGCCGGGCTGGTGGGGCCGTGCTCGGCCTGACCCAGCAGATCGGTCGCGATCATTTCCACATCGGCGCTGTCGTCGGCGATCACCAGTATCTCCGTCGGCCCGGCGAGCAAATCAATGCCCACGCGCCCGAACAACTGGCGCTTGGCCTCGGCCACATACGCATTGCCCGGCCCCACCAGCATGTCCACCGGCGCAATCGACTGCGTGCCCACGCCCATCGCCGCCACCGCCTGCACGCCGCCCATCACATAAATATCGTCTGCGCCCGCCAGCACCATCGCGGCAATGGTCTCCGCGTGCGGCGCGCCCTGATTCGGCGGCGTACAGGCGATCACGCGGCGCACGCCCGCCGCGCGCGCGGTGACAATGCTCATGTGCGCGGAAGCCACCATCGGATAACGCCCGCCCGGCACATAGCAACCCACGCTATCGACCGGAATATTCTTGTGCCCCAGCTTCACGCCGGGCAGTGTCTCGACCTCAATGTCCTTCATCGACGCGCGCTGATGCTCGGCGAATTTGCGTATCTGCGCCTGCGCGAATTTGATGTCGTCAATCGTGCTTGCCGGCACCTTTTTCATGATGGCGTCGAGGTCCGCCTGCGACAGCTTGAAGCTCGCCGGCGACCATTTATCGAATTTTTCCGAAAGCTCGCGCACGGCGGCGTCGCCGCGTTTTTTCACGTCATCGAGTATCGATTCCACCGTCTGCCGCACCTTTTGATCGAGCGCGTCGGTGACTTCCTGGGCTAGGCGTTGCTTGAGATAGATGGCCATGGTTCTTCCTTGGTTAAGGTGTGATGATACCGCAGCACGTCTTCAATCTGCATCGCTATTACACTGCGGCACGGTCGCACCGTAGAATGCCGGTAAGCGCGGCGAACCACATCACTCGCGCACGCGCACCTCGACCGATGCGGTTCCTTTGTCACCGCATCCTACGCGCTGACAGGCGCTGATGTCATAGCTCTTTTAAACTCGCACTCTGCATTTGCAAACAATGCCATTTCGAGATCCCTAAGACTATATTGCGGCCGCTCTTTCAAGCACAAATTGAGTAGCTCAAGGTATTTCGCGTAAGTATCATCTCGCTTTATTAGAAACCATTCTGATTGCACAAGTTGTTTAGCGGAAAACTTGTGCTCCTGTGTAAATCCTTTTTTTGTCTTCATATTGCCAACAATGTTGTTTCGGCCCGGGACGTAATTGAACGCCAAGCCTTTATTTATGTTTGCATTTATCTGTGCCGCATTCAAACATGCGGCAACTCGTGCATCGTATATGGCGAATCTCTTCGGGTGCACAATGGCGAAGATCTTTGACTAGCTTGCAACCCCCCGCAGAGGAGTCGGTGGGTTGTTATTTGAGATGGCGCTTACATATTTCATAAGCGTGTCCTGTCCATTCGCTCGAACCCCACCCCAATCACTAACAATAACTCCAGCGATCTGAAGCCTCTCATCGTCACATGATGCATCCTCCCAAAGTGTTTTCAGATAATCCTTGATTGCGAGATTTGGCTGATATCCACTCTGACCGGCTTGCGCAAAGCCTTTGATATTAGGGATCTTCCAGTTGTATGTACTTGAGAGACGGGGAACCTCTCTGTCGAGAAATTGGCACAGCAAGGAGATTGTTTGATTCAAGTGGAATGCTTCCTATTGCTCCAACTAGTTTTATACGGCAAAACCGCTTGTTAACATCCTGGCGCGATGAATAAGAGTCCCAAACAAACACCTTACCCCTGCCGATCCAACCCGAGCTTCTTCACCAAATCACGCCACTTATCAAACTCAGTCTTGACCTCGGCCGCGAACGCCTGCGGCGAATTGCCGATGATGTCGGTGCCTTCGTTGTCCATGCGTTTAATCACTTCGGGCGCTTGCAGCGCGCGTTTGGTTTCGGCTTGCAGCTTATCGACTATCGCCATCGGCGTTTTGGCGGGCGCGAACATGCCGAACCAGGCGATGACTTCGTAGCCGGGCACGCCGCTTTCATGCACTGTCGGCAGATCGGGCTGCACGCGCGCACGCGTGAGGCCGGTCACCGCGATGGCCTTTAACCGGCCCGCCCTCACCAGCGGCATGGCGGAGAGCGGCGCGCCGATCACCCAATTGACCTGCCCCGACGCCACCGCCGGATACACCTCGGACACGCCCTTGTACGGCACATGCACCATCGGCACGCCCGCCATCGCGACCAGCAGCGCGGAGCCCATGTGTACGATGCTGCCGGTGCCCGCCGAGCCGTAGCTCAGGCCGCCGGGTTTGCTTTTTGCCATCGCGATCAACTCTTTGACCGAACTCACCGGCAGCGAGGGCGACACGCACACGATGTAGGGGTTGGAATTCAGTCGCGTCACCGCCTGAAAATCACGCACCGGGTCGTAACCCTGCGGGCGGATCGCAGCCGTGGTAATCACCGTGCTGCTGCTCACCAGCAGCGTGTAGCCATCGGGCGTGCCCTTGGCCGCGATCTCGGTGCCGATGGAGCCGCCAGCGCCGGTGCGGTTGTCGATCACGAACGGATGCCCCCATGTGGCATTCAGATGCGCGCCGACAATGCGCGCCAGAATATCCACGCCGCCGCCCGCGCTGACATTCACGATCACGCGCACCGGGCGCTGCGGGTAGACCTGTCCTGAGCCCGTCGAAGCGGGTTGCGCGGCAGCGCTTGCCGTCATGCCGCCCAAAAATATCGCAAGTATTTGTTTTATATGCACTTTTAATTTTCCGGTTTAATGCCCACCTGCTTGATGATCTGCGCGGTGCGCTCAAACTCATCGCGTATTTTCGCGGTGTATTGCTCCGGCGTGTTGGGCGTGAACTCCACCGCCTTGTCGGCCCACGCGGTTTTCAGTTCCGCCGTAGCCAGCACCTGCGTCACCGCTGCATTCACGCGCGCCATCACGTCGCGCGGTGTGTTGATCGGCGCGAGTATGCCTTCGGAACCGATCACCTCATAACCCGGCAGCGTATCCATCATGCGCGGAACATCGGGCAGCAGCGTGTTGCGCGTATTACCCGTGACCGCGAGCGCGCGCAGCCGCCCGTTGCGGATGTACTGCAGCACCGCCGGCGCGTGGATGAACATGATCTCGCCGCGCCCGGCGAGCAGATCGACAATCGCCGGCGGGCTGCCGCGATACGCAACATGCACGATATCCACGCCCGCGCGCAACTTGAACAACTCACCCATCAAATGAAAATTACTGCCCACGCCGGATGACACAAAATTCAGCACGCGCGGTTTTGCCTTGGCGACCGCGATCAATTCCTTCACGTTCTTCGCCGGCACCGACGGATGCAGCGCCATCACGAACGAATACGCGCTCACCTGGATCACCGGCGCGAGATGCTTTAACGTCTCCCACGAACCGCCGCGCGCATTCAGGTGCGCCGAAAGCGTAATGAATCCGCCCGGCTGCAACAGCAGCGTGTGGCCATCCGCCGGCGCTTTGGCCACCAGTTCGTTCGCCAGCATGCCCGCCACGCCGGGGCGGTTGTCCACCAGCACTTGCTGACCGAATAGTTCGCCGAGTTTGGGCGCGATCTGCCGCGCGGTAATGTCCGAGCCGCCGCCGGCAAGCGAGCCGGTGACCATGCGCACGAGTTTTACCGGGTAGTTGGGCGCGGGCGTCTGCGCCCACGCCGCGCCCGCCGACATCAGCGTTAGCGCTATCAACAACCGCACCCATTCACCGCGCCGCATGTGAATACCGTTTTTTCGTGATGGCCAAAATTAATATAAGTATTTGTTTTAATTCACTATTTTTAAACTATGTCTGCGGACGGATATTCGCTTCCTTAATCACCCGCGCCCATTTCACTTCCTCGGCCTTGCGAAACACGGCGAACTCCGCCGGCGTGCTGCCCACCGGATCGGTGCCCTGCGCGATCAGCCGCGAGCGTATATCCGGGATGTTCATCACCTTGACGATCTCGCCGTGCCAGCGGTTCACCAGCTCGCGCGGCGTGCCCGCGGGCAGCACCATGCCATACCAGTTTTGCACTTCGAGTCCGGCGTAGGTTTCGTTCAACGCGGGCACGTCCGGCAAAAATGGTAGCCGCTTGGTTGCGGTGGTCGCCAGCGCCAGCAGTCTGCCGCTTTTCACGTGCTGCAAACCGATGGGCACCGCCTCAATGCAATAGTGCACCTGCCCCGCCAGCAAGTCGTTGAACGCGGGCGTGCTGCCTTTATACGGAATGCGCCGCGTGTCGATACGCGCAGCGAGCTTCAGCATCTCGCCCGCGAATTGCGGCAGGCCGCCATCACCCGATGATGACCACGCGAGCTTGCCGGGATGCGCGCGGGCGTGCGCGACCAATTCACCCAGTGTTTTGGCCGGCACCGACGGATGCAGATACAACAGGAAAGGCAACGTCACCACTTGCGTCAGCGGCACAAAATCGCGCTCCATGTTGAACGGCAGCTTGGGGTAAAACACCGCGTTGACGCTCAGATGGCCGGTGGTGCCCATGTATAACGTGTGCCCATCGGGCGCGGCCTTGGCGGCAAGCTCCATGCCGATAATGCCATTGGCGCCGCCGCGGTTATCCACGACCACCTGATGCCCAAGATTCTCGGAGAGTTTCGCCGCGAGGATGCGCGCCACGATGTCGTTGCCGCCGCCGGCGGGCGAGCCGACGATGAGGCGCACGGGTTTGGTGGGGAATGCGGGCTGCGCGGCGATTGCACCACCGGCGTTCGTCAATGCAAGAAGAATCAGGAATTTCCGGGAGAGATTCAAGATGTGACCGGCTACAGTGAAAGTAGGTTACTCATGCAGATGCGATGAACATTCTACCAGCGGCAATTACTCAAGCTTCGCGCCGGAAATTTTGATCGCCTCGCGCATTCTCGCAAGCTGCGCGCGCAGATGTTCACCTTACTGCTGTGGCGTGGAACCCAACGGCTCCGCGCCGATGCCCGCAAGGCGCTCTTTGAACTCCGCCGATTTCAGCATGGTGTTTTGCTCGGCGTTGAGCTTGGCGATGATCGCCGCGGGCGTTCCCGCCGGCGCAACCAGACCATACCAGCCCGTCCATTCGTAGCCCGGCACCGTCTCGGCCACCGCCGGAATCTCCGGCGCCAGCGCCGAGCGTTTAAGACTGGTGACACCGAGCGCGCGCACGCGGCCGCTTTTCACCGCAGGCAAGGCCAGCGGCGCCACCAGCGCGCCCAGTTGGATATGCCCCGCCATCACGTCCACCAGTATCGGCGACGTGCCTTTATACGGCACCTGCAACATATCGGTGCCGGTCATGTATTTGAATAACTCCGTCGCGAGATGCGGCGACGAGCCCGACCCCGCCGAGCCGTACCGCAGGTTGCCGGGCTTACCCTTCGCCAGCGCGACCAGCTCCTTGACGCTGGAAGCCGCCACCGACGGATGCACCACCAGAATAAACGGCGCGGGCGCCGCCAGATTGATCGGTGCAAAATCACGCAGCAGGTCGTAGTTGAGCTTGGGATACATCGCCACCACGATGGGCTGCTGCGAGGTCACCATCATCAGTGTGTGGCCATCAGGCGCGGCGCGCATCGCCATCTCCGCGCCCACATTGCCGCCCCCGCCGGGCCGGTTATCCACCACCACCTGTTGCTTGAAGGCCTCGGTGAAATGGTTGCCGATCAGCCGCATGTACCTACAGTTCAAGCCCATAATCCTTCCTCGCTTTCTCCAGTACGTCCGGCCCCGGCGTCTGATACAGCATTTTGCGGCTGACCACGGTGCCCATGATTTTTTGCAGCTTCACGGCCATCTCGGTCATTTTCATCAGCATGGCGAGGCCGTCGACGATCAACGCGCCGTCAAGCTCGCGCAGGCCTCTGCGCGCCTGCAACACGGCGTGTGAGCCGCAGGGGATCAGCACTTCGGCGCCCTTGGCTATCGCGCGCCGCGCGGCGGTGTCGAATTCGGTCATCACGCGCTGGTGCGCCACCGGGTCGATAAAGCCCTGGCGAAAATCCGCGAGGTTGGGGATACTCATCGCCTCGATGGAGGCAAGGCGCTCGGTCAGCCCGTAGAGTTTTAGCTTTTGCTCGAACGACAGCGCGAATTTCGGGTTGGGCGTAATCAGCGAAAACGTTTTGCCCATCATGCACGACAGGTGCGCGGTGGTTTCGAGAAACCCGGTCACGGGGATGTCGAGAATTTCGCGCGCCTTCACCAGCGCGGGATCGGTGGAGTTGAGCGAGACAAACGCGTCGTAACGTCGATTGCCGTTCGCGTCCTTGGCGTTTTTGCAGGCCAACACGTTGTGAATACTTTCTGCCGCTTGGCCGCGTCCGGCATCCACTGCGCGATCAAACTGAACAGATCAATCGAGTTGAAGCGATGCGCGTTCGACAAATAAGGATAATCGCTGCCCCAGATAACACGATCCGGCGCGGCAGCAATCAGCGCCTGCGCGATTCCCGTGGAATCCGCGAAAGTCGGCTCGGTCGCCATGCGATAGAGCGCGGTGAGTTTCAAGTAACAACGCCCGGGGCCGTTGCGCAAAAAATCCGCCATCTTCAACAAGCCAGGCTGTTGCGCGCCATCGCGCGCCAGAAACATGCCGAAGTGCGCCAGTGTGAAATTCGATTTGAGTTTTTCATAAACGCCGAGCATGTCCACGATCAGCCAGCTCGACGACAGAATATTCAGTTGCCAGCCGATCTCGGCGCAGCGCGCGTCCAGCCGTTGCAGACGCGCGAGATGTTTGTCCATCATGCCCGTCTCAAGCGGGCGGTTGGGCGGGCTTAAATTGAAGCGGATACCCACCACGCCCGCGCTGTTCAAACGCGCCAGCTCGGCATCGGGCGCGTTTTCGTCGATATCCACGATGCCGCGCGCGTTGCCGCCACAGAGTTTGATCGCATCCAGCAGGCAACTATTGTCGCGGCCATAGGTGCTGGGCTGCGTAAACACCATACGCTCAATGTCACAGCGTTGGGCAAAATCCCGGTACGTCACCATAAATTCCGCCAGCGGCACGGCAGGTGGCACGTTGCGCTTGTCGGCGCTGTACGGATAGGTCACTGGATCGCCGAACACGTGCATATGGCTATCGCAGCTTAACGGCGGGCCTTTAACGGCGGGCATCCTTTGGTCGTCCTGCATGTGGTTCCCCTTGCGCCTTGCATTTTGCCTTTGATATTACCTGATCGCGCGCACGGCCTCGGCAATCCACATGGCGAAAACTATTCGCCGCGTATGCTTGCGCTGTCAAAACACCCGGCAGGATAATGCCTTCATGTCCACGGACTCTCCCGCAGCCGTCACCAGCAACGCCGCCGCCAAGCCGTCAGCATCGCGGCGCAAGACGTGGATGCTGGTCGCCGCAGCCTTGGTGCTGCTGGCGTGGGGCGCGCACTGGCTGTATCAGCGTTCCATCCATGTGTATCTCGACGACGCGCGCATCGACGGCGAGGTAATCACGCTATCCAGCCGCGTGTCGGGCTGGATCACCGAACTGCCGGTGATCGAAGGCGACGAGATTAAAAAAGGCCAGATGCTGGCGCGCGTGGACGAGCGCGATTCGTTGCTGCAACGCGAAGTGCTGGTGTCCAAGCTGCAAGCCATCGAAGGCCAGATGGCGGTGATGCGCGCGCAAACCGGGCAGGTGGATCAGGAGACGTTGGGTCGTTTTCAAAGCGAAACCAACCGTCTTGCCGGGGCCGAAGCCGAGGTCGCGTCGCTAGACGCGCAACTGAAGCAAGCCGAAGCCGATTACAAGCGCATGCAGAACCTGGAGAAATTCGTCACCGGGCAGGAAGTCGATCACGCGCGCACCGCGCATCAGCAGGCGCGGGAGCGCCATCGCAAGGCGGAGTCCGAAGTCGCCGCGGTGCGCGGCCAGCTTTCGTCGGCGGGCGGCAGCCGGCGCCAGCTTAATGTGATCGGGCAACAACTGCTGGTGCTGATGCGTCAGGCCGACGAAATGCGCGCGGAGATAAAGCGCCGCGAAGTGGATATCGCGGATCGCACCATCAATGCCCCGTCTGATGGCCACGTGGTGATGACGTTTATGCGCCGCGGCGAGCATGTTGCCGCCGGGCAACGCATCCTGATGTTTCACGACCCCAGCCAGATATGGGTGGAAGCCAACGTCAAGGAAACCGACGTGGGCCGCATCAAGACCGGCATGAAGGCCGACATCCATGTCGATGCGTATCCCGGCAAGATTTTCAAGGGCGAAGTGTTTCGCATCGGGCAGGCCGCCACCAACCGTTTTGCGCTGCTGCCCGACCCCAACCCCAGCGGCAATTTTACGAAAATCACCCAGCGCTTGCCGTTGCGCGTGAAGCTCATCGACAAGGATGCGCGACTGCGCCCCGGCATGATGGTCGAGGTTTACGTTGCGACCCGAAACGACTGACGATTTGATCGCGCGTTACGGCCCGCGTTATCGCTGGCTGGCGACGCTGACGGTGATGATGGGCACCGTGTCGGCGATGCTCACCACCACCAGCGTTAACGTGGCGCTGCCCGACATCATGGGCGCGTTCGGCATCGGCCAGGATCGCGTGCAGTGGCTGTCCACCGGCGCGCTCGCCGCGATGACGGTCGGCATGCTGCTCAACGCGTGGCTGATCCACAGCTTCGGCCAGCGCAAAACGTTTGTGTGCGCGATGAGCGTGTTCGTGGGCGCGCTGGCGCTGGCGGGCTTGAGTCCCAATGACTCGGTGCTGATTTTTTGCCGCATCGTGCAGGGCGCGGTCGCCGGCATGTTGCAACCCTTTGCCATGTACACGATCTTTCGTGTATTTCCGTCGGATCAGCGCGGCACTGCCATGGGTTTCTTCGGCATGAGCGTAATACTCGGCCCGGCGCTGGGTCCCACGCTGGGCGGCATCATGATCGATCAATTTAACTGGCGCTATATTTTTTATGTCGCAGCACCGGTGTGCATCGCCGCCATTCTGCTCGGCAGCGTGTTCATGCCGGAGCGCGAGGAAACGGGTGATCGCATGCGCT
Source organism: uncultured Burkholderiales bacterium (assembly GCA_963924885.1). GTDB lineage: Bacteria > Pseudomonadota > Gammaproteobacteria > Burkholderiales > SG8-41 > UBA5216. The sequence goes on along the minus strand of CAWUUY010000472.1, from coordinate 5,415 downwards.
TTGACTGGATCGGCTTTCTGCTGATGACGGTTGCGCTGGCGTGTTTGCTCACCGGCCTTTCCAACGGCCAGCGCGAGGGCTGGCACTCCAACTTTGTGCTGGGGCTGTTCACCGTGGCCTTGCTCGGCGGCGCCGCGTTTTTGTGGTGGGAGCTGCGCACCGATCATCCGCTGGTCGATCTGAAAGTGTTTGCCAGCGTGCCGTTCGCGGCCGCTGCGGCGGTGGCCTGCATCTTCGGCGTCGGCTTGTTCGGATCAACCTATCTGGTGCCGCTGTATGTGCAGACGGTGCAGCATTTCACGCCGCTGGCGGCGGGTTTGCTGCTGATGCCGGCGGGGCTGCTGATGGGCGTGGCAATGCCCATCGCGGGCTACCTGAGCGACCGCATCGCCGCGCGCAACATGATCTTCGCCGGCCTGCTGTGTTTCAGCGTGTCATCATTCTGGCTGGCGCAAGTGGATGCCAACATGGCGTTCTGGACCATCGCGTGGGCCGTGGTGATTTCGCGCATCGGTCTGGCCATCATGAAACCGTCGCTCAATGTGGCGGCACTACGCGCGCTGACGCCGGCGTTATTGAGTCAGGGCGCGGGCATGATTAATTTCGCGCGGCAACTCGGCGGCGCGTTCGGCGTCAACCTGCTGTCGGTAACGCTTGACCGGCGCACGTTTTTTCACAGCGATACACTCACCGCCACGCAAACACCGGGCAACAGCACCACGGCGGATCTGCTGCGCAACATCCAAGGCCTACTCGCGCAGTCGGGCGTGCCGGAGGACATGCAGGCCGCCGGCGCGCTGCATTACCTCGGACGCGTTATCCACGCGCAAGCCTACACCTTTGGTTTTCGCGATAGCTTCCTGATGATTGCGGTGATATTCACGCTGGCGCTGATACCGGCGTGGATCATGGGGCAGAAAAGTTCAGGTTTGAGGAGTTAGGATTGAGGATTGAGTAACCCCTCTGCGGTATGCCCAATCCTCAATCCTCGATCCTAAATCCTAAAAACCATGAAACCACGCATACTCGTCCTGTCCATCTTCTTCGCCTGCGCCGCCGCGCACGCCTACCCCGACCGCCCGGTGCGCATGATGGTGCCGTTCCCGCCCGGCGGCGCCAACGACATCGTGGCGCGCCTGGTGGCGCAAAAACTCTCCGAGCGCTGGGGCAAACCGGTGGTGATCGACAACCGCGCGGGCGCGGGCGGCAACATCGGCACCGAAGTCGGCGCGCGCGCCAACCCCGACGGCTACACGCTCACCATCGGCTCGACCAGCACCTACATCACCAATGTCGTGCTCGATGCGAAACTACCGTTCGATCCGCGCCGCGATTTTGTGCCGATCTCGCTGATCGTCAACGCGCCCAACGTGATGGTGGCGTATCCCTCGGTGCCCGCCAGCACGGTGCCGGCGTTCATCCAATACGCGAAAGCTAACCCGAAGAAAATAAACTATTCGTCCTTCGGTGAAGGCAGCTCGTCGCATCTGATCGGCGAAATGTTCAAAAGCGCCGCCGGCGTGAACATGGTGCACGTGCCCTACAAAGGCGGTGGCCCCGCGCTCGCGGCGGTGATGGGCGGCGAAGTGCAACTCACATTCTCCAACCTGTTGGTGGCGCTGCCGCAAATCAAAGGTGGCAAAGTCAAAGCCATCGCCGTCACCAGCGCCAAACGCGCCACAGCGTTACCGGAAGCGCCGACCGTCGCCGAAACCGGCCTGCCCGGACTTGCAACGTTTGAGGCTATCGCCTCCGTCGGCATGCTCGCGCCCACCGGCACGCCACGCGCGCTGGTGATGCGCGTGAATCAGGACGTGCATGCGGTAGTCAGCGACGCCGCAATGAAAGAGCAATTCGTGTCGCGCGGACTCGAAATCGCGCTATCGACGCCGGAGGAATTTGCGCGTTACATCCGCAGCGAGATTGAGCGCTGGGGCAAAGTGGTGCGCGAAGCGGGGATACGCGCGCAGTGATGTAACTATTTTTTTTATTGATAAATTTTTACAGTACCATAATCTCGCACAGGCCGTGGTGTAAATTACCGCACTAACAAGTGCTTGGAATCCACATGGCAACCATGCCAACAAACTCTCCGCTCTCGGTAGCCCAAGCGCAGCTCGACGCCTATAACGCGAAAGACGTGGGGGCGCTGCTGCTGACCTACGCGCCCGAAGCAGAGATGCTCACTCTCCACGGCGATCTGCTCGCCAAGGGCCACGAGCAACTCCGCGAACGTTTTCTAGCGCGATTCGCGGAGCCCAACCTGCACGCCAAACTTGTGTCGCGCATCGTCGTCGGCAACATAGTCACTGACGCCGAGTTGATTACCCGCGACTATCCAGAAGGTATGGGCACGCTTGAGATGTTATGTGTCTACGAAATTACCGGGGGTCGCATTCAGCGGGCCTCTTTTGCACTTGGAGAGAAAACACTCCATGCGCACACCTAAAGCGCAATCCAATACTGCGCTGGCGCGGAACTGCTTTCATTTCTGTAGGTTGGGCTGTTAAGCCCAACACAACGGCTCATTATAGAAATCGGGGGCCACACCCTGCAAGGACGCTGGTGTTGGGCTTACCAGCCCAATCTACCACCCCTACAAATTGCGCAACAATTCCTCCGAGGACGTAATTACCGCGAACAGCGGCAGTATCTTCTCGATCTCGATGCGATGCAGTTCCGGATCGGGGCTGGCGCAGCAATCCTCGATCACTTTCACATACAGGCCCGAGTCGTCTGCGTAACGCGCGGCGCTGTCCACCACCATGTGCGTGTGGCAGCCGGTGAGTGCGACGGTGTCCACGCCTTGCCGGATGAGCCACGCGTATAGCTGTGTGTTGTGAAACGGGCTGACCGCGTGTTTAGTGAAAATAATTTCGCTAGTCAGCGGCTTGATCGCTTCGGGAAATTGCACGCCCCAGGTGCCGTCGACGATGGCGTTCATGTCGATCAGGTGTTTTAACCGCGCCGAGCGGCTGATGGCATCCCGATAGTCAGCGCGATACGCCACGTTGACGAAGGCCACCGGCAGGCCCTTGGCGCGAAACGCGGCTTGTGCCCTGGTGATGTTCGGAATGATGCGGCGCTGCTCGATGATCTTGGCGAAACCCGTCGCGCCCACCTTGCCCTTGGGATCGACAAATTCGTTTTGCACATCGAGTATCAGTAACGCGGTTTTTGACATCACGGCTCCGAGGGATTTTAACAGGGGGGATTGTATCCACCGTGCTGGCGATGACCAACCTCCCGCGATGCCGCAAGCAAAACTGCGGTCTTCCCGCCGAGTAACAGCGCAAATTTAGCACGGTTTGCACCTATCCGAATTGTAGTTTATCGTTTCATATAGTGAATATCGATGCGGCGCCGTGCGCTGCGGGTACATCAAGTTCCGGACTTTTCAATAGCGTTTTTTACCAGGCACATCTCACGGAGGAAGTCAGACCACTACAAACAACGTCACAACGAGGAGAATGCGATAAACCATGCAACAACGTTGGCAGCGGGTTTACTTTTGGCATGCGCAGTATCGGAGGCGCGGGCGGCAGAGAAAAATTATCCCAACCGGCCCATACGCTTTATCGCGCCGTTTGTGCCCGGCGGACCCAGCGACATTCTGTCGCGTTTGCTGAGCCAAAAGCTGAGCGAAAGCATGGGTCAGCGAGTGATCGTCGATAATCGCGGCAGCGCCGGCAGCATCGTCGGCTTTGATCTTGGCGCTAAAGCAGCGCCGGATGGCTATACCATGGTGCTCGCCACCTACAGCGGGCTCACCATAAACCCCAGCACCTACCGCAAGCTACCGTATGACCCGCAGCGCGACTTTCAGCCGATCACGCAGCTCACCGTGGGCCCCAACGTCTTTGTCATACATCATTCGGTCGCGGCAAAAACCTTGCCGGAGTTTGTCGCGCTCACAAAGGCCCGCCCGGGGCAACTGAACTACGCATCCACCGGTCACGGTAACCTGCTGGTCACCGAGCAATTCAAGTCGATAGCCGGCATCGATATCGTCAATGTCCCGTAACAAAGGCACCGGACGGGCTGTCATCGCGCTCGTCAGCGCGGAAGTGCAAATGATGTCGATGAATCCGCTGGCCGCCGTGCCGAACATCAACTCGGGCAAATTGCGCGGGCTGGCTGTGACCACCCTGGAGCGAAGTGCCCTGCTGCCCGACGTGCCCACGGTTGCCGAATCAGGATTTCCTGGCTATCAGGCCATCCAGCGGCACAGCGTCGTCGTGCCGGCGCGAACGCCCAGATCTATCGTGAACCGGCTGCACGCTGAAATCGTCAAGATACTGAAGCAGCCCGGCGTGATAAAGCGTTTTCAGGCGCAGGGCCTCAAACCCTTGGGGCCAACGCCGGAACAACTCAGCGCCTTGATTAAGTAAGAAACCGCCATGTAAGCAAAGTTGATCAAGCAGATCGGCCTCGAGCCTATATGACAGCGCGCAACGTGGATCGCGAGTGATGGTTGTCATTCACGAATTTCGCCTTGCATCAAAGCGCCTGCTCGCCCGGCACCGGAACTGTCTGCCCCTGACTTTCCAGCAAATCACGCGGCACGAATATGGGCGCCTTGAAATGCGTCGCCAGCGCGATGGCATCGGATGCCCGGCTGTCGAATACCTGGGTGTTCTGGCCAAGCGCCACGGTGAGCGCGGCGTAAAAGGTGGATTGCCTCAAGGTAATGCGCACATGCGTGACGCGGCTATTGTTGGCGGATAGCACAAGTATGCATCAGGTCATGCATTAGCGGCCGCCGGGTCTTTGCGCCGCCCAACGCCGCATGTATCGATTGCGCGACCGTAGCGTCGACAAACACGGGGATGGCGCGATTGTCGGATTTAAGCAGCGCCACTTGCCCCACCGGCGACAACGCGACCTCCACCGTGTCGATGCGCACATCGCGTGCCTCGGATTGCGCATGTGCGCCGGCTGGTATTGCCAGCAACGCGAGCACACAGCACCAGCTTGCCCATTATTTCCAGTGTTTCATCCGTCGCCTCCATCGTGTTCAACGTATTCAACGTGTTGCGGTTACTAAAACCGAACGCCAGTGAATTTGACTAGCTTTGCCCACGCGATGGTTTCGGTCCGGATAAAAGCCCCGAACGCATTGGCTGCGCGACCATGCGCGTGGCACAGTTACACCATCAGTTCCATCGGCATCTGAAACAGGCTTATGCGTTCATCCGCGCAGCGCGCTTTTTCATTGGCGGCTCGGATCTCCGCGATCAGCCCAGCCAGCGGCGCTTCATCCTCATACGCAATCATCAACACGGCGTTGGTGCTGGCATAACTACCAGCTCCGATGTGCAGCTCGTTGCCGTGGCCTTTGCCTTTGACGTGTTCCCAGCGCGTGCAGTAGTCGATGTTCAACGTCTTGAGTATGCCTGTGACTTGCGCATCGAC
>CAWUUY010000471.1:0-11563 GCA_963924885.1 uncultured Burkholderiales bacterium | reverse complement strand
GTAAACCGGCTGCACGCGGAATCACAACGTGCGCTGCAAACCACCGAAGTGAAAGACCGTTTGAACAGTGAAGACCTGGATGCTGCCAACGTGACGCCGCCGCAAATGGACGATATTCGCAAGGCGGAGCTTGCCAAGTGGAGCAAGATCGTCACCCAGCTTGGCCTGAAATTCGAATAAAGATATCGGCGTTTGAGCGCGCAGGCTCACAGTCGTAGCTGCGTGCCGAGCTCCACCACACGATCCGGCGGTAACTTGAAATATTCCACCGCCGACGGCGCATTGCGCTGCATCCAGCGAAATACCTCGCGACGCCAGGTAAACAGCCCCGGATGCTCCGCGCGCGCAATAGTCGTCTTGCCCAGGAAGAAAGTGGTTTCCTCCAGTTCAAACCGTAGCCCGCGCTGACCCAGTAATTTGAGTACGTGCATGGCGTCGGGGTCTTCCATAAATCCGTAGCGCACAATGACCTGATAAATGCTTCGCGGCACGAGCATTTCCACGTCGATGCGCCCTTCGTCGTCCACTTTCGGCACGTCTTCCGTGGTCATGGTGAGGAAAACCACCCGCTCGTGTATAACTTTATTGTGTTTGAGGTTATGTAACAGCGTGGTCGGCACTACTTCCGTATTGGCGGAAAAAAATATCGCGGTACCCGGCACACGCGTCACTGAGCCGAGATGTTCGCAAAACCCCTTGAGCGGCACATGTTTGACCGCCTCGTTGGCCGCCAACGTTTCTGCACCGCGCTTCCACGTCGTCAACAGCGTAAAAATGGTCAAGCCGCACAGAATCGGGAACCACCCGCCGGCGGCGATCTTGGTAGTGTTGGACGCCAGGAACATCACTTCCGCCAGAAACACCACCAGCAGAACACCCAACACAAAAATCTTTGCGCGGCCGCCTATCGCCATCACCACCAACGCGACCAGCGCTGTTTCCAGCGCCATGGTCGCCGAGACCGCGATGCCGTAAGCCGCCGCCAGATTGCTTGAAGAGCCAAAACCCGCCACCAGCAATAACACGATCACCAGCATCAGCCAGTTGAGTCGCCCGATGTAGATTTGGCCACGCTCGGTTTCAGACGTATGCGTGACGGGCATGCGTGGCAGGTAGCCCAAACGCGACGCCTGTTGCGTCACCGAAAACGCGCCTGAAATGGTCGCCTGCGATGCGATCACCGTGGCGAGCGTCGCCAGCGCCACCATCGGCAGCAGCAGATCCGGCGGCGCCAGCAAATAGAACGGATTTTTCACCGCCGATGGATCACGCAGCACCAGCGCGCCCTGTCCCAGGTAATTTAGCATTAGCGCAGGCAACACCAACCCGAACCAGGCGATGCGTATCGGTGCGCGGCCGAAATGCCCCATGTCGGCGTATAACGACTCCCCGCCGGTCAGCGCCAGAAACACCGAGCCCAGAGCGATAAAGGTCAGGCCGGGTGATTGCACCGCAAAGCGCAAGGCGTAACCGGGGTCCAGCGCTTGCAGAATGGCGGGGGTCTGCCAGATGCTCATAACCCCCAGCGTACCGATCACCACGAACCAGATCAACGTCACCGGCCCGAACAGACGACCGATTTTTCCGGTTCCCCGCGGCTGCAGCGCAAATAACCCGATGAGGATGACCATGGTCGCCGGCACGACCCACTTCGTGAACGCCGGGGTCGCAATGGCTAAACCCTCAACCGCGGACAACACTGAAATCGCCGGCGTGATGACCGCATCCCCGTAGAACAATGACGCGGCGAATACCGCGATCACGGCGGCGGTCGTCGAGAGCTTTCGATTGCGGCGAAACAGTTGAGACGCCAGCGCCAGCAGCGCCAGCACGCCGCCTTCTCCCTTGTTGTCAAAGCGCAGCACGAACGACACGTACTTCACCGACACAATCAGCATCACCGCCCAGAAAATAAGCGATAACACACCGAAGACGTTCGCCTCGCTTAGCGCAATGGCGTGCTCGCCGCCGAAAGCCTCCTTGAAGGCATAGAGCGGACTGGTGCCAATATCACCAAACACCACACCCAACGCGCCGAGCGACAATGCGGCCAATCGGCGGTCGCGGCCATGCGCCCGCGAATCATGTTGAACCAAGAATATGCCTTTATTATCTTACGTTGCGACGCAGCAAATCCGAATGTACTACTTACCACGCCAGCGCGGAACAGGCAGGTTGCCAAGGAACAAGGATATTAATAAATAATTATTAATAAACAGACAGTTATGCAACCATCGCTAATCCAGGCTGCGCGCCGAAAGCCGTAAAACCTGATAGCTATACCTTGATCAGGCGCGCTACCGCTTCGCAAAGCTCTTCCAACGTGTTGGGTTTGTAAATCAACTCACGAACCCCGGCGGCCAGCGCCTGTGTGCGCAGATCATCGGTGAGATGCCCCGATGCCATCGCCACCGGCAGCCCGAGCCCGGTTCCCTTGCCGACCGGCTTGGTGGTAAAGAACGGTTCGAAAATACGCCGCTGCGTTGTCGCATCCATACCGGTGCCGTTATCGCAAACCGACAGACAGGCATAAAGTCCGGGCGCCTGGTCACCCAGCGCATAAGTCGCCGCGCCGCGCCCTCTGCGTATTGATGCGCGTACAAGCGGACATCGAGCACACCGGGCCGCGCCGTACCTTCCATGGCGTGCCAGGCATTGGTGCATAAGTTAATGATGACCTGCTGGATTTGCGCGGCATCGGCCATCACCGGCGGCACATCCGGCGCGCAGTCGAGATTCAATGTCATGCCCGGTGGCTGCGTCGCGCGCAGCAGACGCATCGACTCGTTCAGCACCGGCACCCACGTAATGCGCTTGCGCTCGATAATCTGGCGGCGTCCAAAGGCGAGTATCTGCTGCACCAGCGCCTTGGCGCGATTGCTCACCTTGGCGATCTCGTCGAGACTGCGCACCGCCGGGTTTCCCGCACCAACATCCTGCCGTGCCAGTGCGACGTTGCCCGCGATCACGGCGATCGCGTTGTTGAAGTCATGCGCGATGCGACCTGCCAGCGTCCCCAGCGCCTCCATTTTTTGCGACTCGCGCAGTTGCGCCTGCAGCGCGGCGCGCTCGCTTTCCGCCTGCTTGCGCTCGGTAATCTCCTGCGTGGTGCCCACCGCGCGTATCGGCTTGCCGGCAGCATCGAACTTGAATTCAGCCCGTTGCCGCACCCAACGGATGGTGCGGCCAATCACGATACGGTGCTCATTGTCGAACGGTGCCATGCCGGCCCGCGCGGCCTGCCAAGCCTTTTCCACGGCGTGGCAATCCTCCGAATGCACCCGCGAACGGTAACTTTTGTAACTGCCCGTATTGCGTTTACGCAGGCCAAAAATGCGGCAGGTCTCCGGCGACAAGGTCATTTTGTCTTTCGGCAAGTCATAGACTCAGCTCCCCACGTGCGCGACGGCTTGCGCGCGGTTCAGGTCCGCCTCTGTCGCCTGCAACGCAAAAGTGCGGTGGGCAAGATCGCTGCCCAGCCGGTGAACCTCGCCCAACCGCTCGCGATAGGAGCGAACCACATAGGAAATCAGCAACGCAGTAATGATAAAAGCGCAGCATTCCACCACCCAGCGCATCAGCGGATGCGACGCAAGGGTTGCCGGCAGCACATTCCATACCTCGCCCAGCATCAGGCCGAACGTCGCCACCACCGACAATATCGCCACCACTGTGGCCGCGCGCGTACTGATCAACCAGCCGGTGAGCAGTATCGTCACCGGGTACATGATGATGGACGTGCTGCTCACGCCGCCAAAAAAGAAGGAAACGATGGTGATGTAGCACTATCCAACCACCACCACTGTCGTCACTGCCGCCTTGCTTTTTCCCCGCCTTAGCAAGATCCAGGCCGCGACCAGCATCGCTATCAGCACCAGCACCGCATAGGCCCGCACGGTCTGTTCCGGTGCGACAACCAGCAACAGGTTATTAAACGCGACGTCGCACGCTATCACCACCAGGATGCCGTTCCTCAGGAACGCGTGCGAAGCCCCCCCCCACTGCAAAGGCTCTTCGAGCGCGTCATCCAGCCGCATCTGCTTGTCAGCGGATTCCATGATGTTCCCCGCTGCTCGCGGCCACTGTATTGGATTTGATGCGTAAAATTCTACCAGCCTGCGGCGCGAATAACCGCTGGATTCCACCAGGTAACGAAAACACGCGCCGTCGGCCGTTGCAATCCTCGATAATGGCGATCCGCCAATAGCGTTTGCGTCGTTCCTTGCCCGCACAGTGTATATTGCTCACTCGTGGCGGCACGGGCTGCCGCAAGCCGGACTCAGGAGTTGCCCCATGAATCTCGACCGTGTTCCCTCGGGCCGCGACGTGCCCAACGACGTCAATGTCATCATCGAAATACCGATGCACGCGCCGCCGATCAAATACGAAGTCAACAAGGAAACCGGCGCCATGTTCGTCGACCGTTTCATGTGGACGGCGATGCACTATCCGTGCAACTACGGCTACATTCCGCGCGCAATGGCAGGCGACGGCGATCCGGTGGATGTGCTGGTACTCTCACCCGTGTCGCTGATCACCGGCGTAGTGGTGCGCTGCCGCCCGGTGGGCATGCTCAAAATGGAAGACGACGCGGGTGACGACACCAAACTGCTGGCTGTGCCGGTAGATCAGCTCACGCCACTGTATCGCGCGATACATTCACCGCGCGATCTGCCCGAAGCCACCACCGCACAGATCACACATTTTTTCCAGCACTAAGGATCTTGAGCCCGGCAAGTGGGTCAAGGTCATCGGCTGGATGGATGTGGAGGAAGCAAAAACAGAAATTCTTTCCGGCATCAAGCGCTATAAGAGCGCGAAGACCAAGCCGAAATTCTAGGCTACTGAATAACAAGGTAACTAATTTTTTTAAATGATAATCTGTATAGTATCCGATAGCCACGATCACACCGATTTACTCTCGGCCGCAGTCGCGTCGGCGCAATCGAAAGGTGCACAGGCCGTCATCCATTGCGGCGACATCATCGGCGCCAACACGCTGCGCGGCTTGCAGCAGTTTGGTCTGCCGGTGCACGCGGTACACGGCAACAACCTTGGCGATTTCATGGCGTTGACGCGGCTCACGTCGCAGCCCGGCAGCGTGGTGCGTTATCACGGCGACCACGCCGATTTTGAGCTGGCGGGCAAACGCTTGTTTGTCACGCACTACCCGCACATAGCACGCGGCATGGCCTGCACCGGTGACTACGATTTGGTGTGCTGCGGGCACAGCCACGAAGCGCTAATCGAGCGCATCTACAATGTGCGTGGCGGCACCACGCTGATGGTCAATCCTGGAACGATCGCTGGATTGGGAGCGCCGTCCACCTATGTGGTCGGCGATCTGGCTGCGGGTGAATTCAGAATTACGCCCGCACTGGCGTAAAACTAAAAATCAGCGCGGCTACTTCGCCCCCAACGCCAGCATCAACTGATTCAGCCGCTTTACAAACCCCGCCGGGTCTTCGAGCTGCCCGCCTTCGGCCAGCAGCGATTGGTCAAACAGCACTTTGGCCAAATCACCAAAGCACGTGTCGTCGGCCTCGTCTTTCAGCCGTTGCACCAGCGGGTGATGCGGATTGATTTCAAGGATGGGCTTGGACGCGGGGATGTCCTGCCCGGCTGATTTCAGCAGCCGCTGGAAGTTAGCCCCCATGTCATGCTCGTCCGCCACCAGACACGCGGGCGAGTCGGTGAGGCGCAGCGTCACGCGCACGTCTTTCACGGTGTCGCCCAGCGCCTTCTTAATGCGTTCCAGCAACGGCTTGGATTCGCCTTCTTCTTTCTCCGCCGCTTTTTTCTCGGCCTCGTCTTCGAGCTTGCCCAACTCGAGACGGCCCTTGGCCACCGATTGCAGCGCCTTGCCTTCGAATTCGGTCAGATGCTGGCTCACCCACTCGTCCACGCGCTCGCACATCAGCAGCACTTCGACGCCCTTCTTGCGGAACACTTCGAGATGCGGGCTGTTCTTGGCGGCGGCGAAGGTCTCGGCGGTGACGTAGTAAATCTTTTCCTGCTCCGGCTTCATGCGCGAGACGTAATCGGCCAGAGACACGTCCTGAAAGTCGGTATCGGTGTGGGTCGAGGCGTAGCGCAGCACCTTGGCGATGCGCTCGCGATTGCCGTGATCCTCGACCACGCCTTCCTTGATGACGCGACCGAATTCCTTCCACAAGGTCGAGAATTTCTCTTTGTTGTTATCGGCCAGGTCTTCAATCATCGACAACACGCGCTTGACGTTGGCCGCGCGCATGGATTCGATGTCCTTCGACTCCTGGAGTATTTCCCGCGACACATTCAGCGGCAAATCCGCCGAATCAATCACGCCGCGCACAAAGCGCAGGTACACCGGCAGCAGTTGCTCGGCATCATCCATGATGAACACTCGCCGGACATACAGTTTGATGCCGCGCCGATGCTCGCGATCCCACAAATCAAACGGCGCGCGCGCGGGGATGTAGAGCAGTTGGGTGAACTCTTTGCGACCCTCGACCTTATTGTGCGAATACGCCAGCGGCGGCTCAAAATCGTGCGCCACGTGTTTATAAAACTCGTGGTATTGCTCCTCGGTGATGTCCGATTTGCCGCGCGCCCACAAGGCGCTTGCCTGATTTACGGTTTCGTCCTTGCCGGTGGTACGGTAAACGGAATTGTCTTTATCCCACTCCTCTTCCTGCATCACGATCGGCAGCGTGATGTGGTCGGAGTATTTGCGGATGATGTTGCGCAGACGGCTGCTAACGGCCAAATCGTCCTCGCCCTCGCGCAGATGCAGCGTGACTTCGGTGCCGCGTTCGTGGCGCGTCAAAGTTTCCAGCGTATAGTCGCCGCCGCCATCGGACTCCCAGCGCACACCGTGTTCGGCGGTCAGCCCCGCACGGCGCGTGGTCACCGTCACCTTGTCCGCGACCACGAAGGCTGAGTAAAAACCCACGCCGAACTGGCCGATCAGATTGGCGTCCTTCGCCTGATCGCCGGTGAGCTTGTTGAAAAACTCGCGCGTGCCGGATTTGGCGATGGTGCCGATATTGGCGATGACTTCATCGCGGGACATGCCGATGCCGTTGTCCGATACCGTGATGGTACGCGCCTTGGGATCGAAGGCCACGCGAATTTTCAACTCGGCGTCATTCTCGAACAGCGCCTTGTCGGTCAGCGCCTCGAAGCGCAGTTTGTCTGCGGCGTCGGATGCGTTGGAAATCAACTCGCGCAGAAAAATTTCCTTGTTGCTATACAAGGAGTGAATCATCAGGTTAAGCAGTTGTTTGACTTCGGCCTGGAAGCCGTGGGTTTCTTTGATGGCGGTCGCTTCGGTCATTGGTATCCAATTAATTCAATAAAAACAGATACTTACTTTATCTTTAATTAAGTGGGGGCGGTTCGCTTGTTTTCAAGCGCCGCCCCCGCACAGTTACTGCCGGTGCCGCATGTTTTGCCCGCCGTTACGCAGCGGGCGACTGCATTAGCGCGCCTGGCGCGCCTCGCCATTGCGCGCAAGGAGCAACAACACCGCGCCCACCGCCAGCACACCCAGCCCCACCAGCGCGTGTCCCTTGTGATAGGTCAGGCTCGAATACAACAGATAGCCGCACATGCAGACAAACACCGCCGGCAGCACCGGATAGAGCGGCACTTTAAACGGTCGCGGCGCATCCGGTTCCTTGGCGCGCAACACGAAAATCGCAATACCGATCAGCAGGAAAAATCCCCAAAACACCGGCAGCGAATATTCCACCAATCCCTTGAAACCGGCCTTCTGGAACGCGCCCAAACCTACCAACGCCAGCGCGATCGCGCCCTGCACCAGCATCGCATTGCGCGGCGACCCGCTGCCTTCATGCCACTGACCAAGATAACGGAACATTGGCCAATCGCGGCCCAGCGCGTAATTAGAGCGGGCGCCGACGATGATGGATCCATTCACCGAGGTCAGCGCGGCAATCGCGATCATGACGGAGATCAGCTTTTCGCCACCGCCGCCCCATACCGCTTTCAGCAAATCGGCAGCCACCGCGTCGGAACGCGCCATCGCGTGTAATCCCAGTCCCTTGATAAAGGCCAGCGTAATCAGCATGTAAAGCACCGCCACCACAGTAATCGCGATCAGCAGCGCACGCACCATATTGCGCTCGCGGTCGCGAACTTCGGCTGAAATGTAAGCTGCATCATTCCAGCCGCCATAGGTGAACAGCACGAACAGCATCGCCGTGCCCAAGCCTGCGCCCAGATACCACGGCCCGCCCGCAGCGGCGGCGCCCGCGACCGCCACCGGCGGTGGAGGCGGCGGCGCCGCCAGAAACAGCCCGGCAAGGATAATCAGCAGCAGGCCGCCGACTTCGAGCACGGTAAACACATTCTGCGTGGTCTTGCCTTCGCGTATGCCGCGATAGTTCACCGCCGTCAGCAACACCACCACCAGTGCGGCATAAATCGCCGAGGAATATTCGCCCAGATTGACCACGCGCGACATGTAGTCGCCAAAGAGATACGCGAACACCGCAATCGAACCAGCGACGATCACCGTCATGCGCGCCCAGCCATACAGGAACGCCAACGAGCGCCCGTAGGCGCGCTGAATGAAGTGATACTCGCCGCCCGCCGACGGAAACGCCGTCGCCAACTCGGCGTAACACAAGGCGCCGATGATAGAAAACACGCCGCCCGCGACCCACACGGCGATGATCATGTTTTCGTCGTCCATGGCTCCGGCCACTATGGCCGGGGTGCCGAAAATACCGGCGCCGACGATAAGCCCGACGATCATGGTGCAGGCATCAAAAACGGATAACGACTGTTTCGGCTGCGCGCCGGTCTCCACTGAAGTATTCGCCATGTTTTATTTTCCGCTGGGTTCGTCTTGCGCGCGCGTGAGTTCGCCGCGTTTCATGCGCTTGGCCGTCCACGCCGCCTGGCGCGCCGCCGCGCCGTCGCCGATGCGCACGGTGCCGATGATGGTTTCACCCGCCACCTGCCCCTGAAACTCATGGCGCTCGATTTTCTGGCTGCCCTTGCTGGTGAGCGAAAAACGGATTTGATCGCCGGTCATTTTGCCGCGCATCTCGCCAGTCGTTCCGGCAGCGCGCGCATCACCGTCGATGTTCTGGAAAAACTGCTCCATGTCGAACTCGTACGGCACATCCTTGCCGCCTACGTTAACGGCGGATTGCCACTTGCCCGCCGCCAGCGCCGGCACCACCCAGAAATAGAGATAGCTGATGCCGGGATTGCCGACTTTCTTTTCCGGCACGACCAGGGTTTTTTGTTCGTCCGGATACCAATCGCCCATGCTGTAATCGTGTGCCACCAATCGCGTGCCGGGTTTCAGGCCATGATTTTCGAGCGCAGCTTGAGGTTCATTTCCGGCAACAAATACGTCGAGACCACCGTCGCTTCCGAGATATCGGTCTCGAACAGATTTTGTTCGCGGAAAGTCACCCGGTCATTGACGTTTTCCTTGCGGGCGGCCTCGTTGGCGACTTTGAGCAGAAAGGTATCCAGATCAACGCCCAGCGCCTTGGCACCATGCTTTTTGGCGGCGGTAATCACAAAGCGCCCGTCGCCGGAACCCAGATCGATCAGGTAATCCGCCTTGTTCACCTTGGCCATCGCCAGCATTTCATCCACCACGATTTGCGGCGTCGGCACATACACCACGTCGCCCACGCCGGTTTGCGCCCAAGACGGCGCCGCACCGACGAATGCCGCCATCCATACCCATACACTGACCTGCTTCACTAATTTCATTGCCGCTCCTTGTTCGAAAAACCTGCTGCCATCCGTTCGCCGCTTAGTCGTGGCGTTCCGGCTTCAATGTGCATCTTGCCCCGTACCGTGCGCGTTGCCTGCCAGGCCGCTGTGTCGCTTTTCACACGCAGCTTATCCAACTCAACAAAGGTATTCACACTCCCCGTGATCGTATCGCCCGTGATGCGCCCGCGAAACTCCCGCCACGTGGCCATGCCCGCAGTCTCGATGCCCGTGACAAACATTATCGCATCCCCGTGGATATGAATCCCGCTCACCAGCGCATTGGCGCCCGCAATACGCCCTTTGCCCTGCGCCACCTGAAACATCTGCTCGAACGTCACCTCATAATCCTGCGCCTGCGGTGTATCGATGCGCCACCGCCATTGGCCTGAAAAATCCGCCGGCACCACCCACATAAAAATATCGCTGTGCGGCGGGCCATACGATTTTTCCGGCACATCGATGGTTATTTTTGCATCGGGCGTCCATTTTCCCATGTCAAAATCGTGCGATACGATGCGCGTGCCGGGCTTTAACTTGAACAGCGACGGCCGCAGTCGCAGATTCACCGAATTGAGTAGATACATCGAAATCACGCTGGCCTTGCTGATGTCAGTATCAAACAGATTGCGCGTGTGAAACTCGGCGCGATTCGCAACACCTTCCTTCTCGGCATTGCGCCGCGCCATGCGCACCAGATTGTCATCGAGATCGACACCAAAACCGCGTGTGCCGATGCGCTTGGCCGCGGTAATCACAATACGCCCATCGCCCGAACCCAGATCAATCAAGTAGTCGTTCGGCCCGACGGCGGCGATCTTGAGCATGGCGTCCACCACCGCCTGCGGCGTGGTGACATACGGCACATCGGCGGCGCGTATCGGCGCGGCCCAAAGCCACAACACGAATACCACCAGCGCCAGTGCAAACGCCGGTCGCGTCAGCACAGTATCAGCGAACATCATGGCGCCCCCCCGGCCCGCACGGCACGCCATTGATGCCGCGTCCGCGCGTCGCCCACGCCGCGGCTGAATTCGCCCTCCATCACATCACCGCGCACCACGCCTTCGAAATACATACTGGCTTCGTCCTCCCTGTCGGTATTATCCACCAGCACAAAGCGCACACGGTCGCCGCGCAGCGTCGCCTGCCACAGCCCCGCCGGCGGACGATCCGCCACGCGCACCGTGCCGTCGATCTCCTGGTGCTTCTGGCGGATATCCATATCCCACGTCTGCGCACCTGCGGACAGCGGCAATTGCAACCGCCAGCGGCCCTGCACATTGGCGGGCACGATCCACAACATCACATTTTTGCGGATGGTGACTTTGGCATCCGGCAGCCAATCGCCCAGATCAAAATCGTGCGCAACGATGCGCGTGCCAGGTTTCAGTGCCAGCAGCGCGGGACGCAGCCGCATGTTCACCCCAGGCAGCAAATACATGGTGACGACGCTGGCCTTGGCGAAATCGGTCTTGAACAAATCCTGGCGGATGAATTGCACGTGGTCGGCCACACCTGCCGCGCGCGCGTTTTCGTCACTTTGCAAGATCAGACTTTCGTCGAGATCCACACCGAGGCCGCGCGCACCGAACTTGCGCGCCGCCGTGATCAGGATGCGCCCGTCGCCGGAGCCCAGATCCATCACAAAATCATCCTTGGTCACGTCCGCCAGTCGCAGCATTTCATCCACCACCACCTGCGGCGACGGCACGAACGGCACTTCGTACGGCCATTGCGCGCGCGCGGCAGTGACCGTCAGGGTCAACAACAAGATTAAGTAATGCAGTAATTTTTTGTTTAAAAACATATAGTT
>CAWUUY010000470.1:0-8735 GCA_963924885.1 uncultured Burkholderiales bacterium | reverse complement strand
CACCGAGGCCGCGCGCAAGGCGCTGTCGTGCATCTACCGCACCGGGCAACGCTTCGGCGCGGCGCATCTGATCGACGTGCTGCGCGGAAAAACCACCGAGCGCATCACGCAATGGGGTCACGACAAACTCACCGTGTTTGGCATCGGCGCGGACATTGACGAAGCAACGTGGCGCAACGTGTTCCGGCAACTCGTTGCCTTGAGCTACGCCAGCCCCGATCACGAAGCCTACGGTGCGCTGCAACTCACCGAGGCCAGCCGCGGGGTGTTAAAAGGCGAGGTCAACGTGGAAATGCGCCGCGTCGCCACGGCAAAAAAAGAAAAAACCGTGAAATCACGCCGGGGCGCCGTCAGCGACGGTGCACAGCCCAATGCCGCCTTGCTGGAAAAACTCAAAGACTGGCGCTATGCCGAAGCCCGGTCACAATCGGTGCCCGCGTTCGTGATTTTTCACGACAGCACGCTGTCAGGCATTGCGGCGGCTAATCCGAAAACGCTGGACGATCTCTCCGGCATTTCTGGCATCGGCGCAAAAAAACTGGAGCGCTACGGAATAGCAATTCTGCAATTGCTGCACGACTGAGCGTTACTCCACCCGCGCCCCGCTGTCCTGCACCACGCGCGCCCATTTCGCAGCCTCGACCTTCATGAAGTCGTAAAATTTTTCCGGCGGATCCTGAAACGCGATTTCGTGACCCGCCACGCGCAGCGTCTTTTGAAACTCGGCGTTTTTCAACACGCGCAGCAAGTCGCCGTGCAGGCGCATTTGCAGATCACTCGCCATGCCTTTGGGCCCGGCGATGCCGAACCACGCCACCATTTCGTAACCCGGCACGCCGGCCTCGGCGATAGTGGGCACGTCGGGCATTTCGGGCGAGCGTTGCGCGCTGCTCACGCCGAGCGCGCGCAGCTTGCCGCCCTTGATGAATTGCAGCATGCCCGCGATGCCGGGAAAACCCACCGTCACCTGCCCCGCCAGCAAATCCGCCGTAGCCGGGCCGCTGCCGCGATACGGCACATGCGTCATTTGTATGCCTGCCATCTTGACGAACAAGGCGCCGGTTAAATGCTGCGTACTGCCGTTACCGGACGAGGCGTAATCAATCTGGTTGGGTTTCGCTTTGGCCAAAGCGATCAACTCCTTGATCGACTTTGCCGGCAGCGAGGGATGCACCACCAACACGTTCGGCGCATTGGTGATCTGCGAAATTGGTGTGTAGTCGTTGAGCGGGTCATACGCGAGCTTTTTGTACAGCGCCGCGCTGACAAAATGCGTGTTGCTTATCATGAACAGCGTGTGGCCGTCGGGCGGTGCCTTGGCCGCCGCCTCCGCGCCGATGGTGGAACCCGCGCCGGGGCGGTTTTCGATCACCACTTGTTGCTTGAAGCCCTCCGCCAGCCGCTGACCCAAAATGCGCCCCGGCACATCCGCAGCGCCGCCTGCTGAGAATGGAATGATTAAACGCACTGGGCGTGTGGGGAAGGTCTGCGCCACCGCCGTGGGTGTAATCAAGCCGCAAGCCACTGCAATAAATATGTAGTAAGTATTTGTTTTCATTTGATATTTTATGATAATGCTGCCGGATATTAAGGGCCGCATCATAGCAGACTCCGCCGCGCCGCCGCTGACCCATGCCTTGCGCGCTCGAGTGAGCAGAGCAAACACAATAAAGGAAAGCCCCGCCGGAGGCGGGGCTTGTTTTGCCCATGTCGGGCACGCCCCCAAAAGCATCAGAGGCACAGCGCCGCCGAAGAGCGGCACACTCAGGTAACGGCGCTAACAAATGCCACTGGCCGCACCAAAGAACGCTTGCTTGACGGGTGATTTGCCGGGGATCGCCAAGCACCGAAACCGCCTCGCTCGCACCGCCGCCGATATCCAGACCATTGCCAGAAATTTCAGCGCGCACCGCACCGGTCACCCGATGTTTAGCGTTACGTGTGCATCACGTTCTCTAACCGTATTTCTACGCCTCTGACGCAAGAATGCAAACACAAACGCATGAGATTTTGATCTGCATCAACCGCAGATTACGCGAATGCTTACAACGCTTCACGCGCCATCTGAACAAAGTCACCCAACACCCTGATTCACCGGAGGTCGCGCACCCGCGTCAGATGAGTTTGTGCGGCGGCACCGCTTGAGTGGCGGACGCCGGGAGCGTGCGTGGATCAAGCGCCAGCGGCAAGTCCCAATTGGATTGCGCCACGGCATCGGAAACCAGCTTGGAAATCATATGCAGCAATTACGCGTTGACCGTCATATCGATGCCTTGCCCCTGCCCTGGATGCATGCACAGTAACTGCTGCGTACCCGCATTCTGCTTGGCGGTAATGCGCGACAGCAGCACAGGCGCTTCGCCCAGCGGCAGCACGTTCGCCGCGTCTTCATAGGGCTTCGCGAACTCGCCTGCGCTGAAGGCATCGACGTGCTGAAATTCCATCATTTTGCGGCGCACCTTCTCATCGACATGCACGACGGCAACCGGATCACGCTCCAGCATTTTGATGAGCACGCTCCACAGCAGCTTGACGTAGCGCCGCGTTAGCCAAAAGCGAAACTCGGCATGTTCGGACGTTGGCACGCGAAGCAGGATGCGATCCTACAGCTTGTCGTACATCATCTGGATTTGGTGGATGTTCATGTTGCGCAAGCTTACTGGCTGCGCAGCCACACGTAAAGCGGCGGCGCCGCACTGTCAGTGCAGCGCCGCCTTTTCAAACGTCAATGCGCCGCTCTTGCTGACATCCACGCGTATCGTGTCCTTCGCGCCAAACTTCCCTTCGAGTATCGCCCTGGACAGCGGATTCTCGATCTGCGCCTGTATCGCGCGCTTCAGCGGCCGCGCGCCGTAAATCGGATCGAAGCCCGCCGCCGCCAGTTCGCGCAGCGCAGCATCGCTGATATCGATCTTCATATTCATCGCCGCCAGACGTTTTTCGAGATGCGCGAGCTGTATTTTCGCGATCGAGGCGATGTGTTTCTCATCCAGCCCGTGAAACACCACGATCTCGTCGATACGATTGATGAACTCCGGCCGAAAATGCGCCTTCACCTCGCCCAGCACCGCGAGCTTGATGACCTGATAGTCGTCGCCCTGCATCTGCTGAATCATGTGCGATCCCATGTTCGAGGTCATCACGATCACGGTGTTTTTAAAATCCACCGTGCGCCCCTGCCCGTCGGTCATGCGACCGTCGTCGAGCACCTGCAACAACACATTGAAAACATCCGGGTGCGCCTTTTCGATTTCGTCGAGCAGGATCACCGAGTAAGGCTTGCGGCGCACCGCCTCGGTCAGGTAACCGCCTTCCTCGTAACCCACATAGCCCGGCGGCGCGCCGATCAGGCGCGCGACCGAATGTTTCTCCATGAATTCCGACATATCGATACGGATCAGATGATCTTCGGTATCAAACAAAAACCCCGCCAGCGCCTTGCACAATTCAGTCTTGCCCACCCCGGTGGGGCCGAGAAACAGGAACGATCCATACGGGCGCTTCGGGTCACCCAAGCCCGCGCGCGAACGGCGTATCGCGTCCGACACCAGACGCACCGCCTCGTCCTGCCCTACCACGCGGCCATGCAGCCGCTCTTCCATCTTGAGCAGCTTCTCGCGCTCGCCCTGCATCATGCGCGACACGGGGATACCTGTCGCTCGCGATACCACCTCGGCGATTTCTTCGGTGCCGACTTGCGTGCGCAGCAGTTTGTGCCGGACCTCGCTCGCCCCCACTTTTTCGTCTTGTTTTAACTGCGCATCAAGCTGCGGCAGCTTACCGTATTGCAGCTCGGCCACTTTGTCGAGCTTGCCCTCTCGTTGCAGTTTCACGATGTCGGCGCGTACGCGTTCGATTTCTTCCTTCACATGCGCGCTGCCCTGCACCTGCGCCTTTTCGGCTTTCCAGATGTCTTCAAGGTCGGAATATTCGCGCTCCAATGATTTGATTTCGTCCTCGATCAGGCCCAGGCGTTTTTTCGACGCCTCGTCTTTTTCCTTTTTCACCGCTTCGCGCTCGATCTTCAACTGGATCAACCGCCGGTCGAGCTTGTCCATCAGCTCAGGCTTGGAATCGATTTCCATTTTGACGCGCGACGCCGCCTCGTCGATCAGATCAATCGCCTTGTCCGGCAAAAAGCGCGACGTGATGTAGCGATGCGATAACTCCGCCGCCGCGACGATGGCTGGGTCGGTGATGGCCACGCCATGATGTAGTTCGTATTTTTCCCTCAAGCCGCGCAAAATCGCAATGGTGCTTTCGACGCTGGGCTCATCCACCAGCACTTGTTGAAAACGACGCTCCAGCGCGGCATCCTTTTCAACGTATTTGCGATATTCATCCAGCGTGGTCGCGCCCACGCAATGTAGTTCGCCGCGCGCCAGCGCGGGCTTTAACATATTGCCTGCGTCGATCGCACCCTCGGCTTTGCCCGCACCTACCATGGTATGCAATTCATCAATAAAAACAATGGTTTGTCCTTCGTCCTGGGCAATCTCTTTAAGCACGGATTTAAGCCGCTCTTCAAACTCGCCGCGATACTTGGCGCCTGCCAGCAGTAACGCCATGTCGAGAGACAGCACGCGCTTGTTCTTGAGTGTCTCCGGCACTTCGCCATTGACGATACGTTGCGCCAGTCCCTCGACAATCGCGGTCTTGCCCACGCCGGGTTCGCCGATCAGCACCGGATTGTTCTTGGTGCGCCGTTGCAGGATCTGAATCACGCGGCGGATTTCGTCGTCACGCCCGATCACCGGATCCAGCTTTCCCGCGCTCGCGCGCTCAGTAAGATCGAGTGTGTATTTTTTCAGCGCCTCGCGACTGCCTTCGGCTTCGGCGCTTTGCACGCCCTCGCCGCCGCGCACCGTGTTGATCGCTTGCTCCAGTGCCGGACGCGTCACACCGTACTGCTTTAGCAGGCGAGCAACTTCGCCTTTGTCCTGCGTCAGCGCCAGTAGGAACATCTCCGACGCGATGTATTTGTCGTCGCGCTTTTGCGACTCCTTATCGGCCACATTCAGCAGGTTGGCAAGATCGCGCGACACGCTAATATCGCCGCCCGTACCTTCCACCTTGGGCAATCGTTCGATGGCCTGCGCCAGTGCGCCGCGCAACGCGGCCACGTTGCCGCCCGCACGCGCAAGCAATGACGCCGTGCCGCCATCCTGCTGCGCAATCAGCGCATGCAGCACATGCTGCGGCTCGATATACGCTTGGTCGTGACCCGCCGCCGCGCTTTGCGCGTCGGCAAAAGCCTGCTGAAACTTGGAAGTGAATTTATCAAATCGCATGGTGCCGCCGCCTTATTATGTTTGCCTGTTTGACTGTATGTGAACAAACATGGGGGCCGCACACGCGGAATCAAGGCAACATCCAGCGATTGAACATAAATATTTGTTTTTATTAATTTATTTTAAAAAATTGGCAGCATACCACGCCGGCAGCGGACGAGCCGCTAGCGTCTTGATATGCCCCAGCAAGTCGTCCTCTTCGTACGGCCTGCCGAGAAACACATCCACGCCCAGCTCGCTGGCGTGCTGGCGGTGCTTGTCAGCCATGCGCGAGGTAATCATGATGATGGACAAGCCTTTCAGCGCGGTGTCGGCTCGCACGTTGCGCGTCAGGTCGAAACCGTCCATGCGCGGCATTTCCACTTCGGTAATCGTCACGTCGGGGCGCTGGTCCAGCAATTTTTCCAGCGCTTCGACACCATCCTTCGCAACCACTGCGGCGTAGATACGGCGCACGGCATCCGGCGTGGAAGCCACCAGCGCATCCGCCACGTCCTGCGGTATCAGTGCGACGCCGCCGCCGCGCACCACGTCAAACACGCGTTGCGCGTCGCGTTCGACTTGCGCCGCATCAGCATCAGGTGTCGCCGTCACGCTGACAGCGCCGTCAAAACGCGAAGTGGCTCATACCGCCGTCCACGGGTATCACCGTGCCGGTGATGTATCCGGCCAGCGGCGACGCCAGAAAAATCGCCAAGTTCACGATTTCATCGGCCTCGCCAAAACGCCCGGCGGGAATCTCTGTCTGCGAGAATTCACGCCGCGCTTCATCGGTGGGATAACGTTTGTCGATCTGCTCGCTGCGGATGCGGCCGGGTTGCAAGGAATTGATGGTGATGTTCAGTATTTTGGGCTCCGAGGTGCCGGTGAGATTGACGATACGACCGAACTGGTTGGTCTTCATCGACGGCACAATCGCATGCGTCAACTCGCGGATGCGCCAGAAATTGAGCGTCATGCCCTCCTGACATTACTCCTTGCTGGCGTCGAAGGTGATCCGCCGGCTGCCGCCCGCGGCGTAAATCAGAATATCCACGCGGCCCAGCGCCTCCAGCGCTTGCCGAGCCCATTTCGGACGCATTCTCCGGTTAAAAATCTGCATCTATCAACACCGGCGGCAAACCGCCGTCGCAGGCGATGTCCGCTGCGAGTTCTTCCAGCAGCGGTTTGCGCCGCGCCACCGCCGCGCCTTTCACGCATTCGCGCGCCGACCCCAGCGCAATCGCGCGCCCAATCCTGCGACTCGCGCCCGTGACCAGCGCGCATCGTCCCTTTAACTGCTAATCCATTGCGTTTTCTCCATGACTCCATGACTCGATAAATGGCAGTTGCCGCAAAATCGGCTACATTATCGACGATCATCGGTGGCGGCGTTTCCAGCCTCGCTCGAAACACAGGACGGAATCTTGCCATCAAAAGTTTTTTCTTAAAAACAGATACTTAAATAAATACAATATGCACGGCACACTCACCGGGATCACCACCCGCCGCTGGACCGAACAACGCTGGCTGCTGGACAACATCATCCGCTCAGTCGGCGTCGATTGGGATCAGCCACGCACCGTCAGCTACAACACGTCGTGCGGCGTGGAGGCCAACGCGGATTTCGCCGGCATCCGCGAGCGCGTAAAAAAATACGCTGATATTTCGCCTGCGTTTGAAACCGCCGCGCGCCGCCGCGAGGCCAAAGCGCGCGCCGCCGAAGACGCCGGCGAACTCGTCACCGCGCGCAACAATTATTTTTACGCCGCGATCCATTACGCGGCGTCGCAATGGCCGCACGACGACAACAGCCCCAAGAATCTCGCACTCAATGCCGCCAAGCGTGCGTGTTACTCAAGCTATGCGACATTCGCCGATCATCACGTCGAAGCCGCGTGGGTGCCGTTTCAAGGCCGGTTCTTACCCGGCTGGCTGCATTTGCCACCCGGCCATAATCACGAAAGCGGCGGCAAGCTGCCTGCGGTGTGGTCGATTCCGGGCATGGACGGATTCAAGGAAGCCAATGTCGCACTCTACGGCGACCGCTGGCTTTCGCGCGGCATCTCGGTACTGGCGCTCGAAGGCCCCGGACAATACGAGAGCGCGGTCAACGGCATACACGTCAGTGTGCCGAACTGGATAGCCGCCGCCAAGGCGGTGATGGACTGGATGGCCGCGCGCCCGAAGCTTGATCCGCAACGCATCGGTATCGCGGGCAACAGCTTCGGTTCCTTCTTCGGCACCTTGGCTGCCGCGCATGAACCGCGCTTTCGCGCCTGCGCGGTAGCCTCCACCTGCCTCGAACCCGGCTGCCACACAATATTCGAGGAAGCCTCGCCCACCTTCAAACGCCGCTTCATGTATATGTCAGGGTATACCGACGAGCAAAAATTCAACGACTTCTGCAAGACGCTGACGTGGGAAGGCCACGCCGACAAAATCCGCATGCCGTATCTGTGCGTGGCCGGCGAGTCCGATGAATTAAGTCCCATCGAACACGCCGAGCGCCTGCTGCAAACACTCGATTGTCCGAAACAACTGGTGGTGTATCAGGATTCCCGCCACTCGGTCGGCAATGTACCCTCCGCCCATTTGGGGCCGCATCCGCAAACACTGGTGGCGGATTGGATGGGCGCGCGACTCCACGGAAAACCGTTCGCGTCGGAGCGCTGGTTTGTCGACGCCAGCGGACGTATTGTAAAAACAGCATACCAGGGATAAAAATGATTACGCCATTTATCAAACCCGCAATCTCCGTGCGCGATCACGTCAGCGCGCAAGAGTGGGAAACCCGCGTCAACCTTGCCGCGTGTTACCGGCTGATTGATCTCTACGGCATGAGCGACCATATTTCCAACCACGTCACCGCGCGCGTTCCGGGGACGCACAACGAATTCCTGATTAACCCCTACGGCATCTTCTACGATCAAGTGACCGCCTCGTGCCTGATCCGCATCGATATCGACGGCAACATTCTGTTCAATCCGTCTGAAGGTTACGAAGTGAACCGATCGGGCTACATCATTCACGGCGCGATCCACAAGGCGCGTCACGATGTTGATTGCATCATCCACACGCACACGCTCACCGGCATGACGGTCGCCTCGATGCAGTGCGGCCTGCTGCCCATCGCGCAGATGTCGATGCGCTGGGTCAAGGGCGTGTCGTATCACGACTACGAAAGCATCGTGGCCATGGACGAGCGGGAGCGCATGGTGCGTGACTTGGGCACGAACAACGTGATGATTCTGCGCAATCATGGCTTGCTCACGTGCGGCGCGAATATCCCGCAGTGCTTCAACAACATGTTCTGGCTCAAACGCGCGTGCGATCTACAGGTAATGTTTTTGTCGTGTAATCAACAAGTTACGAGATTGTCCGACGAAGTAATCGAAAAAACCTGGGGCGCCTATCAACCCGGCGGCAGCCGCCACAAACAACAAAAACATGGCCTGCTGGAAT
>CAWUUY010000469.1:0-6658 GCA_963924885.1 uncultured Burkholderiales bacterium | reverse complement strand
GCGACGGCGAGGCCCTGTTGAAACCGCTCAAGCTCACCCAACGTGAATCCGCCGATCTGGTGGCGTTTATGCAAACGCTGAACATGGATCGCGCGCCGCCGTGGCGCGGCAAGGAATACGCGCATCCGCCGTGCGTGCTGTCGAGCAACGCCAAGCTGCCCGCGTCGGAAAATTACTACGCGCCGTAAGCAAAAATGGCCCGTCCGGCTTTCGTTTGGGTGCATCAAACGCCAAACCGTCATTCCCGCCTGCGCGGGAATGACGAGGAGAGTTTTGCGCATGAACCGAAGGGCACGGACCAGCGCAGCATTTTCGTCGCTGTTGGCCGCATCTAAAATTCATCATAACTATTTATTTTTAAAGGAAAAATAATGAATTATGCAGCAAGACATGCGCCGGCTGTAAAGCAAAAAAAGCAAATGCACGTGGATATTTTGCGCGAGCGTCTGCCGCGCATTGCACCGGAGAAATTAAACGCTGCGCAGAAAAAAGTCGCCGCCGACATTTCCGCCGGGCCGCGCAAGGATGTGCGCGGCCCGTTTGTGCCGATGATCCGTAGCCCCGGTTTAACCGGCCCGACGCAGGACTTGGGCGCGTACATTCGTTGGGGCGTGAAGGTGCCGTTTCGGTTGGCGGAATTTGCAGGGCTGATGGCCGCGCGCGACTGGTCGTGCCAGTACGAGTGGGCGGTGCATGTGCCGCATGCGTTGAAGGGCGGTTTGAGCCAGAGCACTATTGATGCGCTGGCCGAATGCCGCCGTCCGGAGAAAATGAAAAAAGACGAAGCCATCGTGTATGACTTCGTGAACGAGTTGCTGAAAAACCGTAGCGTGTCGGACACCACTTACGCGCAAGCCGTCAAACATTTCGGCGAAGAAAGTGTAGTTGATCTGGTCGGCGTGGTCGGCTACTACGCGATGATTGCGATGCTGATGAACGTGGCGCGTACTTCGCCGCCGAGCGGGTTGCTGCCGCTGGCGGCCTTGCCGCAGTACGCGAAGCCAGTGGTGTAGCGCGCCATCATGTCCGCGGCGCACCTAATCGTTGGCAGTGGCCGGCACACCTTTGAAGTGCATGAAGACTGGGCGCGTGTGCCCGAAGGCTGCGAGATGATGGCCGCGTCGGTGACGGTGGATGCCGAGGATCGCGTCTATTGTTTCAATCGCGGCAAGGAACATCCAGTCATCGTGTTCGACCGTGACGGCAATTTTCTGTCGTCGTGGGGCAAGGGGCTGTTCGCGTTTCCGCACACCATCCGCGCGGCCCGCGACGGCAACCTGTGGCTGGTGGATCGCGATCATGCGCAGATGATGCTGTTCACGCCGTCGGGCCGGTTGTTGCGCACCATCGGCGTCAAGGGTTTTCGCTCGGACACCGGGGTTGCGCCGGACGATTTCAGGTCGGAGGCGTACAAAACCGTCACGCACGGCGGCGGCCCGTTTAATCTGCCCACTGATATTGATGTCGCGCCGTCGGGTGAGATGTTCATCACCGATGGCTACGGCAATGCGCGCGTGCATAAATTTGCTGCCGACGGTACGCATCTATTTTCGTGGGGTGAACCAGGCGCCGCACCCGGTGAGTTCATGCTGCCGCACGCGGTGTGGATCGACCGCCGCGGGCGCCTGCTGGTGGCGGATCGCGAAAACGACCGCTTGCAGGTGTTCGATCAAAACGGCAAGCTGCTGCAGGTGTGGTCCACGCGGCTGGTCGGCCCGGCGGTGATCTACGTGGATGCCGACGATATCGTCTACATCGTCGAACACAACAGCGGCCTGGTGAGCGTGCTCACGCTCGACGGCGAGCGGCTGGGGCAGTGGGGCGACCCGTTGTTTCGCTCCTGCCACGGCATCTGGGGCGACTCGCGCGGAGATCTTTACGTGGTGCGCGCTGGGCCATGGGGACGGCGGCGGCGCGTGGTGAAACACGTGCGGCGTAGCCGATAGCCTTATGGCAGAGCGCCTTTGACGTGGCGCGGCAATGCCAGCGCCACCGGCAAGCCCAGCAAGCCGATCAGCAGTGATGCCACCAGTGACCACTGGTAGCTGCCGGACATATCAAACAGGCCGCCGCCCAGCCAGCCGCCCAGCGCCATGCCGGTGCTGGCGCCGAACATTTCGAATGAATAGATAGACCCGAGCGGCGCCTTCGCACCGAACAACTGGCGATTGATGATCGGGAAGCCCACCATCTCGCCGCCATAGCACAGGCCGAAGATCACCGCGAACAGATAAAACGCCCACGCCTCGGTGGCAAAAAATAAAATAATCACCGGCAGGCTTTGGCCGAGCAGTGAGATCGTCAGCACCGTGCGCCCGCCCAGCCGATCGGCCAGCACCGAAAACGCAAAGCGGCTGACCACTGAGGTGCCCGCGATGGTGGCAAGCACACCGGCGGCTTCCAGCCCCGGTATGCCCTTGAAGGTGGCCATCGACACCACGTGCGCGAGGATGATCGCGTGCGCCGCGCAGCCGATGTGGTGAATGCTCATCAACTTCCACACGGTACGCTCGCGGAGGATGTCGCGCAGCCGCGCGGGCGCGGCGGTTGTGGACGACGCCGGTTTATCGGGTGCGGTCTCCGCGCCGTAGGCCGTCAAGCCTTTGTCGGCGGGGCTGTTGTGGATGAACATCGAGAACACCAGCAGGATCAGTCCCACCACGGTGCCGATGATGGTGAAGGTGTTTTCCCAGCCGCGCGTTTCGAGCATCCAGCGAAACAGCGGCGCAAAAATCACCGGCCCCAAGCCCTGTGACGCCCAGTAAATGCCGAGCGCGATGCCCATGTGCCGGTAAAACCACCGGGTCATGATGACGGGTAGCAGCACGCTGAACGCGGCGTGTCCCAGCGAGCCGACGAAAAGGCCGTAGAACACGTAAAAGTGCCACAGCTCCTTGATGGTGCCGAGCAGGACCGTGCCCACGCCTATCAACAGTGACGCGCCGAGCATGAGAACGCGCGCGCCGTAGCGGTCGCCCAGCCAGCCCATCAGCATCACTGCGGGCAGGCCGACGATGAAGGCGAGCGAATAAGCGAACGATATGTCGCCGCGCTTCCAGCCGAACAACTCCACCAGCGGGTCGATAAATACGCCAAAGGACGCCGAATCGGCGCGGCTGACGATGTTGAGCACGCACGCCGCGCCGAGGACAATCCAGGCGTAGTGCAGGCTGTGTTTTTTAATGTGGGCCACGAGGCGAATTTACGCTGGGACGGCGTGTGATTTTCGGCGAAGTTGAGGCGGGATTTTTATCGCGCTATAGTAGCACCCATGAAAATTCTTCTGCTACTGGCGGTGGGTGTCGGCGTGGCGGGACTGGCGGGTGTCGAATATCTGCACCACCGTTCGGACTCGCATGGATTCGACGCGCTGATTTGCGCCGCGCCGCACGTTAAATCAAACGCCGCCAGCGAGTTGTACCGCCAGCACTTGTTCAGCCATCGATAAACTGAACGGGGGCCGCGTCACTCGATCTTGATGCCCGAGTCGGCCACCACCTTGCGAAACTTCGCCAGTTCGCTTTTCACCACGCCTGCAAATTCCTGAGATGTGTTGCCGATGATGGTGAAGCCCAGGTTGGTGAAGCGCTCTTTTACTTCCGGCGCATCCAGCGCCTGCATCGCGGCCTTGTGTACTTTTTGCGTTACCGCTTCCGGTGTTTTCAGCGGCGCGAACAAGCCGTGCCAGATCTGAAAGTCGTAACCGGTTAAACCCTGTTCCGCCAGTGTCGGCACATTGGGCAGCAGCGGCGAGCGCTTGCTGCTGGAGATGCCCATCGCTTTCAGGCGGCCCGATGCGATGTGCTGCATGCTAGCCAACGGCGTCAGCATGCTGGCGTCGGATTCACCCGACAGCGTGGCGATTTCGGCGGGCGAGCTGCCCTTGTAGCGCACGTTGTTCATGCGGATGCCGCTCATCGCCATCATCGCCTCGCCCGCGAGCTCGCCGGTGGCGCCGGCCACCGCCATGTTGAGTTTGCCGGAGTCTTTTTTGCCGAGCGCGACAAACTCCTTGAATGAATTCACTGGCAGTTTGGATGTGGCGACCAGCACCATGCCGCTGGTGACGATCTGCACGATCGGCAGAAAATCGCGCACCGGATCGTACGGCAGATTTTTGTAAAGGCTGGGGTTGATCGCGTGCGTGCCGCTGTTGCCGATACTGAGTGTCAGGCCATCGGGATTGGCGCGCGCGGCGATCTCGGTGCCAGCCACGCCGTTGTTGCTGGGGCGATTGTCCACCACCAGCGTTTGCTTCAGTCCTTCAGAGAGCTTGGGCACGAGAATGCGCACGGCGGTATCCGACGGCCCGCCCGGCGCCACCGGCACGATGATGCGTATCGGGCGCCCGCCGATGTTGCCGAAGCCTTGTGCGTGTGCGAACGTAGTTCCAATGGACAATACACCGATCAGGGCGATGGATAATTTCATGGGGCCTCCTGTTGAATCGTTGCCGTAATTGTAGCCGTATAATTGAATCGCACATCAATCAACGGAGAGCATCGTGGACAGCATGGATCGTGGCATCTGGATGACGTGGTACAACTTGCCGGAGCAGGGGCGCGAGGATTATTTGCACTGGCTGCACGGCCATTACATTCCGAGCATGCTGAAGCAGCCGGGGTATCTTTGGGGCGCGCATTACGCTTCGGAAACCAACGTCAAAATGACCGGCGCGCCGAATCGGCTGGGCCATGTGAATGATCCGTCGATCCCCGTCGGCGACCGCTACATAATGCTGTTCGGCGCAAAGGACGCGCACGTGTTCGTTAACCCCACGCCCGCGAAAATGCGCACGCGGCTGTCGGACGCCGACAAAAAAATGCTTGCGATGCGCATCGGCGAGCGTTACAACATCGCCACCGAAGAAGCGCGCATACACGGCCCGGAGTTTGATGCCGCGACATATGCACCCGATCGGGCGATCTCGCCCGGCATTCAGTTAGGCAGCTTTAACGCCGGGGCCGGTCAGGACGAAGATGAACTTGCCGCGTGGTACGCGCAGTGGCGCTTGCCGTGCATGCAAAAGTTGCCGGGTTGCGTGCGCGTGCGCAAATATGCATCTGTGTCGGGCTGGGCCAAACATATGATTTTGTATGAGTTCTTGTCCACGCGTGCGCGCGACGCGAAGTTCGTTGAGCACGAGAAAGCGAATCCGAAAATGGAGCAGTGGACCGATGACGTGGTGCGCAAGCTGGTGCACGCGCCGGGCTCGCCGAATTTGGCGGCGCGGTTGTATCCGCCAGTGGGGTAACGGACGGCCCCTCCCCGCAATCGTATCCGTAGGATGGGTGAAACCCATCACAGCGCTAGTTCGCGCACCAGTGTTTGCGATGGGTTGCACCCATCCTATGGCGTTACTTTGAACGGGTGCGCTTTACGCCGCGCTTTTATCCCTGATCGGTAAACACATCTGCGTCTGCGTCACGATCGCCACGCATTTGCCATCACCGCTGTTGGTGATGGTCGTTTGCCACACCGACGTGGTGCGCCCGATGTGCAGCGGTTTGGCCACCGCGCGCATCACTGGTCCCATGCCTGCCGCGAAAAAATTGGTTTTCGATTCCAGCGTGCCGCCGCGATGATTCGGCGGCATGTTGGCCACTGCGCCGGCCGCGCCTGTGGCATCCGCCAGCGACATGAGGGCGCCGCCGTTCACGCGTCCATTCCAGTTGCGGTGCTGGTCTTTCACCGGCATTTCGACGACCACTTTCTTTTTGGTCACCGAGACGAGCTTCATGCCGAGCGTGGTGGGCATGCCGCCCTGAAAAACGCGGGTGGGGTTGGGGCTTTGCGATGCGGGTTTGGCTGCGGGTTTTTTTGTTGCTGCCGTGAATTTCTTGGCCATCTCAATCAGTGCTCCGTAGGTTTTCAAAACGAGGATTGTTCCAGCGGTTCGCGCGCACGCTTTATACTGACGCCGCGCAACGTGATGGAAAATTTGCGACCCGCATTGTAAATGGGAATGGTCGGTTTCCATGCTGAATACGATGTCGCGCACAAACTATCCAATAGTGGTTTTGCTTGGCCGATTAATAATTTAATTCAATAAAAACAAATACTTATGATAACTAAGCCATTTGGATGGATGGCGCTGCTGGCGTGCGCATGCGTCACACCCGTGCAGGCGCAAGAGTACCCCGTGAAGCCGATCCGCATGATGATTCCCTTCGTGCCCGGCGGCGCCAACGATGTGATTGGCCGCATCTCCGCGCTCAAGATTACCGAGGCGCTGGGCCAGCAGGTGGTGGTGGAAAACCGCGGCGGTTCCGGCGGCTCGCTGGGCGTGGAGATCGCCGCGAAGTGGCCCAACGATGGTTACAACCTGGTGCTCGGCAACATCGCCAACATGGCGGTGAACCCCACGCTGTATCGAAAGCTGAGTTACCACCCGCTGCGCGATTTGCAACCCATCACGCTGATTGCCAAGGTGCCGACGATACTCGCGGTGCATCCCTCGTTGCCCGCGAAGAACGTGACCGAACTGATTGCGCTCGCACGCGCGCGGCCGGGGCAACTGACTTTCGGCACCGGCGGCGCGGGCAGCGGCGCGCATCTGGCAACGGAACTGTTTGTGTTGCACACCAAGGTCAGCATGGTGCATGTGCCGTACAAGGGTGTGGGGCCGGCGCTGATCGACGTGCTGCCGGGGCAGATC
>CAWUUY010000468.1:0-3472 GCA_963924885.1 uncultured Burkholderiales bacterium | reverse complement strand
TGTACCCAGCAACAACAGCCAATCCGCTCGGCTGACAAAAAGAGCGGCTTAAACCCTCAATGAAAGGTTTACAAGAT
Organism: uncultured Burkholderiales bacterium; assembly: GCA_963924885.1. Taxonomy (GTDB): domain Bacteria; phylum Pseudomonadota; class Gammaproteobacteria; order Burkholderiales; family SG8-41; genus UBA5216. The sequence continues at coordinate 3,395 of CAWUUY010000468.1, read as the reverse complement.
CAACATCAGCGTCATGCCGGATGTCAGTTTGGAGATTAACCGCCAGGTGACGCAGCCAAAAGATATGCGCGCGCCGCGCATATCTTTTACCCGGATGCCCAGCGCTAATTTGCTGAGCGTCGCCTGCGTGCGCGAACTTTCCATCAGCACATAGTAAAGGCAGAACGCCATGAACCCGGCGATCGTGCCGGCAATCTCGCCGACAGTCGCCAATCCATTTGCCACACCACAGATAAATCCGACCGCTGCGCCGCCCCCCATTACCACGATGATCACAACGATGTAATCGATGATAAACGCCGCGAACCGCTTCCAGAAACCAGCATAGACGTGCGCCACCACCACGGGTGTGCGTGGCTTGCCGGGCTTCAGCGCAGCGCCGCACTTGACGCACTGCCGCACGGCAGCATCATTTTGCGTTCCGCATTTTTGACAGCTCATGGCATGCCTCCGAAAACGTTCGACCCCGTGTTACGACACAAAGCATTAGTGCGTCCCGGTCCGGCAGTCCTGTTCAAACAGCGCGCGATGCAGTTCATCCACCTGCTGCCCGTGATGACGGATCGCGGCCTGGCTGATCAGCCGCGTCAGATGATTATTGGTGCGCGCCAGCGCCTGTAGCAACTCCTGATTCACCGACTGCTGAAAGCGTAGCGCGCCTCGAGCGGAACCATCGTAATACTGCTGGAACACGGCCCCGGGGATTTCCATCAGCGTGGTGTGCTCGCGCGCGATGGCCGACATGCTGTGGCGGGCGTTCTCGATCAGCGCGAGGATGCCGCACAGGCGCCCTGGGCCCAGGATGCCGATCCGCCGTTGTTCGCCGCCTTTCTCCCGGCAGATTTCGAGCGCGCCGCGCATCACCAAATAACATGCATCACTGAATTCACCCGCGTTGAACAACACGCCGCCGCGCGGCACATCAAACATCGCATCCGCTCCGCACAGTTCATGCAGTTCGGTCAGTTCCTCGCGGCTGAAATGCCGCAACGCCGGCAGCAGGCTGAGAAAAGCCCGCGCATCAAAGCCGCAAGGCTGCCTGCGGCACTCACGACGCATCACCGTCGCCGCCAGATGTTCGGGCGCGCTGCGCGCAAGTATCTTGCCGTTAAGCTCGCACAGCCGCTGGCACAAGCCGAGCGTGATGCGGTGGTTGATCGCCAGCACCGCACGATTGCCCTGCGCGATCAGCAGGCGGAACGCGTCGCGCTCCATGCTCAAACACGCCGTCGGTTCACGCGCGATCACATTGGCCGAACGCACGCCGCTGTCGAGCAGCGCCATTTCGCCCAACACGCTGCCCGGCCCCAGCTCCGCGATAACCGCTTCGCCTCCGCCCGGCAGCGCACTCACGATGCCGACGCGCCCGTCCTCCAGAATCAGCGCGCTGTCGGCGGCCTGCCCTTGCTGCAGCACCATGGCGCCCGGCGCAAATTCAAGCCGCCGCGCGATCCGCAGCACATAGCGCAAATCGTCGGCATCCAGACCGGCGAACAACGGAACGCGATGAGTGATGTCGTGGATGTCGATCATGGGGTTTGCGCTTGATGCAGGCGACGGGATCATTCTACGTGGTTCGCCGCGATTGACAACCGATGGCGATTCGGAGACAGTCCGCGACGAAACTGCGAGGAACTCATGAATTTACGTATGTCTGTCGCAACGTTGTTAGTGTCCGCCGCCGCTGTGCCATCCATTGCGGTGGCATAAGCCTATCCCAACAAAGCCGTGCGCATGATCCTCACCTTCCTCGCCGGCGGCGGGGTGGATTTCATGGGGCGTATCATCGGGCAAAAGTTGTCTGAGCGCATCGGCCAGCAGGTCATCATCGATAACCGCGGCGGCTCCAATGGCATCATCGGCTTGCAAGCGCTGATGGCCTCGCCGGCCGACGGCTATACCATCGCCAGTTCGTCCGCCGGCCCGCTGGCGGTGAACCCGCATGTTTACGCCAAGCTGCCGTACGACACGCTGCGCGACTTCACCATCATCGCGCGCGGCGTGGATTTTCCGGTGCTGCTTTTGACCCACCCGTCGCTGCCGGTGAAAAACGTCAAGGAACTGATTGCGCTCTCCAAAGCGCGCCCTGGCGAACTCACCTGTGCGTCGTCGGGCGCGGGCAATGCCGATCATCTCGCCTCAGAGTTGTTCAAGTCGATGGCGGAAATCACCATGACTCATGTGCCGTACAAAGGCAGCGGCCCCAGCGCCATCGCGCTGTTGTCGGGCGAAGTGCAGCTGATGTTCTCCAGCATCCCGTCGCAGCCAGATTTTCCGACCATCGCTGAATCCGGCCTGCCGGGTTTTGAAGCCTATTCCTGGGACGGCATTATCGGGCCGGCCAAAATGCCCGCCGACGTATTGCAAAAACTCAATCGCGAAATCAACGAGTCGTTAAAAACCAAAGACACGGCGGATCGCCTGCTGGCCGGCGGCACCGTACCGCAGCCCGCAACGCCGGAAGAATTCAGCGCGTTGATCGCGACGGAGATTAAAAAATGGGGTTTATTGGCGCGCGGCGCAAACATCCGCGCAGATTAGAATAGTGTTTAAAAAAAATTGTTACATAAAATACTGTAAGTTGGGCTGAAAAGCCAAACAGCGGTTCCGCAACACAAGCAGGTGTGGGCTTTGCAGCCCAACCTACCGATGCCGCGGATGGTCCGCTACTCCGCCTTCACCCCATAGCGCTGAATCAACACGCGCCAGCGTTCAATCTCGCTTTTCAAGAACGCCTGCTGCTGTTGCGGCGGGATACTCATGATGCGTCCGCCGGCGGCTTCGATGCGCGCGATGAAATCCGCGTCGCGCGTGACGTTCACAAAAGTAGTGCGCAGCGCATCCACTGTTGCACGCGGCGTTGCGGCCGGTGCGAACATGCCCATCCAGCTTTCGCCGTCGAATTGGGTGACGCCGCTTTCATTGACGGTGGGCACGTTGGGCATTTCTTTCGAGCGCGCGGTGGGCGACACCACCAGCGCCTTAGCGCGGCCGGATTCAACATAGCGCTTGGCCGCGCTCATGTTGTCGAACATCAGGTCAATACGGCCGCCCATCAGTTCCTGGGCGGCAAACGCCGCGCCTTTGTACGGCACATGCAGCAAATCCAGCCCCATGCCGCGAAACAAAATCGCGCCCCACACATGCTGCACCGACCCCACGCCCGACGAACCATAGGTGAGCTTGCCGGGCCGCTCCTTGGCGTATTTAATCAACTCGGTGAGATTGTTCACCGGCAGATCGGCGCGCGCAATCAGCAAAAACGGGTACGCCGCGATAAAACCCACCGCGACAAAATCACGCATCGCGTCGTAGGGTAGGTCTTTGTACAACAACCCGTTCATCACCATCGAGCTGCCGCTGGACACCAGCAGCGTGTGGCCGTCGGGCGTGGC
>CAWUUY010000467.1:0-5757 GCA_963924885.1 uncultured Burkholderiales bacterium | reverse complement strand
GGATAGTTAAAGGTAGTCTTGCCGCTTTTTTTGAAAGCGAGCAGACATGCCCCAGGACAAACTATCTATGCGCAAGATACGAGACGTACTTCGATACCGCCACAGCACCGGCCTGAGCCTGGAGGCAATTGCCCGGGCGCTTATTCTAAGTAGCGTTCAAATTGAGATCAATTATCCATGGCCAAGCGGTCAGGCTACGTAGTCCCGTGGTGTTTGCAGCTAAGCGCGGTAGCCCGAGTTCCAATTGATGCATGACGCTGCCAAGATCGGCGAAGACGCGATTGGGAAACTCTTTCTCCCGGACTTCGTCCCAGACGTGTTCCTGCGGATTCAGTTCCGGCGAGTAGGGCGGTAGTCGTAACAACCGGATGTTCTCAGGAACCTGTAGCGCTTTGGCGATGTGAGAACTGGCGCCGTCAACGACCATGAGGATGAAATCGCGGGGATGCGCTGAGTTGTGCGAGAAATGCACTCATCTGCTCGGTATTCATCACCCCGCCTATCATCCAGTCCAGTTCGCCCTCGATGGGGCTGACCGCGCCATACACAAAGACGAACTGTCGCTCGTAGCCATTGTTGACCACCGGTCGCGCGGGCTGTGGTGACCAGCAGCGCCGAATCCGCACCATGCGCCCAAAGCGGGCTTCATCCTGGAACATCAGCCGCACATGCCGGCCCAGAACTGCTTCGGGTTTCAAGAGGGCCGCCAATGTTTCGGGCAGTTTTTTTTCCAGTCCTCTCGCACTTTCGGATCGCTCTTGGGGTGGCGCGTATCCGGGGCCACTTTGCGCCAGCCGTGCCGCGCCAGCATCCGATACATCACCGAAGCGGCCACGGGTCGCCCCAGTCTCTGCGCCAAGGCCTCGCGCATCGGCGACACCACCAATACGCCCCCAGCCTTTGAGGCTTCCGACCAAGGCGCCAGAAAGGCGCGCTCATCCTCCTGCGACAGCGCTTCGTGTCGACGCCCACCCCAACTCGCCCTTGTCGTCCCCGGTTCCAGGCAACGCTGGCGCAGCCGCGCTTGTAATCGCGGCACACTGGCGCGACCCACGCCCAACACCGCAGCCGTTTGTTCCAAGGTGGCGCCCAGCAGGGCCGGCAGCAACACCGCCTGCGCGCAGCGCAAATCTTCCAAGCTGCTTGCCTTAGCTACGACGCCCTGCGCTTGCGTCACCAACTTCATATCGACTCGACGTGGTCTCGCCATGAGCATGCCCTCCGAAGATAATCTTCGGAGCAAAGTTTGCCATAGTTAGTATCAATTTGAAAGCTAATTAGAATTAGTATCTCCAAGGGGGTTGTAGCAATCCATTGCTTCATATTCATGGTCGATATCCTTGATAGAGATTGAATGACGGGGGAGGTTGGCGTGACGCTCTGCACAACATCTCTCGTAACCCAAAAACTATGCCATCGCACCAAAGGGTTGCCGGGGCGTCCATTAAGGGGCGACGCCGAGCCATGAACAAACCAGAGAAATCGTCCAGCACGGTGGTGGTGCGCGAACGCACCACATTGAAGCCGCGTGCCTGCGGAAAGCTACTCGGCCTTGATGCCCGCCTTGCGTGCGAGGTTCGCGGTAATCGTCAACTGCGCGGCGATCAGCTTGTCGAACTGCTCCGGCGTACCGGGCATCGGCTCCGCGCCGAGTGAGGTCAAGCGTTGACTCACCTCGGGCGAGTTCAACGCGCGCACGATTTCGAGGTTGAGTTTGTTGATGATGGCGCGCGGCGTTTTGGCAGGCGCAAGAATGCCGCCCCAGGAATCCCAGTCAAAGTCCGCCAGGCCGGCCTCGGCAAGGGTCGGCACCTCGGCGTAGGCAAGCATGCGCTTGGCCGACGACACGCCGAGCGCGCGCAACTTGCCGTCGCGCACCAGATTGATGGTACTGGCCAGTGGCGACATAAAAAATTGTACACGGCCCGACACCGTATCGGTCAGCGCTTCGGGCACGCCCTTGTACGGGATATGCACCACGTCGATGCCTGCGGCGATCTTCAACATCTCCGCCGCGAAATGCGTACCGCTGCCGGTGCTGCCCGAGGAGAAATTGATTTGTCCGGGCTTGGCTTTGGCCAGCGCAATCAAATCCTTCAACGTTTTTGCTTCGAGCGACGGCGACACCACCAGCAGATACGCCGCGCTGGTGGATTGCGTCACAGCGGCAAAATCTTTCAGCGGATCGTAGCCGAGGCGCGCATGCACCGTGGGCGCGACCACATGCGCTGACGAAATCGACAACAGCGTGTGCCCGTCAGGGTTAGACCCAGCCACAATGCGCGCCCCCACCACCCCGCCCGCGCCGGGACGGTTATCCACCACCACTTGCTGGCCGAACACCTCATACAACTTCGGCCCGATCAGCCGCGCGGAAATATCCGGTTGCCCGCCAGGAGTGAAGCCGATGACGATGCGGATGGGGCGGCTGGGGAAGGCAGCGGCATCGTCGGGTTTTTGCGCGTGGGCCGAGCCAGTAAACATGCTCGCCAGCACCACGGGCCAGCCCGCGCGCCGCCATAACAACAACGAAGGTTTTAATCTGTGTTCATCTGTAGCTAAAAAGCTTTTTATGTTTCATTTCCGAATCACCTCACCCAAAAACTCCACAATCAACCGCGCCGACTCAACCGGCTGCTCCGTAAACGTAATATGCCCGCACGACGGTATCACACGCAACTGCGCGCCCGGTATGCGTTTTGCTATCTGCTCCGACAACGCAGGCGGCGTCATGATGTCTTCCGCGCCGCAGATCACCCGCGTCGGCGCGCGTATCTCACCGAGGCGCGCGGTAAGCTTGGGCAAGCCCGCCTGATCTGGCTCGCAACGCCCGAAGCGCAGTATGGTTTGTATGAACGCACTATAGCGCTCAGGCGAATTTTTACGCACCGAGGCGAATAATTTTTCAATCTGCGCGTGGCCCTAGGCGGCGGCAAGAAACGTGCGGACCAGTGTCCACATCGACACATGGCTTGCCATCACATCGCCCAAGCCCACTTCATCGAGAATTTTTAACCGTGTGCGGAAATTCATTTCCAGCAGCGTAGCTACTTCCGAAAACCCAGCCACCAGCGTCAGCGACGCCACTTTGCCAGGGGCATCGAGCGCCGCCTGCATGCACCACACGCGCCCAGCGACGAGCCAACCAGATGCGCGCGCGGCGCACCCAAGTGTGTAATCAATTCCAAAACATCCGCCGCCCACTGCTCAACGCTGTAACTATCTGCGGGTGATGACTGCCCCAGCCCGCGCGGGTCCGGCGTCACCACGCGCCCGGCGCGCGCAATCAGCGGCAGCGTCTTGGCAAAATAGGTGTGATCGTGGCCGAGGCCCGGCAACATGATGACGACTTCACCCGTGCCTTGTTCTTCGTAATAAAGCTGTCCGTTGCTAACGGGGGCCATCGGCATGTGTTGCTGCTCCGCTTAAGTTTGTGGTGCCCATCATAACCAATCGCGCCACAGCGGTTTGTTAGACTACCCACATTACCGCCTTCAAGGATCACCATGGACAACCGCGTGCTGGACGAAATTAACAACAAAATCAAAGACTTACTATCTAACACCCCAGCGGCGGATGTGCAGAAAAACCTGCGCGCGTTGCTGCAAGCGCAATTCGCCAAACTCGACCTGGTGACGCGCGAGGAGTTTGATGTGCAGCGCGCAGTGCTGTTGCGCGCACGCGAAAAGATCACGCAGTTAGAGGAGCGCCTGTCGGCGCTGGAACGCGAGAAATAAATCGACGCGCTTTGTTGTTACACAGCATTCATCACCGGGGAAAATACCAATGGCCGCCTACTTCATCGCAGACATTGAAGTTATCGACAGCGAAGGATTCAATGAATATCAGTAACAGGTTCCCGCGACCATCGCCGCGTATGGTGGCCGCTATCTGGCGCGTGGCGGCGCGACCGAGGTACTCGAAGGCGCGCGAACCCCCAACCGTGTTGTGCTGCTGGAGTTTTCCAGCATGGCGCGATTGAAAACGTGGTGGGATTCTCCCGAATATAAACCGCTGCGCGTAATCCGCGAGCGCACTACAAAATCGAATCTGATGGTGACGGAAGGGCTTTGATGCGGCTGACGGAGCAGGAATAAGTTGCGCGTAGGTTGGTGCTGAGCCTGCGAAGCCCAACATCGCAAGTCTGCCGAGTAAGCATCATTTACCTTTCGCGGTGTGCCACGATGTTGGGCTTCGCAAGTTCAGCGCCAACCTACCGTAAGCGAAACAATCCCCGTCCCGCGACACCCCGCGCTGTCCACCGCGAAGCACACTCGTGCGTTAGACTCACCGCACACCCACCGCACCCAAGCCCATCTCAATGTCCCTAGCCGTACTCCACAGCCGCGCCCTCGCGGGCGTCGCAGCACCCCCGGTGGATGTCGAGGTGCATCTGGCGAATGGTTTGCCGAGCTTCACCATCGTCGGCCTGCCCGAAGCCGAGGTAAAAGAATCCAAAGACCGCGTGCGTGCCGCATTGCAAAACGCGCGTTTTGAATTTCCGATGCGGCGCATCACGGTGAATCTTGCGCCCGCTGATTTGCCAAAGGAATCAGGTCGTCTCGATTTGCCGATTGCGCTGGGCATCCTCGCGGCATCGGGGCAGATACCCGCGAACAAATTGAACGACTACGAATTTGCCGGCGAACTCGCGTTAACCGGCGCGCTGCGCCCGGTGCGCGGTGCGCTGGCGATGACGCTGGGCGCATTGAATGATGGCCGTGCGTTCATGCTGTCGGTGGAAAACGCCGCCGAAGCCGCGCTGGTCGAAAACGCCACGGTGTATGCCGCGCCGTCGCTGCTGGCGGTGTGCGCGCACTTGCTGGGGCAGGAAAAACTCTCGCCGTACCAGAGCCAACCCGTCACCACGGAGGTTAGCTACGCCGATCTCTCCGATGTGAAAGGCCAGGCGCATGCCAAGCGCGCGCTTGAAATTACGGCGGCAGGCGGACACAGCCTGTTGATGGTCGGCCCGCCCGGTACCGGCAAAACCATGCTCGCCTCGCGTCTGCCGGGCATCTTGCCGCCGATGACGCAACAAGAGGCGCTCGAATCAGCGGCAATGCAATCGCTCGGCACAGCAGGTTTTGATGTGTCGAAGTGGAAGCAGCGCCCTTATCGCGCGCCGCATCACACCGCATCGGGTGTGGCGCTGGTCGGCGGCGGCAGCAATCCGCGCCCCGGTGAAATTTCGATGGCGATGCACGGCGTGCTTTTTCTCGATGAGCTGCCGGAGTTTCAGCGCAGCGTGCTCGAAGTGCTGCGCGAGCCGTTGGAAAGCGGACGCATTGTTATCTCGCGCGCGGCACGGCAGGCGGAGTTCCCCGCGCAATTTCAGTTGGTCACGGCGATGAACCCCTGCCCCTGCGGCTACCTCGGCCACCCCAGCGGCAAATGCCGCTGCACGCCCGACCAGGTGGCGCGTTACCGCTCGCGTATTTCCGGCCCGCTGCTTGACCGCATTGATCTGCAAATCGAAGTGCCCGCGTTGCCGCAGGAAGACATGACGCGCCAGGGGCAAGGCGATGGCGACACCTCAGCAGCCGACTATGGCAGAGGCCCAGCAGGGAGGTGGCGCTGGTGGTAGAGCGGGAGGTGGCAGTAGTAGTAGTAGCAGCGACCGCTGCACAGGCATGGAAGATGTGACACGGACTTTTACTTTTGCGTCGCCAGCTCTCCCTGGGAAAAGTGCGGCGGGGCAGCTGCCTGACTTTCTTCGTCTCGACACGCTCGAGGACCGGGACTTGCTCATACAGG
>CAWUUY010000466.1:0-8561 GCA_963924885.1 uncultured Burkholderiales bacterium | reverse complement strand
AGCCATCGGGCGCGGCCTGCGCGGCAATCATCGTGCCCATCACCCCGCCTGCGCCGCCGCGGTTGTCCACCACCACCTGCTGCCCTATCTGCTCGGAGAGCTTCGCCGCCATCGCGCGCCCTACCAGATCGGTGTTGCCGCCAGGCGGATAGGTGATGACCATACGTATCGGTTTGCTCGGATACGCTTGTGCAAATACACAACTTGAACACAAGGCTAGCGCCACTACTGAAAAACGAATTTTCAACTCAGTCTTCCCCGCTATAAATTTTCAGATACGACGAACGTCCGCCGTCGGCCGCGATGGTGGTGCCGGTCAGCATGCGTGAATCGTTCGACGCCAGAAACAGCGCAATCGACGCAATGTCTTCCGACGCGCCCGCCGAAAACGGATAGAGCTGGTGCGCGATCTTGCGCGCGCGCGCGGCGGGCGAGAGTTTTTCCGCCTTCATCCACTCCGGGTTTTCGTAGCGTTTGATCTGCCGCTCGGTGCGTATCGACCCCGGCGCAATCGCGTTGGCGCGTATATTGTGTTCGACGTATTGCGCGGCCAGTGTTTTGGTAAACGAGATGATGCCACCCTTAGTCGCCGCGTAGGCCGGCTTCATCGATCCCATCAGGCCCAGATGCGAGGTGACGTTGATAATCGCCCCGCCGCCCACTTTCATCAGATGCGGGATGCCGTGACGGCAGCTTAAAAACGGATGCAGCAGATTGAGATTGATGGTGCGATGCCAGACATCGAGATCCATCTCATGCACCGGCACGTCTTCCTGCAACGAGCCGCCTGCGCAATTGAAAATAATATCCAGCCGCCCGAATTGGGCGATGGTGGCATCCATCGCGCGCTTCATGCTTTCATCTTGGGTGACATCGGTTTCGACGAACAGCGCATCGCCACCCGCCGCGCGGATTTCTTTTTCCGCCGACTCGCCCGCTTCGCGGTTCAATTCAACGATCGCCACCTTCGCGCCTTCGGCCACGAACAATTTGGCCGTTGCCTTGGCGATACCCGCGCCCGCGCCGGTGAGAAACGCTACCATGCCTGTCAGTTTTGCCACGAGGTTCCTTTATGAATCAACCTAAGCCGGACGAGCCGGTATTAAACAATCTGTAGGGTGGAAAAAGCGCAGCGTTCCCACGCCAACTTCGCGGCGCGTGGGAACGCTTCACTTTTCTCACCCTACACGACCGCCAAATTCTTCGCTCTATAAGAAAATAATTTTCTCTTTTAAAACATATTCTTACAAGACTACCGCCGGCCTGCCCGCATCACGCCCTTCACCTCGCGGATCATCGCCAGCACGCGCTGCAACTGATCGAGATTTGAAATCTCCAGCGTGAAGCGCATGCGCGCGAGCATGTCTTTGGTTAGCGTGTTGGTGGCGGTGACATTCGCGCGTTCGCGCGTGAACACCTCGCTGATGTCGCGCAACAAACCGGTGCGATCCAGCGCTTCGATTTCGATTTCCGCCGCGAACGTGTGCCCGCTGGCTGCGCCCCACTCCGCCGTCACTATGCGTTGCGGATCGAGACGCTTGACGTTAGAGCAACTCGCGCGATGCACGGTCACGCCGCGCCCGCGCGATACGAAGCCGACAATCGGCTCGGGCGGCGCGGGCTCGCAACACTTGGCTGGCACCGTGAGCAATTTATCGACACCCACCACCAGCACGCCGCCGCCGCTGTTCGCGCGCGGCTTGCGCGCCGCAGGCGCGACCTCGACCACGGGGGCGGGCGTAGCGGACGGCGGACGCAGCGCATCCTGCAAGCGCTTGGGCCCGACGTCGCCGCGCGCGATGTCCGCAAGAAACTCGTCGAGCTGGTCGTAGCCTTCGGACTCCGCCAGCTTGTCGAGATTGATCGCGGTCTGGCCGTGACGCTGCAATTCTTTTTCGAGGATGGCTCGGCCCTGCGCCACATCCGCATCAAAGTTCAGCCGGTTAAACCATTGCCGCACGCGGTTGCGCGCGCTGGGGCTTTTGATAAAACCCAGTTGCGGATTCAACCAGTCGCGGCTCGGCCCACCCTCCGCCACGGTGGTCACCTCCACCTGCTGGCCGTTGTGCAGCGCGGTGTTCAGCGGCACCATCGCGCCATCGACCTTGGCGCCCCGGCAACGGTGCCCCAGTTCGGTGTGGACGTGATACGCAAAATCAATTGGCGTTGCGCCCGCCGGCAGATCAATCACCTTGCCCTGCGGCGTAAACACGTAAATGCTGTCGTCGAAGAGGCTCGTCTTGAACTGCTCGGCCAGCTCGCCGGCGCCGTTAATGCCCTCGCGCACTTCATCTTTCCAGTCGAGCACCTGGCGCAGCCACGCACTCTTGCCATCGTAATCCTTGGCGCCTTTGCCTTGCCGCCCGCCCTCCTTGTAGCGCCAGTGCGCCGCCACGCCGAGCTCGGAGCTTTGATGCATATCATGCGTGCGTATCTGCACCTCGACTGATTTGCCTTCCGGCCCGATCACCGCCGTGTGCAGCGAGCGGTAATTGTTGGCCTTGGGCTTGGCAATGTAATCGTCAAACTCCTTGGGCAAGGGCGACCACAGTTGATGCACCAGCCCCAGCACGGCATAACAATCCTTCACGTCATCCACCAGCACGCGCACCGCGCGCACGTCGTGCAGCGCCTCAAACTCCGCGCCCTTGCGCCGCATTTTACTGTAGATACTGTAAATGTGTTTGGGCCGCCCCATCACCTCGGCCTTGATGCCCGCGCCCGCCAGCTCCTCCTTGAGGATCGCCATCACGTTCTCGATGTAGCCTTCACGATTGACGCGCTTGTCGTCGAGCAGGCGCGCGATTTCCTTGTAGGCGTCCGGCTCAAGGATGCGAAATGCGCGATCTTCCAATTCCCATTTCAACTGCCACACGCCCAGGCGATTCGCCAGCGGCGCAAAGATGTCGCGCGTCAACTGCGCGCATTCGCGGCGTGCATCGGCATCCGTGCTCTTCACCGCATGGCGCAAATCCTGCGTGTGATCCGCCAGCTTGATCAGCACCACGCGCACATCCTGCACCATCGCCAGCAGCATCTTGCGCAGCGCTTCGAGTTGCGCGGCCTGCTGCTCGGGCTTCAGATGCGCGGTGCGCCGCTCCGTGCCCGCGCCCAGCACGCCAATGGCGCTCATGCGCAGCACGCCGTCGGCCAGCATCGCGATGGTGGCGCCGAATTTGTCGCGCACGCGGCGCGACATGCCCGCCTCCAGCTCCAGCGTCGGCCACAGCATGGCGGCAGCAACGGATTCGTGCCCCAGCCGCAGTTCACCCAGCAGCGACGCCACGCCCATCACATGCGCGAGGACGGGCTCGCCGTCCGCCAGCGACTTGCCTTCGTAGAGCGGCGTGACGTACGCGACCACATCGCGCAGCGTTTTTGCCGCCACGGTGGATTCATTCGCCGCAATGGCGTCGATCCACGCCTGCGGATCCGCGTCCTGCGGTGATACCAGTTTGAGATGTGTGGCTTTGACCATGGCTATATTGTAGCCTTTGGCTGGTCTGTGTCCGGCGCCGAGTGCAGGTCAGGGACAAATCTCACTGATGTCTGTATCACGCGTTCCATACAAAGAAACTCCTTCCCCTTCAGGGGGAAGGTACTGTCTGCGGGCCTATACATCCCGTAGCTTAGACTTCAGTTGAATCGCATCTGCGTGGACCGGACGCCTTCCAGCCTACATCACCAGTTCGACCAGATACGGGCCATGCTTATCCAGCCCGCGCTTGAACTGCACCGCCAGCTCATCCAGCGTGGTGGCGCGCCCGCCTTCGACGCCGTAGCCCTTGGCGATGGTGACCCAATCCAGACTCGGATTGCCCAGCGTCAACATACTGGTGGCGTTGGGTCCCGGCGCGCCTGCGCCAACGTTGGCAAGTTCGTTCACGAGTATTTTGTAAGCGCGGTTGGCGAAGATGACGACGGTGACATCCAGATTTTCGCGCGCCATGGTCCACAGCGCCTGCTGCGTATACATGGCGCTGCCGTCGCCTTCAAGCGCGACGACTTTACGATCCGGTGCGGCGATGGCCGCGCCCACCGACGCCGCCATCCCCCAGCCAATCGAGCCGCCCATGATGGAAAGCCAGTCGTGCGGACGCGCGCCCATGGTAGCGCCGGTGAAGGCACGACCGCTGGTGATGGCTTCATCAATCACGATGGCGTTACCGGGAATCATCACATTAAAAAATGCGCCCAGCGCCTCGGGTGTGATGGCCCCGGTAGGCAGTGCGCCGTTGTACGTCGGAGTATTCACCAAGGGTGCTGCGTCGCGTGCGCCCAGCTCACCGGCCAGCGCTTCCAGCGCGCCTTCGACATCGGCCTCCGGCCCGGCGACCTTGATCACTTCGCAGCCCTCGGGCACCAGCACACTGGGCTTGCCGGGATACGCGAAAAACGACACTGGCGACTTGCTGCCGACCAGCACCAGTTGCCGCGTGTCTTTCAACATCGCCAGCGCGTTATCCACCACGAACGGCAGTTGCCGCACCGGCGTGCGCCCCTCGCCGCGCTCAATGCGCGCATTGCCCGATTCGCTGATGAGACTGCATCCGGTTTTGGCAGCAATGCGCCCAGCCCACTCCAGCGCCTTGCCGCGCACTGCGGCATTGCCCAAAAACAGCGTCGCCGACTTGCCATTTTTCAGCGCGCGCACGCCATCAGCGATGGCCTGCGACGACACCACCGCGCGCGGCGCTGGTTCAGCCACCTGCACTGGTCCATCCGATTCGCCCCACGCCGTATCCGCGGGCAAAATCAGCGTGGCTATCTGTCCCGGCGCGGTGCGCGCGGCCTGCACCGCCAGCGCGCCATCGGCCGCGATGCTCTTCGATGAATGCGACGTCTTCACCCAATCCGACATGGGCCGCGCGACACCTTCGATATCAGCGGTGAGCGGCGCGTCGTACTGGATGTGATAACCCGCGTGCTCGCCCACCACATTGACGATGCCCGAGCGCGCTTTTTTCGCGTTGTGCAGATTCGCCAGCCCGTTGCCGAGGCCCGGCCCCAAGTGGAGCAACGTCGCCGCCGGTTTGCCCGCCATGCGGTAGTAACCATCCGCCGCACCCGTCACCACCCCCTCGAACAAACCCAGAATGCAGCGCACGCCCTCGACGCGATCCAGCGCTGAAACAAAATGCATTTCCGACGTGCCTGGATTGGCAAAACACACGTTCACGTCGCCGTTCAGCAACGTGCGGACCAGACTTTCTGCGCCGTTCATTTATTTTCCTTGATAAAAAGTTTGAGTTGGTCAGGGGTTTCCACAGATCATGGCAATAACACGAATCTTACAAATGGTCGAGGTCGCGGAGACCCACGCCGTCAATCCAGCGCAAGCTGGAATCCAGTGCGTAACACCACGGCACGAAGCGCCGCATATATCCGCTGCGCGCAGGTTTACAACCGGGGTTCCAGCTTGCGCTGGAACGACGATGGCCAGATTGCTTCGCTCCGCCGTCCGCTGCGTCAGGTTTGTTATCTGCACCACGGCACCCGCGCCCGCAGCCCCTGGCACTCCTGCGATTTGCGCTGCTCCGGGGTGAGAAAACGGATCGTGTTGTCGGTCTGCACTTTGCGCCAGACATCACCCCACGACTTGTGCGGATTGCTGGTATCGCGGCCTTTTAACTGCTGCGCCGACCACAGGCCCTGCGTATTGAAACTGAACACCGGCGTGAGGTCGATGCGTGCCGATCCGGGCAGAATATTGGGATTGATGTTGTCGAGGATCAGCGGATCGCCGTCGGGCGTGGGGTAATAGGCCAGCACCATGTGCGCGCCGCTGAACCCTCCCGCGCGATAGCCCGCATACACGATGCGCAGCTTGTCGTCCGGCACGCCGATGGCGCGCAGCGCGTAATACTTGGCGATGGCGAAATCCTCGCAGTCACCGCCATCATTGGCCAGAAACTCCAGCGGCTTCGCCCAGTAATCCTCAAGACACCATTGCACCGGGTCGCAATAAAACGGCGTCTCCGCGACAAAATCATTCACCAGCTTCAGCTTACCGTTGTCGTCGAGGACTTTGTGCTTGGGCGATTCGACCATAGTTTTCCACGCCAGCAAGCGACGCTGAATCACGCGTTTCTCGGCCTCGCTCTGCCCCACGGTATCCATCAAACGCTGAATCTCGGCGTCATCCACGCGCGCAAGGTCCGCCGCCGGCAGCGCGGTGAACAACAGCGCGCCGAGTACTAATATCGATGTTTGACGCCATGCCGACATAAGCTCCTCCGTTCAGTCTGCCTTCGCCCCCGATGCCTTGACCACTTTATCCCACTTGGCGCTTTCGATTTTCAGAAACGCGCTAAACACGTCAGGCGCGTTGGCCACCACCTCCGTGCCCATCGTGGCGTAACGCTCTTTGACCTCTGGCGAGTTCAGCGCCTTGACGGACTCGGCATGCACGCGCGCAAGCCGATCCTTCGCCATGCGCGGCGGCGCAAACAAGCCCCACCACAAATCCGCTTCGTAGCCGGCAATGCCGGCCTCGGCAATTGTGGGCACG
Organism: uncultured Burkholderiales bacterium; assembly: GCA_963924885.1. Lineage (GTDB taxonomy): Bacteria > Pseudomonadota > Gammaproteobacteria > Burkholderiales > SG8-41 > UBA5216. The sequence continues at coordinate 2,050 of CAWUUY010000466.1, read as the reverse complement.
TCTGGCAGCACCGGCGTGCGCTTCGTTCCCGAGATGCCGAGCGGGCGCACGCGGCCCTGCTTGATGAAATTCAGCGCCGCCGGCGGCACATCAAACAGCATTTGAATCTGCCCCGATATCATGTCCGGGTATACCAGCGCCGTGCCTTTGTAAGGCACATGCACGATGTTGATCCCCGCCATCAGCTTCAACAACTCGCCGGACAAATGAAACTGCGTGCCGATGCCCGACGAACCAAAATTTAGTTTGCCCGGCTGCGCCTTGGCCAGCGCGACCAGCTCCTTCAGCGATTTCGCCGGCACCTGCGCCGCCACCATCAACACCGTGGGCGAGATCCCCATCGCGGTAACGTGCGTGAAGTCGATCAACGGATCGTAAGGCTTGATCGCATAAAGATGCGGCCCTATCGCATGCGTGCTGGTCGTGCCCATGGTGAGCGTGTAGCCATCGGGCACCGAATTGGCAACGATACGGCTGCCGATGGTGCCGCCCGCACCCGGACGGTTATCTACGATCACCTGATAACCGATTTGCTCCGACAGCTTCAGCGCAAACTGCCGCGCCAGAATATCCGTGGCCCCCGCAATCGGAAACGCCACCACCAGCCGCACCGGTTTATTGGGAAAAACATCGGCTGCGTGCGCCACGGATAACATTATTCCGAACACCGCCGCGACACCTAAAAGCCGAAAAGTCGTCATATAAATTTACCTTTAAAAACAGATAGTTAAACTATTCTGCCAACTTACGCATCATCGCATACAACTTAGCCTTCGCCTCAAAGCCCACGCCCGGCAACTCCGGCATGGTGACATAACCATCGACCACAGGCGTATTGTCCGCAAAGCCGCCGAACGGCTGAAACACATCGGGGTACGACTCATTGCCGCCCAGCCCCAGCCCCGCCGCGATGTTAAGCGACATCTGATGCCCGCCGTGCGGACAGCAACGGCGCGGCGACCAGCCGCTTTCTTTCAGCATCGCCAGCGTGCGCAGATATTCCACGCAGCCATACGACAACGCGCAATCGAATTGCAGCCAGTCGCGATCACTGCGCATGCCACCATGACGAATAAGGTTGCGCGCGTCCTGCATCGAAAAGAGATTTTCACCGGTGGCCATCGGGTGCGAATAGTGCTGCGCCAGTTCGGCCTGCAACGCGTAATCCAGCGGATCACCCGCTTCTTCGTACCAAAACAAACCGTACGGCTCCAGCGCCTTGGCATACTCAATCGCGGTGTTCTGATCAAAGCGCCCGTTGGCATCCACCGCGAGACTCTTGCCGCTGCCTACCACTTTGATCACCGCTTCAATGCGCTGCAAATCATCGGCCAGCGAGCCGCCGCCGATTTTTATTTTCACCACCGAGTAGCCAAGGCCGAGATACTTTTTCATCTCGTCCTGCAACGCCGTCAAATCCTTGCCCGGATAGTAATAACCGCCCGCCGCATAGACAAACACCTTGTCGTCCACGCGCCCGCCGTTGAAACGCTCCGCCAGCAGCCGATACAAGGGCTTGCGCTCGATCTTCGCCACCGCATCCCACACCGCCATATCCACCGTGCCGATAGCCACCGAGCGCTCGCCATGCCCGCCCGGCTTTTCATTGGCAAACATCGTCGCCCAGATGCGATGTGGATCGAGGTTATCGCCCGCGTCGTTCATCAGCGATTTCGAATCGGCCTCCATCACGCGCGGAATAAACCGCTCCGCCAGCAACCCGCGCTGCGCGTAACGGCCATTGGAGTTAAAGCCGTAGCCGACCACCGGCTTACCGTCACGAATAACATCCGTGACAACCGCCACCACACTCGCGTTCATCTTGGAAAAATCGATGTACGCGTTGCGGATTTCGGAAGCAATGGGAACAGCGGCGGAATGGATGGCGGTGATGCGCATGAGGTTTCTTTTTGTGCAGTGAGCGGCGGAGTTTAGCCCAGCGGATTATCAGCGTCATGCACAGCGGATGCGGGGGAAGCGCGCCTTAGCAGGCGCTTTAAACGATGGGTAGAAATTCGCTTGGACACTTTTCCTGAAACAAATAAGGGGT
>CAWUUY010000465.1:0-11522 GCA_963924885.1 uncultured Burkholderiales bacterium | reverse complement strand
GAGCTGTCACAATAATTGTTTAAAAACAATTATTTATATAACAATAGGCAATGGCAGCCTAACGACCAAAAATACCCTTGAGAATACTGCCCGGATTGATACCGCCGGCTGCGGGCTTTTGCGCCGGCGCCTCGGCGGGTGCTTCAACCGTACCTTCGTTGGTCAGCGCCCTTGCGCCGGTCGCCGCAGGGGCTGGGCCTGCACGCGGCGCGCCTGCCCTTGCCGACACTGGGGTGATGTCAGGTTCCGCACCCGACGGCAGGTTGGCAAGACGCGGCGTCAGTAACTCGCCGAGTTTAGTAAGCCGCTCGGCCGGCGAAGGATGTGAACCGAACAGATCGGCGACGGAAGGATCTTTTCCGCGCGCGCCGATCTTGTGCAGCACTTCGGCCAGACCAAACGCGTTATAACCCGCGCGCGCGGCAAGAATCACGCCCGTGGCATCGGCGTCGAACTCCGAATTTTTGTCGAGGCCGCTGATGAAAAGCTCTTTAAAAAAGTTCAGCGCTTGCTGTCCCAGCATGTTGTTGCCCGTGCGCGCCGCAGCCACGTTTGCAACAAACGATACGCCACGCTGCTGTCGCATCACGTTGACGTGATGGCGCTTGACCACATGCGCTATTTCGTGGCCCAGCACGCCGGCCAATTGCGCTTCATTATCCAGGAGGTCATACAAACCGCGCGTGATCAATATCGTGCCGCCGGGCATTGCCATCGCGTTCACATTGCCGGCATTGGCAACACCAAAGCGCCACGGCAGATCGGGCCGTTCGCTTTGCGATGCGACCCAGCGTCCCACGCGATTCACATACGCCTGCACATTTTCGTCATTCACCAGTTCAACCACGCCGAGCATGCGCCCGGCCAGTTCGCGACCGATCTGAATCTCTTCCTTCTCACTGATGCCGGCGGTGGCGCCCACGAGGTCTTTGCCTGCGTCCAGCGCGCGGACAATATCAAAGGTGCGCTGCGCATTAGCGGTACCGCATAACACGGATACCGCAGCGATCATCATCACATAGAATTTCTTCATGATTGTCTCATCAATAAGCGACACTGGACGCGGACAAGCCCTTGCCGCTGGCGAAGGATTGACCATCGTCCTTGGACGCCGCATAACCATCCAGCAAGGCAAGCTGCGCCGTGCTGACCGCGCCGCCATCGCCCAGCGCTGTGCCTATGGTTTCCTTGTCGAATCCCCGGGTGCCGAGCGTTGATGTGCCGCCCACGCGTTGCGGCTTGCCGCCGCTGAAAATATTCCCCACCGATCCGCCGGAACTTCCACTGATACCGAAACTGACATCAGTGGTCAACGCCCAGCCAGCCGCCTGTGGCGTTTTGATGTTGAGCCATGGCCCCTGTTTACCGCTGGCCGTGCCAGTGCTTCCCTGTTTGATCTGCGCTGCCGGCGCTGCATCAAAGCGCGGCTCCGAACGCAACGAGGCATCCTTGGTAAAAGTGACGAGCTGTGCCGCTACCCCGCCCACACAAAGCAGGCCTGCGGCAGTTGCTGCCAGTACCAGAAATTGACGCAAGGTTGTCATATCATCCCCTGCCTAACAGATTGATCTGACAAGATTATATAATGCGCCATCCAGCCGCAAGCAACATTCTCGCGGCGCCCTTCCCGCACCGGCCATCCTAAAATGAACCCCACCAAGCGCCGCGCTATTTTTGAGCGTTTTCATGCCGCGAACCCCGAACCACGCGGGGAATTGCACTTTACAACGCCATTTGAGCTGCTTGTGGCGGTGATCCTGTCGGCGCAAGCCACCGACAAGAGCGTCAATCTGGCCACGGATCAGCTTTATCAAAGCTCCAACACGCCCGCAAGCCTACTTAAACTCGGACAAAAGGGACTGGAGCGCTACGTTAAATCGATAGGCCTCTACCGCACCAAGGCAAAAAACATACTGGCAACGTGCCAATTACTGCTGGAAAACCACGGCGGTGAAGTCCCGCGTACGCGTGAGGAACTGGAGGCGCTGCCGGGTGTGGGCCGCAAAACCGCCAATGTGGTGCTCAACATCGCCTTCGGCGAGCCGACCATCGCGGTGGACACACATCTGTTTCGAATCGGCAACCGCACCGGCATCGCGCCGGGCAAAACACCGCTGGAAGTCGAGGAGAGGCTGCTGAAATTCATCCCCGATGAATTCAAGCTGCATGCGCACCACTGGCTGATCCTGCACGGACGTTATGTGTGCGTCGCGCGCGCGCCGAAGTGCGGGGAATGTTTGGTACGGGATTTATGCGAGTTTCGTTCCAAAACTCAACTTGCAGGACGTGAGGCGTGAGGAGCGAAGAAAAACCTCAGCGCCGGGTAGACGCCTTACTCCTCACCAAACTACTGCCTCACCGAATTACTTAAACGTCACCAGCCCCGGCTGCGACGAAAAATACGCGGCCAGGTCATCCATGTCGCGTTGCGACAGGTTGGCGGACATCGGCGCCATGATCGGGCTTTTGCGCGTGCCGGCCTTGTAGGCTTGCAGGGATTTCACCAGGTAGTCGAAATGCTGGCCCGCGAGTTTGGGATTATCGGCAATGGCGCTGTTGCCGTCCGCGCCGTGACACGCCGCGCAGGCCTTGGCTTTTTCCTTGCCTGCCGCCGGGTTGCCGGCCATCGCGTGACCGCTAATCAATAGCACTGCGCCGCACATCCATTGGGTTATTTTGGTGATTTTTGTCATTTTCGTTTCCTACCGTTACTTGCCAGCCGTTTTACCCAGCCCCGCGCCATAATACGCCGCCAGATCCGCCATGTCCTTATCGGACAGGGTGGCGGAGATGCCCACCATGCTGGGGTGTTTGCGGTCGCCGGATTTATACGCCTGCAACGCCTTGAAGATATACGCTGGGTGCTGGCCGCCGATCTTGGGCACGTGGTAGACCTCGGGGAACGCGGTTTTGTAACCCTCGATGCCGTGACAACCGATACACATCGAAATCTTTTGCCGGCCCGCCGCCGGATCACCAGCGGCGCCCGTAGCACCAGCGGCACCAGCGGCACCCGCAGGCGTTTGCGCCGAAACCGAACCCACGGCCAGCAGTGCCGCCGCGGCCATCGCCACCATTCCCGCACGAATGTTCATGTCTTCGTTTCCCTGTGAATAACGTAGAGGTTTTGGGCGCCGATTATAACTGAAAACCACGTAAACATTGATGGCCCCGGCAGCTTGGCCGATAATGCCTTTGATCGCGCAACGCGCGCCCATCGCTGCCATCCCAACTCACAACGCCCCCTTGAATTCACCCGCCCCCCAAAGCTCACTGAGCTCACTGAGCTATCTGGCACGGCACCCGTGGCTGCCGCGGCTGTTTCCGTTTCTGCTGTGGTGGCCGTTTTCTCGCGACAAGCTGCGCGCGGACGCGGTGGCCGGCCTGACGGTGGCGATGGTGCTGGTGCCGCAATCCATGGCCTACGCGCAGTTGGCCGGCATGCCGCCTTACTACGGGCTCTACGCGGCGTTTTTGCCGGTGCTGATCGGCGCGTTGTGGGGCTCGTCGCATCAACTGGCCACCGGCCCGGTGGCGATGGTGTCGCTGCTCACCGGTGCAACGCTGGCGCGTTTCGCCGCGCCGGGCAGCGATCAGTTCATCACGCTGGCCATCGCGCTGGCGCTCACCGTGGGTGTGATGGAACTGGCGTTGGGCTTGTTCCGGCTCGGCGCCATCGTCAATTTTCTCTCGCATCCGGTGATCGTCGGCTTCACCAATGCGGCGGCGATCATTATCGCGCTGTCGCAATTGGGCAAACTGCTCGGCGTATCGACCGGAAGCAGCAACCATTTCCTGGTCGATATCTGGAGCGTGCTGCGCGCGGCGGGCGACACGCACTGGCCGACGCTGGCGATGGGATTATTCGCGTTCGCCATTATGCTGGGGTTGCGCCACTATCTGCCGAAATGGCCGGGCGTGCTGGTCGCCGTCACCCTGACCACGTTGCTCAGTTGGGGCCTCGGCTTCGAACGCAATACACGCGCCGAGCTGGCGGAGTTCGGTGACCTGCCGGTGCGCGTCGCGATCGAGACGGTGATGGGCACCAGCGTGCGCCTCGCCGAACTGGATCGCGAAATCGCCGGCAAGCAGGCCGAAATCGCTACCCTGACGCGAGACTACCCCGAAGGCCATCCGCGCATACTCGCGCTGGACTACGACGTGGATGTGCTGCGTTTCGAAAGCCGCATCGTCGAACGCGAGCGCGCGCAGCGCCTGGCGGAACTGAAAAAATTCAAGTTAGTCATGGTGACAAGCACGCCCCCGCAATTTCACCTGGAAGACTTAAAGCTCGCCGCCGCTAAAACCGATGGCCGTACGTGGCGCGTCAGCCGGATGGACAAGGGCACGGTGCATCTCGCCGGTGGCGGCGAGGTGGTGGGCGCCATTCCGCCCGGCCTGCCCAGCCTCGCGGTGCCCAAGCTCAGTCTCGACATGCTGTCGGCGCTGTTTAGCACCGCACTGGTAATCACGTTGGTGGGTTTCATGGAAGCGGTCTCGGTGGCGAAATCGATGGCCACCATAACACGCCAGCGCATCGACCCCAATCAGGAATTGATCGGACAAGGGCTGGCCAATATCGTCGGCAGCTTTTGCAAATCGTTCCCCGTCAGCGGCTCCTTCTCGCGCTCGGCGGTGAACCTGACCGCAGGCGCGCTGACGGGCATGTCGTCGGTGGTCACCGCGGTGATCGTGCTGGTGACGCTACTGCTGTTCACGCCGCTGCTCTACCACCTACCGCAGGCAGTGCTGGCGGCAGTGATCATGATGGCGGTCATCAATCTCGTCAATTTCAAGGCCATTTTGCATGCGTGGAAAGCGCACAAACACGACGGCGTCGCCGCGGTAGTCACCTTCGTCGCCACGCTCGGCTTTGCGCCGCATCTGGACACCGGGCTGCTGGTCGGCGCGGGACTGGCCATCGTGCTGTATCTCTACCGCACCATGCGTCCGCGCGTGGTGATCCTGTCGCGCCATGCCGACGGCACGCTGCGCGACTCGCGGCTGTTCGATCTGCCGACCAGCGAGCACATCATCGCCATTCGTTTCGACGGCTCGCTTTATTTCGCCAACGTGCCGTATTTCGAGGACGCCATCCTCGCCGAGGCGGCGCGCAATCCCAAGGCGCAATACATACTGGTAGTCAGCGAGGCGATCAATGAAATTGACGGCTCCGGCGAAGAAGTCATCCGCCATCTGGTGACGCGCCTGCGCGAGCGCGGCCTGACCATGGTGTTCTCCGGCATGAAGCTTCAGGTGATGAACGTGTTGCGGCGCACTGCACTATATGAAGCCATCGGCGCGGAGAATTTTTTCAATACGGAAGACGCCGCGATAGAAACTATTTTTACCCACATCACGGATCCCGAATTCGATGCCGCAGAGTGCCCGCTGCGCATGCCGATGCCGGCCGCCACTACTGAAATATAAGTATTTGTTTTAATTGAGTATTTTATGGCGAACCGACTGACCAAAATCTACACCCGTACCGGCGACAAAGGCGACACGGGGCTTGCCGACGGCTCACGCGTGGCAAAAGACGCGCCGCGCATCGAGGCGATGGGTGATATCGATGAGCTGAACAGCGCCATCGGTGTGTTGCTCACCGAAGACCTGCCCGCCGATCTGCGCTCGTGCCTGACCAACGTGCAAAATGATTTGTTCGATCTGGGCGGCGAGTTGAGCGTACCGGGACATCCGATACTGGCCGAGAGTCACGTCGCCCGGCTCGAAACTGCGGTGGACCAATTCAACGCCACCCTGCCGGCGTTGAAGGATTTTATTCTGCCCGGCGGCTTACGTTCCGCCGCACTTGCCCATATCGCGCGCACGGTGTGCCGTCGCGCCGAGCGGCGTGTGGTGACGCTGGCAAAAACCGAAGCCGTGCCCGCGCTTGCGTGTCCATATCTCAACCGGTTGTCGGATTTGCTGTTTGTGGTGGGCCGCGTGCTGAATCGCGGCGGCGACGTGCTCTGGCAACCGGGTAAAAACCGAAAGTAAGGATCGAACGTAAGTGTTACAGCAATTCGGTGTCCTCATGCGCGTACGCGGGCGCGCAGGCGCACAGAATTTTCAGCACCGCGTCGCCCACGCACTCGATGCAATGCGCGGTGCCCGGCAGGATGCAGATGGTGTCGCCCGCAGCCACCTGGAATTGCCGCTCGCCCAGCGTCATGCGTCCGGCGCCCTGCGTAACATGGTAAATCTCTTCCGTCAAGCGGTGTCGGTGCAGCGCGGTTTTTACGCCAGGCTCGACCGTGGCTTCGGCAAAACTCTGTGCGCGATTGCCGTGTTGCGACGGGTGCATCAGCTCGCGGATGTGCGAGCCGTCTTTGGTCACGTAGGACGGAATCGAGGCGTAAACGGTTTTCATAGCCCGTGGCACGATAGCAGTAGAATTCAACAATGAAACATTCTACGGCACATCATGCATAAACCCGCCCGGCTGTTAGGCGTACTCGGCGGCATGGGGCCGCTGGCGACGGTCGATTTCCTCAAAAAACTGATCGAGGAGACCCCCGCCACACGCGATCAGGATCACATCCCCGTCATCGCCTACTCCGTGCCGCAAATTCCCGACCGTCCGCCGGCGATCATCGGGCAAGGTGAATCGCCGTTGCCGTACATGCTCGAAGGCATCCGCACGCTGAAAGCCGCCGGCGCGCAAGCGATAGCCATCGCCTGCAACACCGCGCACTTTTGGCACGACGATCTGGTTAAGCAAGGCGGCTTGCCGATTCTGCACATCGCCGACGCAGCGTGCGTGGCGTTACCGGATCAAAATGCGCAACGCGTGGGATTGCTGGCTACCACGGGCACGGTGGCCGCGGGTTTTTACCAATCACGATTCAGCGCGCGCGGCATCGAGTGCCTTCTCTCCAGCGGCGACGAACAACAAAGCTTGGTGACGCCCGCGATCGAATGCGTCAAACGCAACGATCTCGCGTGGGCTCACGCACTCGCCACGCAGGCCGCGCGTCACCTGCTGGATCGCGGCGCACAGAGCATTGTAATGGGCTGCACGGAACTTCCGCTGGCGATCGAACACCAAGCGGCGGATGTGTCGGCGCACTGCGTCGACGCCACGCGCGCGCTGGCGCGTGCCTGTGTGGCGTGGTGGTGCACAGCATGAAATATCGCACCAGAATAGAACAAAGCTAAGTATATGTTTTTACAAAATTTTTTAATTACATTCCGCTGGACAACACGTAACATATGGGCTAAATTTGTAAGTGGCCTTTACGATTTTTCGATAAGGTTTATCGGTTTATCGGTTTATCGATATAGCTACAACAAACACAAACGAGGAGCGCTACATGAAACGCATTGCCAGTTTAGTCGCCGCCCTGATCGCGGGCGTCACATTCACAGGTGCATCCGTTGCTCAAGACGGCGGCACGCTGAAAAAAATACGCGATACCGGTGTGGTCAAAATCGGCAATCGCGACGCGTCGATTCCGTTTTCGTATCTCGATGACAAGCAGCAACCCGTCGGTTACGGCGTCGATATCTGCCTGAAGGTTGTCGATGCGATCAAGGCCAATCTGAAAATGCCCAACCTCAAGGTCGAGTTCGTGCCCGTGACTTCACAAACGCGCATTCCCGTTCTGACCGGCGGCAACATCGATCTAGAATGTGGCTCCACTACCAACAGTGTCGAGCGCCAGAAGCAGGTGGCCTTCGCACCGACTTACTTTGTCACTGGCACCAAGATCATCGTCAAAAAAGATGCCGGGATCAAAGGTTACGACGATTTGAAAGGCAAGGCCGTGGTGTTCACGCAAGGCACCACCAACGAACGCGCGATGAAGGCGTACAACGACGAGAAAAAACTCGGCATCAATTTCATCCCCGCGAAAGATCATGCCGAATCGTTCCTAGCGGTGGAAACCGGGCGCGCCGTGGCATTCCCGATGGACGACATCATTCTCTACGGCCTGAAAGCCAACGCCAGAAACCCGGATGATTTTCTGGTGGTCGGCGAATTCCTCTCCGACGACCCCTACGGCATCATGATGCGCCGTGACGACACCGAGTTCAAAAAACTGGTCGATGGCGTGGTGGCCGGCCTCTACAAGAGCGGCGAGATCAACAAGATTTACGCCAAATGGTTCCAGTCGAAAATCCCGCCCAAGGGCGTAAACCTCGGTTTTGCCATGTCCGACGCGCTGAAAGAAGCGATCAAGAACCCGAACGACACGGGTGTTGGGCCGTGCGGCAGAATGAAGTGCTGATCCGGAAAGTTGCCATGAAACGGGGTGTCTGCGGGCGCCCCGTTTTTTTGTGCTGAATTGCGGTAAAGTCATTTCACCATGGATTTCAGCGTCTTCCTCCAGCCCGCCTTTTCCGGCGGTGGCGTCTACCTCGACTGGATTTACTCCGGTATCAAGTGGACGTTACTGGTGTCGATACTCGCGTGGATCATCGCCTTCAGCGTGGGATCGGTGCTGGGTGTGCTGCGCACCACGCCGCTGGCGTGGCTGCGCGTACCGGCAACAATTTACGTTGAAGTATTTCGCAATGTTCCGCTGCTGGTGCAGATGTTCATCTGGTATTTCGTGCTGCCGGAACTCGTGCCCAAGGATTTCGGCAAGTGGTTGAAGACCGGACTGCCGATGCCGGAATTCACCAACGCCGTGCTGTGCCTCGGCTTCTACACCGCCTCGCGCGTGGCCGAGCAGGTGCGCTCCGGCATCCAGTCTATTCCGCGCGGCCAGACTGCCGCCGCGCTGGCGATGGGCCTGACGCTGCCGCAGGTGTATCGCCACGTGCTGCTGCCGATGGGCTACCGCATCATCATCCCCCCGCTCACCTCCGAGTTTCTCAACATTTTCAAAAACTCCTCGATCGCGCTCACCATCGGCGTGCTCGAACTCACCGCGCAAGCGCGGCAGATTTCCGAATACACCTTCAAGACCTTCGAGGCGTTCACGCTCGCCACCGTGGTTTACATCATCATCACCCTGACCGTGGTCTTTATCATGCGCCGGCTGGAAGCGCGCGTGCGCGTGCCGGGTTACATCGGCATGCAGGGCAAGTAGATGTTCAGCCAATTCGACTTCGACGTCATTCAGCGCTCGCTGCCCTTCCTGTGGCAGGGCATGTTGTTTTCGCTGGGGCTGACGCTGCTGGCGATGGTGGGCGGCATCGTGCTCGGCACAGTGCTGGCGCTGATGCGCCTATCGCCGTACAAAATTATCAGTATGCCAGCGGGCGGTTACGTCAATCTGCTGCGCGCAACGCCTTTGATTCTGGTGATTTTCTGGTTTTATTTTCTGCTGCCGATTCTGATGAAAAAAATCACCGGCAATCCGTACGCCACCGGACTCGGCCCATTCTATTCGGCGCTGATTACCTTCACGCTATTCGAGGCGGCGTACTACTGCGAGATTATCCGCGCCGGCATCCAGAGCGTGCCGCGAGGGCAGGTCGGCGCGGCCTACGCACTGGGACTCACCTACCCGCAGGCAATGGCGCAAGTGGTGCTGCCGCAGGCGTTCCGCAACATGATCCCGATTCTGCTCACGCAAAGCATCATCCTGTTTCAGGATACATCACTGGTGTATGTGGTGGGCCTCACGGATTTCATGGGCGCCGCCGCCAAGACCGCGCAGCGCGACGGGCGGCTGGTCGAGATGTATTTGTTCGCGGCGCTGGTGTATTTTATGTTGTGCTTTGGCGCGTCGTATGTGGTGAAACGATTGCAGGCGCGTTACAACGTGGGGCGAATATGATCGAAATGAAAAACGTCAGTAAGTGGTATGGCAAGTTTCAGGTGCTGAAAAACTGCGCGACCAAGGTAGGCAGGGGCGAAGTCGTCGTGGTGTGCGGGCCGTCCGGTTCCGGCAAATCCACGCTGATCAAATGCGTCAATGGGCTGGAGCCATTTCAGCAAGGCGAAATAACCGTGGAAAACATTTCCGTCGGCGCACCCGCCACCGATCTGCCGAAGCTGCGTTCGCGCATCGGCATGGTGTTCCAGAATTTCGAGCTGTTCCCGCACATGAAGGTCATCGACAACATCAACCTCGCGCAGATCAAAGTGCTTAACCGTTCACCCGAAGCCGCCCGCGAAAAATCCATCTCGCTGCTAAAACGCGTCGGCCTTGAAGCGCAGGCCGAAAAACATCCCGGTCAACTCTCCGGCGGCCAGCAGCAGCGCGTGGCGATTGCGCGCGCGCTGGCGATGGACCCGATCGCCATGCTGTTCGACGAGCCCACCTCCGCGCTCGATCCGGAAATGATTAACGAAGTGCTGGATGTGATGACCGAACTTGCGAAAGAAGGCATGACCATGATGGTGGTCACGCACGAAATGGGATTCGCCAGCCGTGTGGCGCACCGCGTGGTGTTCATGGACGCAGGCGAAATCGTCGAGGATGCGAAAAAAGAAGATTTTTTCGGCAAACCGCGCTCCGAGCGCGCGCAGCATTTTTTGTCAAAGATATTGCATCACTGAGTTTGCGTGAGGCGTGAGGCGTAAGGCGTAAGGCGTTAGGCGGAACCCCGCGCTGGTGTTACTCTCCACGCCGAATTCCATACTCTCAAATAAAAACACATATGAAACAAATACTTACGATTATCCCGTTGATCGTGGCTGGCATCGCCCATGCCGCTGAACCAGCCTCAAGCTACCCCTCCAAACCCGTGCGCGCCATTGTCGGCTACGCGCCCGGCGGCGGCAGCGACATCATGGGGCGCGTCATGGGGCAGGAGCTTTCCAAGGCGTTCGGCCAGCAGATTGTGGTGGAGAACCGCGCGGGCGCAGCGCAGAACGTCGCCGCAGAACTGATCGCGCGCGCGCCGGCGGACGGCTACACGCTGTTCATGAGTTCCGCCGCGCTCGGTATCAACATCAGCCTGTATCCGAAACTTGGCTATCACCCGATCAAGGATTTCGCGCCGGCGGCCTTGTTTGCGATCAGCCCGAATCTCTTGCTCACACATCCGTCGCTGCCGCCCAAAACGGTGAAAGAATTTATCGCCTTCGCCAGGCAGTTTTCCGGCAAGCTCAATTATTCATCCTCCGGCAGCGGCAGCACGCAGCATCTGTCGGGCGAGATGTTGAAGGTAATGACCGGCATCGGCATTGTGCATATTCCGTATCGCGGCACCGCGCCGTCGATGACCGCGCTGCTGTCGGGCGAAGTCGAGTTTTCGTTTTCTAACATTCCGGCGGCGCTGGGTCATGTGCAGAACAACCGTCTACGCGCCATCGCCATCACCAGCGCCAAGCGCTCGGCGCTGCTGCCAAACCTCCCCACCATGGATGAAGCCGGCGTGCCGAAGTTCGAGACCTCCACCTGGTACGGCATACTCGCGCCCGCCGCCACTCCGCGAGACATCGTGACCAAGCTCAACAACGCGGTGAACACGATCGTGCGCAAACCCGAATTCAACAAACGCCTCGCGCAACTCGGCGCGGACCCGGTGGCGGAATCGCCGGAGTATTTCGCGAAATTCCTGCAAGCGGAGATTGAGCGCTGGGGGCCGGTGGTCAAGGCGTCGGGGGCGAAGCCGGA
>CAWUUY010000464.1:0-3400 GCA_963924885.1 uncultured Burkholderiales bacterium | reverse complement strand
GCTCTTACCTCGATACCATGCACAAGCAAGGGCATAACCTGTTCGAGGTGCTACGCTCCACTTTCATGGGCTGCGCACCGTTGCCTGCTTCACGCTGAGCTGTCACCAATTAATTTTACTTTTATCTTGGTGTGATTGCGCTTCACCTAAACTGGACAAAATAGCTAATAAGGTTAAAATAGGCGAATCAACATTGGAGGTTCACCATGTCCGCCACGTTAACCAAGGCCACCACAGCCCCCCTGACCTTCCGCAACAGCCGCGGCGATCTAGTTGATGTGCCGTCCATTGCCGCCACGCGCTTCAAAAACGAATTCGGCGTGGTGTTGGAGCAGGCGTTGAAAGGCGGCGCGGTGGCGATTACGCGGCACGATACGCCCAAGGCTGTGTTGATCTCTTACGACGAGTTTCTGGCGTTGGTGAAAGACCGCGCGCCCAGCCTGAATGAATTGCGCACGGAATACGATGTGTTGCTGGCCGGCATGCAAACACCGAAAGCGCGCAAGGGCATGGAGGCCGCGTTTAACGCCACGCCCGCGGCCCTGGGCAAGGCAGCGGTGAAAAACGCCAAGCGCGGCTGACCACCGATGGCGCCATTGCCGCCATCGCCGCCGCCGCGCATCTACGTGCTGGCGGGCGTCAACGGATCGGGCAAGAGCAGCATCGCCGGCGCGGCATTTCGCGAACACGGCGCCGACTATTACAACCCGGACGAAGCCGCGCGTGAGCAACGCGTGGCGCGGCCCGCGTTAAGCCAGACCGACGCCAACAGCGCCGCGTGGCATTGCGGGTTCTGTCTGCTGACAGATGCGATAGAGCGCCACATGGATTTCGCCTTTGAAACTACGCTGGGCGAGAGCAGTGTTCCGCGCGCGTTGGCTCAGGCCGCGGATAACGACTTTGACATCAACGTGTGGTACGCGGGGCTGGCGACGCCGGAGTTGCATCTGGCGCGCGTGCGCTCACGCGTGTTAGCGGGTGGGCATGACATCCCCGAGACCGCGATTCGCCGCCGTTTTGAACACAGCCGCCTCAACCTGATTACGCTGCTGCCGAAACTGGCGGCGCTGCGGGTTTACGACAACAGCGTCGAGAGTGATCCGCGAGCGGGCAAGACGCCCGCGCCGGTGCTGGTGCTGCATTGCGTTCGAGGCCGGATTATGAACCCCAAGGATTTGCCGTACGCACCGGAGTGGGCCAAACCCATCGTGGCGGCGGCACTGAAGTTGCAGGCGTAACGCAGCGGTTCGCGTTTGTGTAAACTGCGCTTTCCGCAAACCAATTTGACACGAAGGCACGGCATGGAAACTATGCAATTGAAGGCGCGGCGTCACACGGTACAGGATCTCGGCAGCGCGATTGATCTTTGCTACACCAACGGCTGGACGGACGGGCTGCCGGTGGTGCCGCCGACCGCTGATCGCGTGACTGCGATGCTGGAGGCGGCGAAAATAGATCCGGCGAAACAACTCGCGTTTATCGAGAACCGGCAGATTTCGGTGACAGCTGAGAAAGTCGCGATCAACGCGGTGATGGCCGGTTGCAAGGCGGAATACATGCCGGTGGTGGTTGCGGCGGTCGAGGCCATCGCCGATCCGAAATATGGGTACCACGGCCCGGCCACCAGCACCGGCGGCTCGGCGGTGTTCATGGTGGTGAACGGCCCGATTGCCAAGGAACTCGACTTTAACTCCGGTGATAATCTGTTCGGTCCCGGCTGGCGCGCGAACGCGACGGTGGGCCGCGCGATCCGGCTGATCATGCGTAACGTCATCGGCACGCTGCCCGGCGAACTCGACCGCAGCAGCATGGGTCACGGCGGCAAGTACAGTTTTTGCATTGCCGAGAACGAAACCGACACCAGCCCGTGGCCGCCGTTTCACACCTCGCGCGGTTTCCGCCGCGATCAGAACGCGGTGACGGTGTTCGCCGCGTTCGCGCCGCATCAGATTTCGAATGGCCTGAGTTCAACGCCCGAAGGCGTGCTGACGACGATGTGCGCCAACATGCGTATGTCGGCGGGCACCAATCGCCGTCCGCAATACGCGCTGGTGTTCCCCGGCGAGCATCAATTGGTAATGAAACAAGCTGGCTGGTCGCGCGAAGACGTGCAGAATTATTGTTTTGAAAACGCCAAATGTTCGATGGCGGAAATCAAGCGCGCGAACATCGCGCCCGGCCCCATTACGCCGGACGATGAAACCAACAAAATATCCTTGGTGGAAACGCCGCAGGATTTTCTGGTGTATGCGGCAGGCGGCATCGCGGGTGTGCAATCGTCGTACATACCTGGCTGGGGCGGCAAGAACGGTTCGCAAAGCGTGACCAAGGAAATCCTCCGACCGTAGCATGTAAGTATTTTTTTATTGTTATTTTATAAAAGGAGATCGACATCATGACAGTGCAGATACTGGATCCCACCACCGAGGTGTCGGGGCGGCGCATCGCTTACGTGCCGCGGCCGAAATCGTTGCAAGGCCTGCGCGTAGGCCTGATCGACAACACCAAACACAACTCTGACCAGTTGCTGATGCGCATCGCCGGCATACTTGAAAAAGAGCACGGAACCAAATCGCATGTGATCCGCCGTAAAAAAAGTTCGGGCGCGGCGCCGCACGCCGAGATCATCGAGGAATACAAGGCCAACTGCGATGTGATTGTCGCGGGCGTTGGGGATTGAGGGTCATGCAGCTCGGGCAGTGTGCTCGACAGCATCGTGTTTGAACAACAAGGCATTCCCTCCGCTTCGATCATCACGCACGTGTTTCGTGCCACGGGTGCGGCGATGGCGCGTACTTGGGGATTGGAAGGATTTCGTTTTCTGGAAATGCCGCATCCGATTGCGAACCTTACGCCGGAGCAACTCGACCAGCGCGCCGCCGAGATCGCGCCGGAGGTGGTGAAGCTGCTGATGGAAGGGCAGGTCGGCTAACCGCCAACGCGGCACCGTCAGGCCACAAAGGGCGCACGTCTTTTGTGGCCTTTCGTTTTTGGAGATATCTGTCATGACTTACCAGCCCAACGCGGGTACGCCCGCCGCGCGTTTGCGCGAGGTGTTGCAACGGCCAGGCCTCATCACCATGCCGTGCTGTTACGACGCGCTGACCTCGCGCCTGATACACGAAGCCGGATTTCCGCTGACGCTGATGAGTGGTTTTGCGGTGTCGGCGGCGCGGCTGGCCGAACCAGACACCGGGCTGATTTCCTTTGCCGAGATGGTGGATTCGTTACGTGCCATTTGCGCGGCGGCGCCGCAACTGTGCGTGATTGGCGACGGCGACACCGGCTACGGCAACGCCATCAACGTGCGTCGCACGGTGCGCGAATACGCGCGCGCCGGGGCTGCCGGAATCATGATCGAGGATCAGGTCAGCCCTAAGCGCTGCGGCCACACGCGCGG
>CAWUUY010000463.1:0-13097 GCA_963924885.1 uncultured Burkholderiales bacterium | reverse complement strand
ACATGGGCATGGTCAGCGGCATCCTGCCGGTGGTGGGCGTGCCGCTGCCGCTGATCAGCTACGGCGGCACGTCATTGGTCACGCTGTGCCTGGGATTTGGCATACTGATGAGCATACAGACTCACCGGAATCTGGTGCGGCGATGAACGCAAGGGATGTAAGTCACTTGACCCCTGGTCTACCTTTGACTGTTTTCCTCACCATTGTTCTGGCATTGCTATCCGGCTGCGGCACGCCACCCAGGCGCGATGCGCCAGCCGCGAAAGCGCCACCCTCCACGCCTGCCACAAAGAGCAGCGGCTATTATCTCGACGACGGCCCCGGTGCCAACGCTCCGGCGAATCTCGACGCCATTCCCGACGCCGTACCGCGCGCCGAACCGTTGCACCGCGGCGCCGTGCGGCCCTATACCGTGATGGGGCGTCACTACGTGCCGATGACGGCGGTGGTGCCGTATCGCGCGCGCGGCGTCGCGTCGTGGTACGGGCGGCGTTATCACGGCAAGCAGACTTCGTCGGGTGAAATCTACGATATGTATGCGATGACCGCTGCGCATACCACGCTGCCGCTTCCGAGCTACGCGCGCGTCACCAATGTCGCCACGGGAAAATCCGTGGTGGTGCGCGTCAACGATCGCGGGCCTTTTATCGACAACCGGCTGATCGACTTGTCGTATACCGCCGCACATAAACTCGGCGTGCTGGCCGGCGGCAGCGCGATGGTGGAGGTGGAAACGATCATGCCGGGCGCGCCGCAGACCGTGCCGCCGGCAGTGGTCGAAGCGCCACGTAGTCAGGCGCCCGCAGTCGTGCCTGCGCCCGTGCCGCCGCCGTTACCAACTGAGGCCGAACGGCAAATACCCATGGCGGCGGACAGTTCCGGTATTTATCTGCAACTCGCCGCCTTCGGCGCAAAGGAGAACGCCGACTCGTACGCCGGCCGGCTGCGCGCGGAACAGCCGTGGCTGGCGCCGCATTTGCAGGTGTACGTGCGCGACGGATTGTTTCGCGTGCATGCCGGGCCGTTTGCGAATCCCAACGACGCACGGCTGGTCGCCGACCGCATCAGTCAATCGATGGGTATCAAGCCCATGGTATTAGTGAGATAATTTCAATAAAAACAAATACTTATAAGTTATTTACCATAATCAGGCTCCGCAGTTGCCAACGGGTGAATGTTATAATTCACGGCATCGGGCGCGGCGCCACAAGCGCCGACATCGGTCTGCCTAACCACCATTGCCCGCCAGTAAAAGCCCCACAAAGGTAATCCCCATGGACATGAACGACCTGAATGATCCCAGCGCTTCCGCCACCGACGTGGATCCGCTGGAAACCCGCGAGTGGCTGGATTCGATCGACGCGGTCATCGAACGCGAAGGCCCCGCCCGCGCCAACTTCTTGCTGGAACAACTGGTTGCGCGCGCGCGCGTTTCCGGCGCGTACATTCCGTACAACGCCAACACCGCGTATTGGAACACCATTCCGCCGGAGCGCGAAGAACGCTCGCCGGGTGACCCGGAAATGGAGCATCGCATTCGTTCGCTGGTACGCTGGAATGCGATGGCCACCGTGGTGCGCGCCAACAAGGAATCCTCCGAGCTCGGCGGGCACATCGCCAGTTTTGCCTCGGCGGCCACGCTCTACGACGTGGCGTTTAATCATTTCTTCCGCGCCGCCAACGATCATTTTCTGGGCGACCTGATTTATTTTCAGGGCCATTCGGCGCCCGGCGTGTATGCGCGCGCGTTTCTCGAAGGGCGCATCACCGAAGAGCAGCTCGTGCATTTTCGCCAAGAGGTTGACGGCAAAGGTTTGAGCTCCTATCCGCACCCGTGGCTGATGCCGGATTTCTGGCAGTTCCCCACGGTATCGATGGGCCTCGGCCCTTTGATGGCGATATATCACGCGCGCTTTATGCGCTACATTCGTGATCGCGGCATTATTCCGGCGCAGGGCCGCAAAGTGTGGGCGTTCATGGGCGACGGCGAGATGGACGAGCCCGAATCGCTGGGCGCGATTTCGCTCGCCGGTCGCGAGAAACTCGACAACCTTATCTTCGTCATCAACTGCAACCTGCAGCGGCTCGACGGCCCGGTGCGCGGCAACGGCAAAATCATTCAGGAACTCGAAGCCGATTTTCGCGGCTCCGGCTGGAACGTGATCAAAGTGGTGTGGGGTTCCTATTGGGACGCGTTATTCCTCAAAGATAAATCCGGCATGCTGTTAAAACGCATGGAAGAATGCGTGGACGGTGAATACCAGGCGATGAAATCGCAGGACGGCGCGTATGTGCGCAAGCATTTCTTCGGCAAGTATCCGGAGCTTGCGGAGCTCGTCGCCAACATGTCCGACGACGATATCTGGCGCTTGAATCGCGGCGGCCATGATCCGCACAAGATGTACGCCGCCTATGCCGCCGCCACCAAGCACACCGGCCAGCCGACGGTGATCCTCGCCAAGACCATCAAGGGTTACGGCATGGGCGAATCCGGCGAGGGACAAAACATCACCCATCAGCAGAAGAAGATGGGCACTAACTCAATCAAGGCATTTCGCGACCGCTTCAGCGTGCCTATACCCGACGACCAGTTGGAGAAGGTGCCGTTCTACCGCCCGCCGGAAGACGCGCCGGAAATGAAATATTTGCGCAGCCGCATCGAAGCCATGGGCGGCTCACTGCCCTCGCGCAAGCGCCGCGCGCCGCCGCTGGAAGTGCTGCCGCTGTCGGCGTTCGAGGCACAATTAAAAAGCACGGACGAGCGCGAGATTTCCACCACCATGGCCTTCGTGCGTATTTTGAACACGGTGATCCGTGACAAAAAAATCGGCAAGTTCGTGGTGCCGATCGTGCCGGATGAATCGCGCACCTTCGGCATGGAAGGCATGTTCCGCCAGTTCGGCATTTATTCCAGCGTGGGCCAGCTCTACACCCCGCAGGACGCTGATCAACTGATGTTCTACAAGGAAGACAAAACCGGGCAGATGCTGCAAGAGGGCATCAACGAGGCAGGCGCGATGTCATCCTGGATCGCGGCGGCGACGAGTTACGCCAACCACGGGCAGATGATGATGCCGTTTTACATCTTTTACTCCATGTTCGGCTTTCAGCGCATTGGCGATCTGGCGTGGGCGGCGGGAGACATGCGCGCGCGCGGCTTTTTGCTCGGCGGCACCGCCGGGCGCACCACGTTAAACGGCGAGGGCTTGCAGCACGAAGATGGCCACAGCCATCTAATGGCGGCGACCATCCCCAATTGCATTTCGTACGACCCGACGTTTTCGTACGAACTGGCGGTGATTATCCAGGACGGCATGCGGCGCATGTACCAAGAGCAGGAAGACGTCTTTTATTACATCACCGTGATGAACGAAAACTACACCCATCCGGCGATGCCCGAAGGCGTGGAAAAAGGCATTTTGCGCGGCATGTATTTGTTTGCGGAAGGTGGCACGGCGGGCAAGGCCAAGAAAAATCAGCCGCGCGTGCAACTCTTGGGCAGCGGCACCATCCTGCGCGAAGTGATCGCCGCCGCCGCGATGCTGGAAAAAGATTACGGCGTGGCGGCGGATATCTGGAGCGTCACCAGCTTTAACGAATTGCGCCGCGATGGTCTGGACGCGCAGCGCTGGAACACCCTACATCCCGAAGCGACGCCGCGGGTGTCTTATGTCGAGCAGTGCCTTAAAGACCGAACCGGGCCGGTGGTGGCGGCCACCGATTACATGAAGACCTACGCCGATCAGATTCGCGCCTTCATGCCGGCGCAGCACTACATCGTGCTCGGCACCGATGGCTTTGGCCGCTCCGACACGCGCCGCGCACTGCGCCGGTTTTTTGAAGTGGACCGCAATTACGTGGCGGTGGCCGCGCTAAAAGCGCTGGCCGATCAGGAAGCCATCCCGCACGCCAAAGTGTCGGAAGCGATCCAGCGTTACGGCATTGATGCGGATAAGCCCAATCCAACCTCAGTATAAAATACTGTTTAAAAACAAATACTTAAATTCATACTCCGCCATGGCTAACGTAATCGACGTCGCGGTCCCCGATATCGGCGACTTCAAGAATATTCCGGTGATCGAAATCTTCGTCAAGCCCGGTGACACGGTCAAGGCCGAAGATTCGCTGATGGCGCTGGAGTCGGACAAAGCGACCATGGATGTGCCGTCGCCAGCCAGCGGCGTGGTGAAAGAGATCATCATCAAGCTCGGCGACAAAGTGTCCAAGGGCACGTTGGTGTTGAAGCTGGAGGCGGCTGCGCTTGCGGCTGCCCCGGCACCCGCGCCTGCGGAGCCGGTGGCTGCGACCTCTGCAACAACTGCGCCCGTTGCGCGCGCGCAGGTGCAGCCGTCGTCGCCGGTCGACGAAACGCAACACCGCATGGCGCACGCCAGTCCGTCGGTGCGGCAATTCGCGCGCGAACTCGGCGTCGATCTGTCACGCGTCACGGGCGGTGGCCCGAAAGCCCGCATCCTGCGTGAAGACGTGCAGGCCTATGTGAAAGCGGAACTGGCGAAGCCCCGTGGTGGCGAAGGCGCGGGGCCGGGCTTTAATCTGCCGCCGATGCCGCAGATCGATTACGCTAAATTCGGCGGCATTGAAATCAAACCGCTGTCGCGCATCCGCAAATTGTCGGGTGGATTTTTGCATCGTAACTGGGTGAGCATTCCGCACGTCACGCAGAACGACGAAGCCGACATAACCGACCTCGAAGCCTTTCGCAAGGCGCAGGCCGACGAAGCCAAACGCCGCAACGTCAAGCTCACCCTGCTGGGTTTTTTGACAAAGGCCTCGGCGCTGGCGTTAAAACAATTTCCTGAATTCAATTCGTCGCTGTCGGCCGACGGCGAAAGCCTGGTGCTGAAGCAGTATTTTCATATCGGCGTCGCGGTCGATACGCCTAACGGATTGGTGGTGCCGGTGCTGCGCGACATCGACAAAAAAGGTTTGTTCGATATCGCCGCCGAACTCGGCACGGTCAGCGAGCGCATGCGCGGCGGCAAGATCGCGCCCGCCGATGTGCAGGGTGGCTGCTTTTCGATCTCCAGCCTCGGCGGCTTGGGCGGCACGATGTTCACGCCCATCATCAATGCGCCCGAAGTCGCCATCCTCGGCGTGGGCCGCGCGTCAATGAAACCGGTGTGGGATGGCAAGGCCTTCCAGCCGCGGCTGATGCTGCCGCTGTCGCTGTCGTACGATCACCGCGTGATCGACGGCGCGCAGGGCGCGCGCTTCGTCACGTTTCTGTCGCAAACGCTGGCTGATATCCGCAGACTCGTGCTTTGAATGAACTGAGCCACGGCGCCATCGGTATTCTCGGCGGCACCTTCGATCCGATACATCTCGGTCACCTGCGGCTGGCGCAGGAAGTGGCGGATACGCTGACGCTGAGCGAGGTGCGCTTCATCCCCGGCGGCACCCCGCCGCACCGCGCCGCGCCGCAGACCGCGGTGGCGCATCGCGTGGCTATGGTGAAACTCGCCATAGCCGGTAATCCGCTGTTCGTGCTCGACGAGCGCGAAACGCGGCGCCACGGCAAGTCCTATACGTTCGACACGCTAAGTGAATTGCGCGCAGAACTCGGCGCGGCCTGCCCGCTGGTGCTGATGATAGGCGCGGATGCTTTTTTGGGATTCGAATCCTGGCATCGCTGGCAGGAAATTTTTACGCTGGCGCATATCGCGGTGGCGCATCGCCCCGGCTCCACGCTGGCGCTGGCCGCGATGCCGCTAGCGCTGGCGCGTGAGTTCGCCCAACGGCGCAGCGCTGACCCGCACGCCGTGCATCACGCGCCATCCGGCGTAATCGTCGAGGCGCCGATCACCGCGCTGGATATTTCGGCCACCCAGGTGCGCGAGCTGGTGCGCGCGCGGCACAGCGCACGTTATTTGCTACCGCCCGATGTGCTGATGTATATTCACGATAACCATTTGTTTTTAAAGGAAAATACTTAACAATGACGAAGCTCGATAAAATCTCCCAGATCGCGTTCGACGCGCTGGAAGACATCAAGGCGCGCGACATCGTGGTGTACAACGTTAAAAAAATGACTGCGTATTTCGATAATGTCATTGTGGCCACCGGCGACTCCAACCGCCATTGCCGCGCGCTGGCAGGCAACGTGCAGGAAAAGGTCAAGGCCGCCGGCGGCAAAATCTACGGCATCGAAGGCGAAAAAACCGGCGAATGGTTGCTGGTCGATATCGGCGCGGCGGTGGTACACATCATGCAGCCGGCGATACGCCAGTACTACAATCTCGAAGAACTGTGGGCTCCGCCGGCCAAGGTCGCCAAGGCACCAACGGTGCCAAAAGCACCAAAAGCACCAAAGGCAAAGACGGCGACGAAGGCCAAAAAAACAACGCAGACCAGCAAGTCAACCAAGACTGCAAAGGTCACCAAAGCCACCAGAGTCACCAAGGCCAAGCCCGCCGCGTCACGCAAGCCTGCCGCCAAGCGCGCGCCAGCGCGCAAGACCGCGCCGCGCCGCCGCGCAAAATCCACGTAACACAGTGAAGCTGCGCATCATCGCCATCGGACATCGCATGCCGGACTGGATCAACGCCGGGTTTGACGATTACGCCAAGCGTTTACCGCGCGACATGCCGCTCACGCTGACCGAACTGAAGCCCGAACCGCGCGGTGACAAACCCAGCGCCGGTGATATCGCGCGCATCGTCGATCTTGAAGCGCTGCGCATCGAGGCGGCATTGCCCAAGGGTGGCTTTACCGTAGTGCTAGATGAAACCGGCAAAACGGTCACCACGCTGCAACTGGCGGACAAGCTCACGCGCTGGCGCGACGATGGGCGCGATGTATCGTTTGTCATCGGCGGCGCCGACGGCACGTCGGCGCGGCTGAAAAAAACCGCCGGATGGCTGTGGTCGCTGTCGCCACTGACGCTGCCGCACGGCTTGGTGCGCGTGATGTTGGCGGAACAACTCTATCGTGCGGTATCGATACTCGGCAATCACCCGTATCACCGGGCCTGAACCCCATGGCGATTTCCGAACGCAAAATTTACCTGGCTTCGCGCAGCCCGCGCCGCCGCGAATTGCTGCGGCAAATTGGGGTCGGCCACGAACTGCTGCTGCTGCGCGAAGACGCTAAACGCGGTGCCGACGTGAACGAATCGCCCCTCGCGGGTGAAACGCCGCGCGACTATGCGTTGCGCGTGACCAAGGCCAAGGCCGCCGCCGGATTGCAGGCCATCGCGCGTCGCGCGGGCGGGCTGGCGAAGCCGGTGCTGGCCGCCGACACCACCATCGCGCTCGACGGCAACATTATCGGCAAGCCGCTGGATGCCGCAGACGCAGCGCGCATCCTGAATTTACTGTCGGGACGCAGCCACGTGGTGATTACCGCGGTGGCGATGGCGTTCGCCGAGCAGCTCGAAACGCGCATCAGCGAGTCTGCGGTTACTATGCGCGCGCTCGACGACGCCATGATCCAGCGCTACATCACCACCGGCGAACCGATGGACAAGGCCGGCGCCTATGCGGTGCAAGGGCGCGCGGCGGGGTTTATCACGCGGATTGAAGGCAGCTACTCCGGTATCATGGGTTTGCCGCTGGCCGAGACGGTAGACCTGCTAACGCAATTTAAAACCGAAAGCCTGTAGCGCCGAGCCGCGCCATGCCGAACAAAGTGGAACCATGAGCGAAGAAATCCTCATCAACGTCACACCACAGGAAACGCGCGTCTCCGTCATCGAAAACGGCGTGACGCAGGAGCTGCACATCGAGCGCACCTCCGCGCGCGGCCTGGTCGGCAATGTCTATATGGGTAAGGTGGTGCGCGTGTTGCCGGGCATGCAGTCGGCGTTTGTGGATATCGCGGGCGACCGCGCGGCGTTTTTGCACGTTGCCGATATCTGGGGCAATCGTTATGGTGGCCACAACGGTGAAGCCGGCCCGCCGATCGAGCGCCTGCTGTCCGAAGGCGAAAAGCTGATGGTGCAGGTGGTGAAAGACCCGCTCGGCACCAAGGGCGCGCGGCTCACCACGCAGGTGAGCATCGCCGGACGTTTTCTGGTGTATCTGCCGCAGGACGAGGCGCACATCGGCATTTCGCAGCGCATCGAGGATCAAGAGGAGCGCGCGCTGCTGCGCGACAAGCTCCAGCACATGCTGCCGCTCGATGAAAAAGGCGGCTTCATCATGCGCACCATGGCGGAAACCGCGTCCGACGCGGAGCTCGCGTCCGATCTCGATTATCTGCGCAAGCTGTGGACGGGCATCCAGGAGCGCGCGCGTAACGCCGCGCCGCTGACGCTGCTGTATCAGGACCTGAATCTGGGCATGCGCGTGCTGCGCGATTTCGTGGGCGACGAAACCTCGCGCATCGTGGTGGATGCCGAGGAGGTCTATCGCACCATGAAAGCCTTCGCGCGCGACTACACCCCCGCCAATGTCGAGCGCATCAGCCACTATCAGGGCGAGCGCCCGTTGTTCGAGCTGTACGGCGTCGAGGATGAAATCGAAAAAGCGCTGGCTCGTCGGGTCGATCTCAAATCCGGCGGCTATCTCATCATGGACCAGACCGAGGCGCTGACCACGGTGGACGTCAACACCGGCGGCTTTGTCGGCGGGCGCAATTTCGACGACACCATCTTCAAGACCAATCTCGAGGCGGCGCAGGTGGCGGCGCGCCAGTTGCGACTGCGCAATCTCGGCGGCATCATCATCATCGACTTTATCGACATGGATACCGAGGAGCATCGCAACGCCGTGTTGAACGAGTTCCGCAAGGCGCTGGCGCGCGACCGCACGCGCATGACGGTCAACGGCTTTACCCAACTGGGGCTGGTGGAAATGACCCGCAAACGCACGCGCGAATCGCTGGCGCATGTGCTGTGCGAGCCGTGCCCGGTGTGCCAGGCGCGCGGCGAATTAAAAACCGCGCAGACCGTGTGTTACCAGATACTGCGCGAACTCACACGCGAGGCGCGGCAGTTTAATGCCCGCGAATTCCGCATCCTCGCCTCGCAACACGTAATCGATCTGTTTCTGGATGAGGAGTCGCAAAGCCTCGCCATGCTGTCCGACAGCATCGGCAAGCCGGTGTCACTGCTGGTCGAGAGCATGTACAACCAGGAGCAGTTTGATATTGTGTTGATGTAGGGCGTGGCAAGCCGGGGTCAGGCTTCACCGCTCCGCCGATGCCACCAGCGCGCCAGCGGCGCCATCGCGCCAAACACACCGATGCTGGCAAACGCCAGACCCCACGCCAGCGTGGCGCGATTACCGCCCGCCAGATCCAGCACCACGCCGAACATCAGCGGCGCGATCAACGCGGCGGAGAAGCCGATGAACGAATACACCGCCATCATCGCGCCGCGCTGATCGGGATGCGCCGAGCCGATGGCGCCCGCCGTCAACGCCGCCGAGTCGCCCAGCATCAGCGCGTAGTGTACACACATGAAGGCGAACACCATGTACCACGGCAGGCCGGCGGTAAATCCCAAACCGCAGGCGAACAACCCCGATGCCGTCATGAAAATAAAAATAATGCGCTGACGGCCAAAGCGCAGTGCCAGTTCATTGCCGGTGACGCTCATCAGCGGCCCGCACAGGTTGATGATCGCGGCCAGCGTGGCGGCACTCAGCACCGCCGCAGCCGTTCCTTCGGGTTGCAGCGTCGCCGAAAACACTAGGAACGCTACCATCCACGCGCGCTGGCCAAACAACTCGTAGTTGTGCAACGCGTAGCCGAGGATGTAGTGGCGCGTGGTGCGATTGGCCAGCACCGGACGAAAATCCAGAAGCGCGGGAGACGCCGCGTGCGCGGCCTTTGTGCGTCCGCGCGGCATCAACAAATTGACCATGACCGCCGCCACCACCGGCGCCACCGCGCCGAACAGGAACGCCGCCTGCCAGCCCTGTTCACGCCCCAGATAACCGCAGACAAAAATGGACACGCTGGAACCCACGCCGAAACACGCCGCGTAAAACGCGGTGGCGCGCGCCTGCGCCGTGCCTTCAAGATGATCGGTCAGGGTTTTCAGGCCCGGCATATACGTGCCGCCCAAGCCTGCGCCGATCAGAAACTGAAACAGCAAGGCCGTCCACAGGCCTTGCGCGAATAACGCAAAACCCAGCGCACCCGCCGCCGACAACACACACGCCGCCAGATAAATGCGCCGCGAATCGATACGGTCGGTCAACGCCGTCAGCACCGGCACCGCCGTCATGTAGCCGGCGAAGGCAATGCCGCCGATCAGCCCCGCCTCGGAATTGGTCAGGCTCCACTCGCGCTGAAACTGCGGCAGCAGCGTAGTGTACGTGGCAAAGCCCGCCATGCTGAACGACTCGGCCACGCACATGATGACGGTCATCGCGACCGCGGAACGAGGCGCGGGCAACTACACGGCCCCGGTTTTTTTCAGCAGCGCGGCGATGGCCTCGGCCATGCGCCGATAGCCCTTGGCGTTGGGATGGATCGCATCGGATTTCTGATCGCGCTGATACAGCACATCGGTGACGATCTTGCCTTCGTACGGAATTTTAAATTCTTTCGCGATCTCGTCGTAAAACGGCGGCGCGCTGGTCACCAGCCCCGGCTTGGGCACGCCCACCAGCACCACCGCGATACCCTGCGACTGAATCGCCTTGATGATGGCGCGCAGATTGGCTTTGGTCTGCGCCTCATCCACCTTGCGCAGCATGTCGTTACCGCCAAGACACACGATCATCAGCTTCGGTTTGTGTTCGTCGATCACTTCCTGCACGCGCGCAAGGCCGCCTTCGGTCACTTCGCCGGGCACGCCGGCGCGCACCACTTTGCGCGCCAGCAGTTGGCCCAGCACCAGCGGATAACTCTCCGCCTCCGTCGCGCCGGTGCCGAAGGTCAGGCTGTCGCCGAACGCGACGATCACGTCAGTGGGCGCGAGCTTGCCGAGTTTGGGTACGCTGGGGCCGCAGCCGGCGAGCAGTGCGGCACATAGCAAAAATAGTACGTAAGTGTTTGTTTTTATTATACTTTTCATTTTTTACTGGAGATGCGGCCGCGCTTGAAATCACGCAAAATTTCACGCGCGGCGTTGTGTCCCGGCGCACCGGTCACGCCGCCGCCAGGATGCGTGCCGGCACTGCACATATACAGTCCGGCGATCGGCCCGCGATACGCGCCGTGGCCAAGCAACGGGCGCGCGGCCCACAACTGATCGAGCGTCAGCGCGCCATGAAAAATATCGCCGCCGGTCAAACCGAAGCGCTGCTCCAGATCCAGCGGCGACAGCACCATGCGGCCCAGCACGCTGGCCTTGAAGTTGGGCGAGACTTGATTGACGGTGTCTATCACCAGATCAGCGGCGGGTTCGCGAATCTCATTCCAGTCCAGACCGTTCGGCAACACCGGATTGAAATGCTGGCAAAACAGGCTCGCCACATGCTGCCCCGGTGGCGCCAGCGAGTCATCGACGGTGGAGGGAATCAACACCTCCACCACGGGTTTGCGCGAGCAGCCCAGCGTGCGCGCATCGAAATACGCCTGCTCCATGTATTGCAGTGAGGGCGCGATGATGATGCCCGACTTGTGATGATCGCGTGCCTGCTTTCCCGGCAGCGCCGTGAAATCCGGCAACTCCGACAGCGCGACATTCATGCGAAACGTGCCCGACGCGCATTTGTAATTGCGCATGCGCTGCAAAAAATCCGCCTCCAGCGCGTGTGACGGCACCAACTTGGTGTAGAGCAATTTGGGGTTCACGCCCGACACCACGCAGCGCCCTTCGATCACGCGGCCATCGGTCAACTGCACGCCCTGCGCGCCGCGCATATCGACGCACACGTTCGCCACGTCGCAGCCGGTGATGATTTCCACGCCGCGCGCCTCGGCCTCCTTGCGCAGCGCCTGCGTGATCGACCCCATGCCGCCGATGGCGTGCCCCCACGCGCCGCGATGGCCATTGACCTCGCCGATCACGTGATGCAGCAGCACGTAGGCCGAGCCGGGCGTATACGGGCTGGCGAAGTGCCCGACGATGGCGTCAAAACCAAACGCGGCCTTCAGCGGCTCGCACTCGAACCACGCATCGAGCACATCGCCCGCGCTCTTGGTAAAAAAATCCAGCACGTCGCGGCGCGCGGCCATGTCGAGCTTTTTCATGCGCTTGGCGACTTTCAGCGCACTGAAAAAATCGGTGACACCGCCACCCATGTTCGGCGGCGTCTCCAGCAGCATCTCGCGCACCACGTCGGCGGCACGCTCCAGCACGGCGTAGTACTGCGGCAGCCGCTCGGCGTCGCGCGTGGAGTAGCGCGCCACTTCGGCCTGCGTCTCGGCGAGCGTGCGGCCTATCAGCAAATGCTTGTTATCCGGCAACGGCAAAAAATTCGCCAGCGGCCGCTCGACGATGCGCAGGCCGTGTTCCGCCAGTTTGAGATCGGCGATCACCTTCGGGTGCAGCAGGCTCACCGTATAGCTGGCGGTGGAATTGCGAAAGCCGGGATGAAACGTTTCGGTCACCGCGGCGCCACCGACGATATCGCGGCGCTCGACCACGCGCACCTTCAGCCCCGCCGCCGCCAGATAGCAGGCGCAGACAAGGCCGTTATGGCCGCCGCCGATAATGACCGCATCGAATGGAGTGGTTAAAGACATGGGAGCGCCGGGAAAAGCCGGTATTATCCCCGCACGGTGGGGTTACTGCCAGAGTGACCGCCGAGATACCAGTACACGCAAGCATCGGAGGACCGTTATTGAACGCACAGCGTTATCGATTGTCTTTAGAATGATCCAATGAATAAACGCGTCTTGTGCCTGATCAGTGCGGCTCTGCTCACCCCCGCCATTACATCGGCGGTGGAGTGGCGTTTTCTGAGCGCGCCCGGTGATTTTCAGTCGATGGTCGATATGGCTAGCGTCACCAGCACGCAAGGCTTGCAGCGTTTCATGATGCGCCGCGCGTATACCTCAGCGCAGACCCTGCCCACCGGGCAGGCCTATCACAGCACGCGCCTGCATTACATCGCTGATTGCGCCAGCGGGCGCCTGAGCGTTGCGCTCACCGCGTATTACGGCGAGGATCGCAAGCTGGTACACAGCGAGCAACGCACGCAACTGCGCCGCTCCGAATTCGCCGCGCCGGATGCCAC
>CAWUUY010000462.1:0-2548 GCA_963924885.1 uncultured Burkholderiales bacterium | reverse complement strand
CATGGACGGCTGTTCGATCTCATCGTCGTCGGACGCGACTTTGGCCATCCGTGGCTCAGTTGGCTGGAGATTGTGGAGTCCGCGCTGTTCGAGAGTGGCCGGCCGGTGCTTCTCACGCCGAAGAAACTGGGCGCGACCTTTGGCGAGCGCGTGGTTATTGCGTGGAATTCGAGTACCGAAACCGCGCGCACCATTGCGTTTGCGATGCCGCTGCTCGCGCGTGCAAAGCAGGTGACGATCGTTTCCGTCGAGGGCTGGGGTGTGCCCGGCCCCAACGCTGAACAACTCGCGAGTTATCTGGGACGTGCCGGCATATCCGCCACGGCGCGCACGGTCGCTCCCAGCAAACGCTCCGCGGGTGTGACGATCCTCGACGAGTGCGCGAGCAGCGATGCCGATTTGTTGTTAAAGGGCGCCTACACGCAGAGCCGCTTGCGTCAAATGATTTTCGGCGGCGCTACGCGACACATACTCGCGCAGGCGCAGATCCCAGTACTCTTTGCCAATTGACGCGGCAGGGCCGATCAATCATCCGACTGTGCTGAGACACGCTTAGCCCTTCGTCGGCGTCCACCCATAAGCCTTGGCGCACGCACCCCCCATTAGCATGGCCCGTTCGCTACTGCTCAGGCGATCCGTCAGACGGAAAGGCTCGACAGCATTTTCATAGTTGACGACGGCAAAGGCGCGGGTCCAGTCGGTGCCCCACAGACAGCGGTCAAAACCCCATGCGTCAAACACGCGGGCGAGCGGCTCCCAGATGTCGTTGAAGGGATACGGTTCCCGCGACAACGTGCAGGCCCCGCTGACTTTGACCACCGCGTTCTTGCGCGTTGTCAGTGCCAGCAGCTTGGGCAGTTCGGCCCAGGGCTCGGGCAGCGCGGGCGGCGTGCGGGGCTGCACCAGGCCCAGATGATCGACGATAAATCGTGTATCGGGGTAGCGGTCGATCAGCGCCGTGGCGCCCTCCAGATTGCCCGCGCACGACAGGTTAACCGGAAAGTCGTGCCGAACGGCCGCGCGCAATATGCGGTCCACACCGTCGTCGCTGCGCGCGTGCGCGGCGTCCTTGCGCATCATGATGCGTATGCCGACCGTGCCCGGCGTCTTTTTCCAGTCCGCAATGACGTCGGCCACCGCGGGATCGTTGGAATCAACCGGCTTGACGATGGCGATCCGGCCGGGATGCGCCCGTTGCACTTCCACCGCATAACTCGCGTCGTAGTAGTACAGCGAATGCGCGGAGATAAAAATTGCGCCATCGACGCCCACCTTGTCCATCGCCGCCACCATCTCGTCACCGGTGACGTGAGCGAGCCAGTTAGGGATATTGTGCCAGGGCCGTTGCGGCGTGTTGGCCTCGTAGGCATGAACCTGTGAATCGATGATCGGCATCGCGGACTCCTGTGTGCTGCTTTGTGGTGATTGGTCTGTGGGGGGTAGCTGTGAAGTCTAGCGCAGCGCCGGGTTCTGCGCTCTAGCTGGTAACATCATCCAAAACGCAACAACCAGAGGGAGAACACATGCAATTCGGATTATTCGGCAGCGCATCGGCGCGGCGCGGAAGCGGTGAATTCGACAGCACCGAGGGCTACACCGATTGGTTAGAATACAACATCGAGGCCGAGGCGTTAGGCTTTCGCAGTACGTTCAGCGTGGAGCACCATTTCACCGGCTACGGGCAGGTTTCCGCCACGCTCAATTTGCTGACCTGGCTGGGCGCGCGCACAAAAACACTGCGCCTCGGTACCGCCGTGACGGTGCTGCCCTGGCACAACCCGGTGTTGCTGGCGGAGCAGGCGGCGACGCTTGATCTTCTGTCCGGCGGGCGGCTGGATTTGGGCATCGGCACTGGTTACCGCTACAACGAATTTCTCGGCTTTGATCAACCCATGGAGCAGGCGCGCGAGAAATTCGAGGAATCCATCGACGTGATGCTCAAGGCCTGGACATCCAATGAGCCGTTCTCGCACAACGGCAAGTACTGGACCTTTAATAACATCATTGTCGAGCCGCAGTCGTTTCGCAGGCCGCACCCGGCCGTGTGGATGGGCGCCGGCAACGAACGCTCGATACGCGATGTCGCCCGCCGCGGCTTTAACCTGCTGCTGGGCCAATACTCCACGCCGGCTGAAGTCGGCAAGAACATCGCGATCTTCCGCATTGCCGTAGAGGAAAAAGGCGAGAAATGGGACCCGATGCGCGTCGGCGTGACGCGCGCCTTTTTTGTCACCGAGAATGTGCGCGAACGCGAGCAGGCACTCGAACGGCGCCTCGCCAACCGCCTGCGGCAACTGAAGCTTGCGACCACGCCCGACGGCAGATTGCTCGGCGGGCCGGATCGCGCGGACGGTGACCCGGTCGAGGTCAACCTGAACAGCGCGATCTACGGCACGCCGGATGAAATCGCACGCAAACTCGAGGCGCTGCGCGACGCCGGCGCCGGTTATTTGCTGATCAACGGCGGCGGGTCTGGCGGCGGAGAACGCGGCCGGCAGAGTTTGCGGCGCTTCGCGAAAGAAGTGATGCCTGCGTTTGCTGCGGCGTG
>CAWUUY010000461.1:0-9023 GCA_963924885.1 uncultured Burkholderiales bacterium | reverse complement strand
GCGTGCAGCATGTCCGGCAGATGAATATCGTCCACGTACTGGCCCTCGCCACGCAGGAAGGCGGGGTCTTCCTTGCGTTTGACGGAGGCGCCAA
This sequence comes from uncultured Burkholderiales bacterium, assembly GCA_963924885.1. Taxonomy (GTDB): domain Bacteria; phylum Pseudomonadota; class Gammaproteobacteria; order Burkholderiales; family SG8-41; genus UBA5216. The sequence continues at coordinate 8,929 of CAWUUY010000461.1, read as the reverse complement.
AACCAGTCAATGATCCTGTAAAATTTTCTTTGCCGGCTTTCATGTTGCCGCCTCGCGCATTTTTTTCGCCGCATCCAGAGCCGCATCGACAATGCCCTGATAGCCGGTGCAGCGGCACAGGTTGCCGGTGAGCGCTTCACGCACCTCGGTCTCCGTTGGGTTGGGCTTGTCGCGCAAAAATTCGGTGAGCGTCATCAGCATGCCCGGTGTGCAAAAGCCGCATTGCAGGCCGTGGTTATCCTGAAACGCCTGTTGCAGCTCATTGAGTTTGCCGCCGGTGGCAAGCGACTCGACGGTGGCGATTTGTTGCCCGTCGCACTGCACCGCTAGCATCAGGCAGGCGCGGGCGCTGATGCCATTGACCAGCACCGTGCAGGCGCCGCACACACCATGCTCGCAGCCCACGTGCGTGCCGGTGAGCTTTAATTCATGGCGCAAAAAATCCACCAGCGTCATGCGGGTTTCAATGGTGGCGGTGTGCGGCTTGCCGTTGACTGTTACATTGATTGAGCGGGTATCAGCCATGTGGGTTCTCTTTTGTCTTTGCGGCGGCTTGTTCCAGCGCGCGGTGGGTGAGCACGCGCGCGAGATGCTGGCGGTAGGCGGTGGTGACGTAGGCGTCGGTGATGGCGTCTATTTTTTCGGCTTCGGCGGCGGCAGCCTTGAAGGTGGCGGCGTCGGGCTTTTGCCCACGCAGCGCGGTCTCAATCGCCGTGGGGCGAATCGGCGCATGACTCAAACCCGACAGCGCTATCGCCGCGTCGCTGATATTGCCTTGCGCATCCAGCGCCATCCGCACCGAACACGCCACGATGGCAAAGTCGCCATGCCGGCGCGCGAATTCTTCAAAGGCGTGGCCCTGGGTTTTTTGCGGCAGCGACAAGGTCACGCCCGCCAGCAGTTCATCCGGCTCCAGCGCGGTGGTCATATAACCGGCGGCGAAATCGGCGAATGCGATATCGCGCGCGCCGCGCTTAGAGACCACGTGCATGGTGGCACTGAACAGGGCCGCCATATTGGCAAGTTCCGCCGAGGGATCGAGATGGCACAACGAGCCACCCAGCGTGCCGCGATTGCGCGTCTGCCGGTGACCCACATGCGTGAGTGCGGTCTGTAGCAACGGGCAGTGCTTGCCGATATCCGCCGAGAACTCGATGTCACGCTGGCGCGTCATGGCGCCAATTTTCAGTTTGTCTTTTTCGACGCGGATATAAGAAAGCTCGCTGACTTTGTTCAGATCAATCAAGTGATCCGGCATCGCATAGCGAAAATTCATCATCGGCACCAGCGATTGTCCGCCGGCGAGGACGCGGACGTTGTCGTTTTTGGCGAGCAGCGCCGTGGCATCGCCGAGCGTGCGTGGGTCGTGGTAGGTGAAGGGGGCGGGTTTCATTTCAAGTCAAAGCCGCATGTTTGGAGTGCACCAACCACACATAAAATCCAGAATTTCCAGAATCACATCTTCCTCTTCTTCTTTTACTGTCGTTCGCAGGGCTTTTAGCTCGGCTTCTACTTCAGCACGAACCGCTCCAGCGTCTAATATGCTCTTGATGGAATCTCGAAAGGAAGTTGTAGGATTGTCGGCCAACATCACCTCCGCCAACAAAACCGAAATTGTCTTCGCCGAATTTCCTACAACTTCTCATGATTAGCCGTAGGCGTCTCGGGACTCACATCCTCGCGCCGCCGCTTGATCGTCTCCAACCCGCTCGCCTCCCACTCGCCCACCAAAGCGCGCTTGGCAAAGCGTTCCCAAGTCTCGGTCCAATCCCCCAGCGTATAGCCGTGCCACGGGCCTTTGGGTGACAACGCGGGCAGCTTCAACTCCTCCCACAACGCCCGCGCGTGCTCCATGTATTCCTTGCCTGGCAGCGCCAGCGGCGGCATCGGGTATTTTTGCGTGGCGTCGATCAGCAGTGTTGATTCGCTTGGCCCGCCGGTGTGATATTGCGAGCCTTGCACTCCGCGCCGGTAATTAATGATCTGCACGTCTTCCGACGGCGTTGCACGATACGCCATCGACCAGAATATGGCGTCGGTGCTTTCGGGATCGATATCCTCGGAAATGGCGACGACGATTTTGCCGCAGTCGGCGCGCAGCGTGGCCGCGCCCTGCATGGCGCGCCACACTTCGGTGCGCACCGTGCTGCGCGCGAACTGCACAAAAATCACTGGCCGCAGATTCGACAGCGGCTCGTGCATCACCACGCGCTTCACACCCTTGATGCCCAGCGTGTGCTGCAAGTGGTTCAAAAACATTGGCTCATAGGCGACCTTTTTCACCACGCTCGATTCGCTGGGCGTGACCTGACTGATGATGGCGGAAAACACCGCGTTTTTGCGATGCGTGATCGCAGTCACTTGCATCGGCATGTTGTAGGCTTCGAGCGCGACGTAGCCGTTGCTTTCACCGAACGGCGCTTCGGGCTCCAGTGTCGAAGGATCAATCATGCCCTCGATAACGATTTCCGCATCGGCGGGCACGTTCAGATCCACCGTCAGGCATTTCGCCATGCGTATTGCTGCGCCGCCGAGGCCGCCTGCCACCGCCATTTCGTCCATGTCCACCGGCAGTTTTTGCGGGCCGGTAAAAAACACCACGGGTGCTGCGCCCAACACAATCGCCATCGGCATCATCTGCTTGCGCTCGCGGTATTTGAGCCAGTGCATCCAGCCGCCTGCGCCGCCAACGCGCGCGACCATGCGCACCACCAGCCGGTCGGTGGCTTTGAGCGCAGCGCGATAGGTGCCCATGTTTTGTATGCCGTTTTCCGGGTCGCGCGACACGCACAACGTTGCGGTGAGATACGGCGCGGAATCGAAACCGGGTGTAGACACCGGCACCGGCAGCGCCGCGAGACCGCCGCCGGGCTTGCGCAAATCGTCGCCGGTGATGACGACTTCCTGACACGCGGGCTTGCTGATCGTCACCGGCGCTATCGGATTACGCACCGCGTTCACCCACGCGTTGCCGATGTCCTCGGCCTTTTTACCCATGCCGCGCGCGTAGATGTCCGGCGACGAGGCAAACACGCCGATCGCCACCGGCATGTCGTAGCGCCGGCCCTTGCCATCGACTACGTTGGTAAACAAAAACGCGCGCCGATCAGCTTCCGGCACGCCACCGACAAACTGCCAGCGCACCAGCGGCTGCAACTCGGTGTCTTTGTTGATGGGGCGGTCGATGCGCACCAAGAGGCCGGCTTTGTCGAGTTCGGCCAAGTGTTGCTGAAAATCGCGCGGGGCTTGGGTGGTGTCGGGCATAAAAACCTTTATAAATTATTCAATTAAAAATACTTCCGTTAATTCATTATTCTGCCTTGATGCCCGCGACGCGGATCACCTCCAGCCACTTGTTGGTTTCCGACACCATCAGCTTGCCGAAATCCGCCGTGCTCATTTTTGATGGCGTGGCACCCTGCTCGGCCAGCCGCCGCAGCAATTCCGGCGAGGCGAGCGCGTTGTTCACTTCGGCATGCACGCTGGCGATGATATCGGAGGGCGTGTTGCGGGGCGCGAACATGCCGAACCAGATCGTCGATTCATAACCGGGCACGGTTTCGGCGACGGTCGGCACGTTGGGGAGTTTCGGATGGCGCTGCTTGCCGCCGGTGGCCAGCAGTTTCAGGCGGCCACTGGCGATGATGGACGCCACCGTGGGCATGGAGCCGAACAAAATCTGCGAATGCCCGGCCATGGTATCCACCGCCGCCGGCCCGCCGCCCTTGAACGGGATGTGCGTGATGTTGGTCTTGGTCATCATCTTGAACATCTCGGTGGACATGTGCGGAAACCCGCCGATACCCGACGACGCATACAACAGTTCGCCCGGCCGCTTTTTGGCGAGCTCGATCAGTTCCTTCACGCTGTTCACGCGCAGCGACGGATGAATGGTCAACGCGCTGTCGCCCATGCCGATGTAGACCACTGGCGCAAACGAATTCACCAGGTCCACCGGCACCTTGGGCTTGTCGATCAGAAAACCATACGCGGTCGAGGTCATCATCAGCGAGTAGCCATCGGGCGGCTGCTGCATGGCGTGTTGCAGCCCAATAATGCTACCGGCGCCGGCGCGATTGTCGATGACGAATTGCTGCTTCAGGCGCTGCGTAAGTTCCGCTGCGAGCAGGCGGCCGATGATGTCGGTGCTGCCGCCGGGAGGCCACGGGATGACGATGCGCACGGTTTTGTCGGGCCACGCGGCTTGCGCGTTGCCGGGAACAATGACCAAGGCCAAAGCAAGCAGAGCGATGCCTGTGATGGTGCGCCGAAACAAGGTGGTATTCATGGGAGCCTCCCGAATGACGGTAAAGCAAACCCGCCTGCGCATAATTTTATAGCCTGCCGCTAAATCCCGTTGAGGTATTTTGTGTTGGCTGGGCTATGATTAGTGCCGACATAAACGACCGTGGGCGCTCCGAGGAATCAACATGCCGCTAAATGTAAGCAGATGCACTCACGCCGCGCAATGGCTCTCGCTATGCTGCCTCGCCGCCGCGGCCGGTCCGGGATCGGCGCAGGACGCGGCTGATCGCGGCTATCCTGCGCGCCCCATCCGCCTGATCGTCGCCTTCACGCCCGGCTCGCCGACCGACCTGGTGGCGCGCGTGGTGGGGCAGAACCTGAACGAGAGTTGGGGGCGTAACGTGGTGGTGGAAAACCGTCCCGGCGCGGGTGGCATCATTGCTTCACAAGCGGCCAAACGCGCGAATGCCGACGGCCACACGATGCTGGTGACCAGCGCCTCGTTCGCGGTATATCTCAGCCTGCACGGCAATCCGGGCTACGCGCTGAACGATTTTGTCGCGGTGGCGCGCGGGCCGGTCACGCCCAACATCATCAGCGTGCATCCCTCGGTAAAAGCGAAGTCGTTGAAGGAGTTGATCGCACTGGCAAAGGCAACGCCGATGAGTTACGCCTCGTCCGGCGCGGGCGGCACGCCGTTTCTGAATATGGAGCAGTTGTTCCGCTTGAATTCCGGCGTGCAGATCACGCATGTACCGATGGCCGGCCCGCCGCAGGCGGTGGCGGCGGCGGTCAGCAATCAGCTTCCGATAGTGGCCACCGCGATGGCGACACAGGTGCCCCAGATCAAGGCCGGGCTGATCCGCCCAATCGCAGTAACCAGCGCCGCGCGATCATTGATTTTGCCGGACGTGCCAACAGTGGCGGAATCCGGCTTTCCGGGGTTTCCGGATCACACCTGGTTTTCGTTTCTCGCCCCGGCGGGCACACCGCCCGCCATCGTCACCAAACTCAACGCCGAGATCAACCGCATCCTGCAGTTGCCAGAATCGAAAACAAGGCTATCGTCGCTTTCGCTCGAATTCACGCCTTATACCGCCGCAGAGTTTGCGGCAGAATTAAAATCCGAAGTCGCCAAGTACGCGAAGATGGTGAAGGACACCGGGGCAAAAGCGGAATAGCCCGCGCGGGACTACGTTGCCGCTGCGCGCGCAATCTCGCCGACGTTGCTCAGGCGCGCGGTATCCCAGCACAGGGCAATCAATGTGTCGGCACGCTCCGCCGGCAGCACCGGCGTTACCAGCGCGCGAAACTTGACTTCTAGGTCTTTGTCGCTCATTGGCCGCTGCAAGGTGCCGAGCGCGTGCGGCACGTGGTGCGCCAGCACGCGGCCATCGCGCAGGGTGATGCTGACATAGGCCTCGAGATAACTCGTTACCGCCGGATCGGCGCTCGCGGTGACGCGCTCGCGAATGGCAATCACACCCGGATCGCGCACCACCTCGTCCGCATACTCCGATTCATTGGCGCGGCCATACAGGAGACCAATGGCGGCGGCGTGATAGACGCTGAATTTGCCTTCGAGGCCGGTGGCGGGCGTCTTTTTGCCGGTGAGCTCGAGCACCATGGGGTTCACGCGCAGATCAACGCGCGCGATGTCCGCGGGCGTGATGCCGTGCATGCGCCGCAATTCGATGCAGCCGTCGATCACCGCATGCACCACCAGCCCGCAGGGGTAGGGTTTGTACATATTGCGCGACAGCTCAAAGTGCTCGCCGAGGCCCTCGGTGATGATGGCCGGATCAAACCGCGTGGAAAGCACATGCGCCCAGCCGCGCGGTGCTTCGATGCCGCGCTCGGAGCTGTCAAAATTTTGCGCCGCCAGCAGCGCTGCCGACAGGCCGTTGCGCGCGGCGGCGCCCGGATGAAAACTCTTGCACATCGAGCCGAACATTTCGCGCAGGCCCGACGATTGCGTGGCGGCGATACCCAGCGCCCAGGCCATCTGCTGCTCGTTCAGCCCCAGCAGTTTGCCGGCAGCGGCAGCCGCGCCGAACACCCCGGCGGTGCCGGTGGCGTGCCAGCCCACGTCGTAATGCTCAGGCACGACCGAGAGTAAAACGCGGCATTCGACTTCAACGCCCAGTACGAACGCATGCAGGAAATCCGCCCCCGAGACGTTGCGCCATTCGCCCAGCGCCAGCAACGCGGGGTAAACAGGCGCGCTGGGGTGGATGGCTTTTTCGTGCGTGTCGTCGAAATCCAGCACGTGCGAACTCATGCCGTTGAGGAACGCGGCGTTGAGTATGTCGAGACGCTCGCCGCGCCCAAGAATGGCCGCCTGTGGCGCGCCCGCAAAGGGTGCTATGGCGGCCAGCGCGCGAACGATGGTTTCGTGATGCGCCGTGCCGATGGCGCATCCCAGCCAGTTGAGCAGCGCACGTTTGGCTTCGTGCAGTACACCGGCGGGAATATCGCCGGGTTGTGCATTGACGACGTAGCGGGCGAGGGTTTGGGTGACGTTGGTGGTCATGATTTTTTGTCTTTATTCAGCGTGAATGATAAACGTGTCCGCGCATCTCAAAGAAACCCCCTCGCCTGCCCTTGGGCGGGAGAGGGAGTGGAGTGCTGGCAATGCGCAACCGCTTAGTCATTCACGCTTAGGAGGTACGATTATTTTTCAGGTTACTCCGGCGGCAGGCCGGAGGCCTTGACCGCCTTGCCCCAGCGCGCCAGTTCGGTTTTGATATACGCGCTGAATTCTTCGGGCGTGCTGGAAAGTGCGTCCGCGCCCGAGTTTGCGATTTGTTGTATCACTTTCGGACTGGCGAGCGCATTGACGCTCTCGCTGTGCAGTTTCACGATGATCTCCCTGGGCGTACCGGCGGGCGCGAGCAGGCCGTACCAGGCGCTGACTTCCACGCCGGGCAGCGTTTCGGCCACCGTGGGCAAATCAGGATGGCTTTTGGAGCGCTTGGCGCTGGCGGTGGCCAGCATGCGCAGCCGCCCGGTGTTGGCGTGCGGCACGACCGTCGGCCCGGTGCCGAACATCAGCGACACTTCGCCGCCCAAGATAGCCATCGCCGCCGGTCCGCCGCCTTTGTACGGCACGTGCAGCATCTGAATTTTTGCCTGCTGCTTGAGCAGTTCACCCGCCAGATGCGGCAGCCCGAAATTGCCCGACGACGAAAACACGATCTGGCCGGGGCTTGCCCGCGCCAGCGCGATCAGTTCCTTGACGGATTTCGCCGGCAGCGAGGGATGCACCGCGAGTATGTAATCCGACGCGGCGGCCAGCGTGATGGGCGCGAAATCCCGCACCGGGTCGTATGGCAGCTTGGCGTAGGTGTGCGGAAACACCACCATGCTCGCGGCAGAGGTAAGTATCAGGGTGTAGCCGTCCGGCGCGGCCTTGGCCGCAAGCTCGGTGCCGATAAGCCCGCCCGCGCCGGGCCGGTTTTCCAATACCACCTGCTGCCCAAGGCTTTGCGTGAGCGCTGCCGCAAGGATGCGGCCCGTCGCGTCGATGCCGCCGCCGGGAGAGGACGGCCCGATGATGCGTATCGGCCGGTTCGGATAGGTGCCGGCCGGCGTGGTCTGAGCCGTCGCGGGGTTCAGTGTCACCAGCCCGGCGGTTGCCAGCAGAAAAGTGGCGGCGTTAAATCGCCTCATGCGTACCTCCAGAAGGTTATCGTGCCGCGTTATCCGGAAACCGTTTTAAGTTGCATCCGCCAGCACCATCTGCGCGCCCTTCTCCGCGATCATGATGGTCGGCGCATTGGTGTTGCCCGACACCAGTGTGGGCATCACCGAAGCGTCGATCACGCGCAAACCTTGAATGCCATGCACACGCAGCCGCGCATCGACCACCGCATCCTTGCCGCTGCCCATGGCGCAGGTGCCCACCGGGTGATAGCTGATGCCGCCTTTGTTGCGCACGTGGTCGAGCAGATCGGCGTCGCTCACGCAATCGTCGCCCGGATCGCGCTCGCGCACAATGTAGCGGCGCATCGCCGGCTCGGCCATGATGCGGCGCACGGCTTTCATGCCCGCGAGCAGCACGCTGCAATCTTTTTCGGTGGCGAGGTAGTTGGGCTTGATCGACGGTGCCTGCATCGGGTCGGCGCTTTGCAACAGCACCGTGCCGCGGCTTTCGGGCCGCAGCAGGCGCACCGCCGAGTAGAAACCGGAAAACTTGTGCAATCCATCGCTCAACTTGTCGAAGCTGAACAAGCCCAGCCCGGCTTGAATGTCCGGCGACTGTGCCGCCGGATCGGCGCGCAGGAAACCCGCCGAGTACGACGCCGCCATGTTGAGCAGGCCCTTTCTGGTGAACGCATAACGCAGACCCGCCATCACGCTGCGCGGCAGGCTATGCACGATGTCGTTCAGGGTGATCGGCTCGGTGCATTCGTAGGCGATGCGCCCGTTGAAGTGATCCTGAAGATTCGCGCCCACGCCGGGCCTATCCGCGACCATTGGAATCCCCAGTTCCATTAACAGCGCGGCGGGCCCCAGCCCGGACAATTGCAGCAACTGCGGCGAGTTGAATGCGCCGGCGGCAAGGATTACTTCGCGCGCAGCAGCGGCGGTTTTTTTGACGCCGTTTTGCAGATACTCGATGCCGGCGGTGCGTGTGCCCTCGAAGGTGACGCGCGTGGCGTGCGCGTAGGTTGCCACCGTG
>CAWUUY010000460.1:0-27806 GCA_963924885.1 uncultured Burkholderiales bacterium | reverse complement strand
TCGGGCTTCAAGCCAAAGAACAACAACGTCTCGCGCGGATGCCGGTATTGATCGCGCGCCTTGTTGGCGCTGGAACGGTGATCGCCAGCGATGGCCTTGTCGAGGAGGGGTTCGATGGCGGGCGTTTGCGCGACGGCGGTGGATACGGCAAAAGCGCCAGCAACAGCAGCACTCATAATTAATTTTCGCATGATGATCCCTTAGTTAATTCAGTTAATTCAATTAATTCAGTTAAAAAATGTAGACTGCAATACCGCTAAGCAAAACTCAAGCCAGTTTTTTCCCTTCGCCAAATCTTGACTGATTTTATTTGAAGTTATGTACATAACGCGAGTATCTCGCTCATTTATATAGAGAATTCTTCAGCTTGGTGCAAAAGAAACCACGCTGAAAATCATGCACTGTTTTGTAGCGTAATTTTTTTCGACTTTGGAATGAAAATCTGCACCGTCCAAGTGCGAAATGGAATTTTCTTGCACCGAACCAGTGCGGCTCATTTCGATGACAATTAGCTAACCATTTGTTTTTATTGGATAAATTTAAGTTGGTACGGTATGTGCAATAGGAAAGATGCTTGCTTACCGTAATGAAATTTTTGATCGCGCACACAAGGGGAAATCATGAAGCTCGTCACCGCAATTATTAAACCGTTCAAGCTGGACGAAGTACGCGAGGCGCTGTCCGCCATTGGCGTCTCTGGTGTCACCGTCACTGAAGTCAAAGGCTTCGGCCGACAAAAGGGCCACACCGAGTTGTATCGCGGTGCGGAATACGTGGTGGATTTTCTGCCGAAGGTAAAGGTTGAGGCCGCGATTAAAAGCGAGATGGTGGAGCAGGTGATCGAAGCCATCGAAAAAGCCGCCAACACCGGAAAAATCGGCGACGGAAAAATATTTGTCTCAGAACTTGAACAAGTCATTCGTATTCGCACCGGTGAAACCGGCGCAGATGCACTGTAAAAGGGGAAACTACATGAAACGCCTGATGTTTGTACTCTCGTTGCTGATGATGCTGATGGTTAGCGGATTCTCCGCGCACGCGCAGGACAAGCCTGCAGCAAAAGCAGCTGAACCTGCTGCCGCTGCGGCTGCTTCTCCTGCAGCACCTGCGGCAACAGCCGCGCCCGCAGCCGCCAAACCCACGCCCAATAAAGGCGACATCGCATGGATGCTGACCTGCACGGCGCTGGTGCTGATGATGAGCATTCCCGCGCTGGCTTTGTTCTACGGCGGCATGGTGCGCGCCAAGAACATGCTGTCGGTTCTGATGCAGGTGTTTGTGGTGTTCTCGCTAGTGGTGGTGCTGTGGTGCATTTACGGCTACAGCCTCGCCTTTACCGAAGGCAACGCATTCATCGGCGGATTTGACCGGCTATTTCTCTCCGGCACGTTTGACGCAGCCAAGGCGGAGTTCTCGACCGCAGCCACTTTCAGCAAAGGCGTGGTGTTGCCGGAACTGGTGTTCGTGGCCTTCCAGGCAACCTTTGCAGCTATCACCTGCTGCCTGATTTTGGGCGCGGTGGCCGAGCGCATCAAGTTTTCGGCGGTACTGATTTTCATGGTGATCTGGTTCACCTTCGCCTACCTGCCGATCGCGCACATGGTGTGGTTCTGGGCGGGCCCGGATGCTTACACCGACGCCAAACTGGTCGAAAAACTGACCTCGTCGGCCGGTCTGATATGGCAGTGGGGCGCGCTGGATTTCGCTGGCGGCACGGTGGTGCATATCAACGCGGGTGTCGCCGGTTTGATCGGCGCTTACATGGTGGGCAAGCGCGTGGGTTTCGGCAAAGAGGCCATGACCCCGCACAACCTGACCATGACCATGGTCGGCGCGGCGCTGCTGTGGGTAGGCTGGTTCGGGTTTAACGCTGGTTCCGCGCTGGAAGCGAACAACACCGCCGCACTGGCGTTCATCAACACCTTCCTCGCTACGGCGTGCGCGGTGCTGACCTGGACGTTAGCCGAGTGGATGTTCAAAGGCAAGCCGTCGATGTTGGGCGCGGCCTCGGGCGCGGTGGCCGGTTTGGTGGCTATCACACCAGCGGCAGGTAACGTCGGTATTCCCGGTGCATTCGTGATCGGCTCGATAGCCGGTATCGTGTGCCTATGGGGTGTGAACGGCTTGAAAAAGATGCTGAAAGCCGACGACTCGCTGGATGTGTTCGGCGTGCATGCGGTAGGCGGCATACTCGGTGCGCTGCTGACCGGCGTGTTCTGCTCCCCGTCGCTCGGCGGGCCGGGCTTTGTGTCGGATTGGGTAACGGGCAAAGTGACGTCCGCCGCTGATTACAAAATCCTCGATCAGGTCATCATTCAGGCGCAGGCAGTCGGCGTAACGGTGATCTGGACCGCGGTGGTGGCAATCATTGCCTTCAAGATCGCGGACATCATCGTCGGCCTGCGCGTCTCCGAGGAAGAAGAACGCGAAGGTCTCGATATCAACTCGCACGGCGAGACCGCGTATCACATGTAGTTGCAAGGCGTTGGTGTAGCACGAAGGCGCAGCCTCCTCCCTGCGCCTTCGAATGTAGTGGGCGCCCGGTCGCGAGACCGGGCGCTTTTTTTTCTGGAAAAGGCGGAAAAGGCATTTGCCGCAAACGACACCGCGCCGCGAAGAAAGCCGTAGGATGGGTGAAACCTATCACCAGCGCTGTCGGGTCAGCTGTCGTCGTGATGGGTTTCACCCATCCTACGGGAACTGGTCGGCAGGTCAGCAGATCAGCGTAGGGCGCGATCAATGATGATGCGTGCTCTTGCGCTCGCCGGTGATGTCGCGCACCTCAACGGACAATTCCACCGACTCGCGCTTTTTGTCCGCGAGCTCAAACGTGAGCTTCAGCGGCACGCGCTCGCCCGGGTTCATCTGCTGCTTGAGGCCCATCAGCATCACGTGATAACCGCCGGAAGCAAGCTTCACGGTTTTGCCGGCGGGGATATCGATGGCCTCGACCGGAAACATTTTCATCACGCCGTTTTGCATGGCCATGTTGTGAATTTCCACCGTGGCCGCGGCTGTGCTTTCGGCGCCGACTAGCCGCGCAGCGGTTTTGCCGGTGATTTCCATAAAAGCGCCGGTGGCTTTTTGCGCGGGCACGGTGCCGCGCACCCAGGCGTCTTTCACCTCGACCGATTGCGCATGGGCCGCCAGAGCGCTCGCCGATAGTGTTAAAGCAAGTGCTAACATCGAAAAACGTATCACAAATAATCCTTTAAAAACAAATATTTACAATACATACCGTGCGAGGTCTTCACTCTGCGCCAAGTCTTTCAGGCGCGTATCCACGTACGCCTGATTGATATTAACCGTTTCGCCCGTTTGTTTGGCGGCGTTGAACGACACGTCTTCCAGCAGCTTTTCCATCACGGTGTAAAGTCGGCGCGCGCCGATGTTTTCGGTCTTCTCATTCACCTGCCACGCGATCTCGGCGAGGCGCTTGATCGCGTCCGCGCCGAACACGAGTTTGACTTCCTCGGTGGCGAGCAGCGCTTCGTATTGTTTGACGAGGCTGGCGTGGGTGTTGGTGAGGATTTGCTCGAAGTCGGACACAGACAGGCTGTTTAACTCCACGCGGATCGGAAAACGTCCCTGCAACTCCGGGATCAAATCCGACGGCTTGGACAAATGAAACGCGCCGCTGGCGATGAACAAAATGTGATCGGTTTTAATCATGCCGTACTTGGTGGTGACGGTGGTGCCCTCCACCAGCGGCAGCAAATCGCGCTGCACGCCCTGGCGCGATACATCCGCGCCGGAGGTCTCCTGACGCGCGGCGATTTTGTCGATCTCATCGAGAAACACAATGCCGTTTTGCTCGACATTGTGTACCGCCTGCAATTTCAAGTCTTCGTCGTTGACCAGCTTGATCGCTTCTTCGTCGGTGAGCAGCTTCATCGCATCGCGCACTTTCATTTTGCGCGTGCGTTTTTTGTTCGTGCCGAGATTCTGAAACATGCCTTGAATCTGCTGGGTGAGATCTTCCATGCCGGGCGGGGCCATAATTTCCATGTGCGCCTGGATGCCCGCGATCTCGATCTCGATCGTCTTGTCGTCAAACTCGCCTTCACGCAGCTTTTTGCGGAATTTTCGCCGCGTGGGGTTTTCAGCATCGTCCGAGCCTGAGCCAAAATCCGGCGGCGGCGGCAACAGCACATCGAGCACGCGCTCTTCGGCCGCATCCTCGGCTTGCCGGCGCACTTTGCGCGTGGCTTCAGTGCGCATGTCCTTGATCGCGGTTTCCACCAGATCACGAATGATGGTGTCCACGTCTCGCCCGACGTAGCCGACCTCGGTAAATTTAGTCGCCTCGATCTTGATAAACGGTGCATCCGCCAGCCGCGCGAGTCGCCGCGCGATTTCGGTTTTGCCGACACCGGTGGGCCCGATCATTAGAATATTCTTCGGTGTGATTTCCTGGCGCAGCGGCTCAGGCACCTGCTGGCGGCGCCAGCGGTTGCGCAGCGCAATCGCCACCGCCCGCTTGGCGTCATCCTGGCCGATGATGTGGCGGTCGAGTTCGTGAACGATTTCTTGCGGGGTCATGTGTGACATAGCGTGAGGGGTGAGGCGTAAGGGGTGGGGTGTAAGGCTGGGTCGTTAGGCGCGACGCGTTATACGGCACGGCGGCGGGGTTACTCCTAACGCCTAACTCCTCACGCCTCACGCCTCACTCGTCATTCAAGCACTTCAATCACATGCTGCTGGTTGGTATAAATGCAAAGATCACCCGCGATCTCCAGTGATTTTTTCACGATGTCGCGCGGCGCCAAGTCGGTGTTTTCGTGGAGCGCGCGCGCCGCGGCCTGCGCGAACGAACCGCCGCTGCCGATGGCGACGATGCCGAGTTCCGGTTCGAGCACGTCGCCTACGCCGGTGATGATCAGCGAGTGTTCACGATCCGCCACCGCGAGCATCGCTTCAAGCCGACGCAGCATGCGGTCGGTGCGCCAGTCTTTCGCTAGTTCCACCGCCGAGCGCATCAGGTGGCCTTGATATTTTTCGAGTTTAGCCTCGAAGCGCTCGAACAGCGTGAACGCATCCGAGGTGCCGCCGGCAAACCCGGCAAGAATTTTGTCGTGATACAGCCGCCGGATTTTGCGCGCAGTGGATTTCACCACCACGTTGCCGAGCGTGACCTGCCCATCACCGCCGAGCGCGACGACGTTGCCGCGACGCACCGAGAGGATGGTGGTGCCGTGAAAAACTTCGGGATTCATGCGGTGGCCGTGAAAGGAAGGGATTGATCCCGATAGATGGGGCGGCGACGCCGCGTATTCAAGGTCGGATTATAGCGCCGCCGGACAGCTACTCCACCTTGAACACAATCGGCACCACATAAGGCGATTCAATCGCCTGCGCGCCTTGCCGCGCGGGAATAAAACGCCAGGTTTTCACCGCGGCCAGCGCGGCTTCGTCCAATGCCGGATGGCCGCTGGATTTTTCAAGGCCGACGCTGACGGCCAAACCTTCGGCAGTCACCAGCACGCGCACCAGCACCGTACCCTGATCGCCGCGTCGGCGTGCGGCGAGCGGATAGGCGGGACGCGGATTATTCAGATAGGCGGCATCGGAGCGTGGCGGCGTGACAACCACGGCAACGGGCGGACGCGGCGATTCCGGCGGCAACGCCGGACGCTGTTCGGGCACGACCGCTGCCCCAGGTGCTGGCGGTGCATCGGGTGGCAATGACGGCGCGGTGAGTATCGGCGCCTGCGCGGGTTGCGCCGCCTGTGGTTGGCGGACGGCTGGCTTCGCCAGTTCGGGCGGCGCGCGTTCGGCGCGGGTTTCCTTCGGCAATGGCCGTGGTAACTCGGGCGGCACGATCTGCGGCGGCTCCTGCTTTAACAACTCAACGGTCAGAGGCGGCGGCACATCACGCCGCGCGACCCAGCCCGGCAACAACGTCAGCAGCAAGCCGTGCGCGGCAAGACTGCCCGCGACACACAGCGTCAGCGACGCGGCGTGGCGCGGCTGAGGTGATGGCAACGCGGCTAAGGACATTAAAAAATAGTTTTTAAAAAAAATAGTTACGGACAAATAGCGGTCCATAGGAAGGCTCGCGCGAGGTACAATTATCGTCCCCTTTACGCAGTACGACAAACGCACCCTCACGCGGCCTCATCACTTAGAACTGCGCGCGCAAACCCAACTGCCCGCTGCGTTTACCCAGCGGCGCGATGTCTTTCAGAAACGACACGTGGTTACGCGCATCTTCATTCAGCAGATTCACGCCGCGCAGAAATACTTCCACGCTGCCCTGTGGCGTTGGCAGTTTCATGCGATAGGTCAACGCCGCGTTGAGCAGGGTGTAACTGTCCGTCGGCAGCTCGTTGGCCGAGACGCGGTTTTGCGCGGACACCCAGGTGGCATCCACTCGTGCGCCCAGCGCGCCCCAGCGATAGTTCAAGCCCGCGCCGAATTGTCGCGGCGCGATGCGCGGCAGCGGCAAGCCGGTGCTGCGATCGTCGGCGCGCACGTAGTCGAACTTCAGTAGTAAATCGAGCGTGTTCGCCCGATCCAGCAATCTGAATTTTCCTTCGACTTCCATGCCGCGAAAGCGCGCGGGCACAGCGCGATAAGCGAGTTCGGGAAACACTTCTTCGCCGGTGTTATCCGAAACGCCGGGCGTAATCGTCTCGGGCGGATTCAGCTCGCCATCCGCGCCGCGTGTGTTACCGCTATTGAACACGCCGATGTAATTCTTGAAACGGCTGTGGAACACACTGATGCTACCCGAGTGCGCGCCGGAACGCATACGCAATGCGGCATCGACCGAGCGGGATTTCTCCGTGCCGAACGCGGCATTACTCACCTCGTAAGAACCCGTCGCGGCGTGCGGGCCGTTGGCATACAACTCGTAATAAGTCGGCGCGCGTTCGGTCATCGTCCCGTTAAGCGCCAACGCCAGTCCCGGTGTAAAACTATAGACACCGCCAATGGCGCCGCTGTTGCCGCTGAAGGATCGAGACTGCGCTGGATCGAAGCGCGGCCCTGCACCGCCAAACGGCGTGGGGCCGCCGCCTTGCGAGCTGACTTCGGTTCGCTCGTGACGTCCGCCAAAGGTGAGCCTCAATTTTCCTATCGGCAGCTCTTCATAAATGAACAGCGCCTTGCTGTCGGTTTTCGTAGTCGGAACAAAGGCTTCGGCGCCCAGCGCGGAAAAATCAAAGCTGTTGAACTGCACGCCAACCGCGCCTTTGAGCAACCCGAGATTGCCATGCACCAATTCCAGCCTGCCTTCGTGTCCTCTGCTTTTGAAATCCGTGGCCGGCACGCCGGCGTCAAGCTCAGTGTGTTTGTAGTCGGTCTTGCCCAGTTTGAATTTAACGCCGGTGATAAACGACCCGATGTCGCGCATTTCACCCGCAAGATCCCAGCGCTTGCTCTCCATGTCGATGGTCACTTCCGGCTCGGCTACCGTGCCGTATTTGCTTTCGAACGAGGAGAACGACAAA
Source organism: uncultured Burkholderiales bacterium (assembly GCA_963924885.1). GTDB lineage: Bacteria > Pseudomonadota > Gammaproteobacteria > Burkholderiales > SG8-41 > UBA5216. The sequence continues at coordinate 20,352 of CAWUUY010000460.1, read as the reverse complement.
CCAACGTAGCCCTTGTCCCACGTGGCGGAGCCGCCAATCGATCCGCCGCTGGAACGCGACGCGCTGTTGGGCAGCGTGCCGTAGGTTACGGCTCGCGCAGGATCAGCGGCTTGCAGACGTGGTGAAATAGTCGAGCCTTTTATTTTCAAATCATCGGTATCGCGCGTGTACACGTCCGCTTGCAGCACAAAGCGCCCGTTGCCGGCTTCCAGCATGGCGCCGAAGGCCTTCTCGGATTCGGCGCCTCCGAGACGCCCCTCGGCTCTGCCGCGCACGCCCTGCACCGGCTCCTGCGGAATACGGTTGTCGATCACGTTGACCACGCCGCCCACCGCGTTGCCCCCATAGAAAAGCGCCGCCGGTCCGCGCACCACTTCGACACGCTCGACAATCAGCGGATCAATCGGCACCGCGTGATCGTTACTCAACGACGAGCCATCAAGCACGCCAATGCCGTTGCTAAGGATGCGTATGCGGTCGCCTTCAAGACCGCGTATCACCGGGCGGCTGGCGTTGGGACCGAAGTAGGTCGAACTCACGCCCGGCATCTCGTTGAGCATTTCACCGAGCGTTGAGCGCCGCAGCAAAAAGAGATTGGTGCCGTCGAGCACGGAGGTGGGTGACACCATACTGAATAGCTCGCTGCCCAGCGGATTGCCGGTGACGATCACCGGCGATAGTTGAGTGGGAGTCCCTGTGGTAGCGGGGGGCTTAACGGCGGGGGACTGCGCGTGGGCGGATACCGCCCACGCCGCAGCCACCGCACATGTGATGCGATTGACCATTGTGTTCTCCTGTGGAATGCCTGAACGTACGAATGCACGGCGCGCGCGCATGAGCACCCCTCAAGCCGCGTGTGATTTCAGATCAAGGCGGCCAGACCTACCGTGGCCGCCGCACATCACAGGAGTGGTGGGCCGCGCGACAGCGCGGGAACCGCCTCGGAGCCGAGGCGGGGATTAAAGGTATGGACTGCAACAACCGTGGTGAGTTCGACGGCATTCGGCACGACGCACGAGCCATGCGCGCCGCCCAGCACCTGTCCGAACGCGAGGTCGAACGCGCATAAGTTACCTTGGCCGCCGGGTGCGGGGGCATCTGCGTCGTGGTCATGTTCATCGGCGTGCCGATCGCCGACCAGTTTCTCGTGCGCATGCGCATCGCCACCGGCATGCCAGGTAGCATGCACGATCGCGCTCTGCTGCGCGACGAGCAACAGAGCAATGCAGAAATAGAGGAAAAGCCGCCGGGACATGACTTGACTAGATGATTATCTGGCTACTTTATACAACCTGATACAGCCCGCAGTCAACGCGGGCGCACGCCGCTCGCCGCTACTTCGCGACCGTCAACACCGCATCGGTGAGCCGATAATAAAGCCCCATCGGATCATCTTTCAGCACCGTCAGTTTGCCGGTGAGCAGTATCGGCTCAAAGCCGTATTTGACCGGCGTCTTGGCCTGCACTTCAATCATTTGCTCCGGCCCGCCGGGCAAACAGAACGAACATGACGGCGGCAGCGCGGCCAAAATAAAGCGCGACTGCTTTTCGCCCATGTCGAGCGGCATCATGAAGCCCTGAATCTTGACTTCTTTTTTGTCGAGCGCGGTGATCGCCTTGGCGAACTCCGGCACGAACTTGTCTTTTTGCTTGACCGGTTTGACATCGCTCAGTGTTTTCCACGACAACACACCCTTCAGTTCGGGCAACGGCTTGTCCGCGAACGGCGACGGCGCCAGCGGCGCATCTGCGGCAGGCGGTTTGGCAAACAGGTCTTTGTCGGCGGCGGGGCCTTTTTGCGTCTGCTGCGCCCATGCAGCACCGGCGCCCATCAACATTGCCATCAATAATGCAGTCCATACCGTCAGAAATTTCATTGCAACCTCCGTTACCGCCTGTTGATGGAGAATTATACTACCGCACTCTGTTATCTATGTTTAAGTATTTGTTTTTATTCATTTTTTTCACGAGATTCAGTGCTTATGCCGCATCCCGCAGAGTTTGCCTATGCCCAACCCCTTGCACTCCTTGGCCAACTGCTCGTGACACACCTTCTCGCCCTTGCCGCTTTGCAGGCATTTCGCCGCCGCCGTGTGCGCATCGGCCATCGCCAAATGATCCTGAATGTCTTTTTGCACTTCGGTCGTGCCGTGCGGTTTGTCGGCCTTCGTGGTTTTTGCGGCTTTGTTGTCCTGTGCCAGCACCGGCACGGAAGCCATCATGGCCGCCATCAGCAGGGAAATACCTAATTTGTTCATCCGCCACTCCTTTATCTAAATTAAGACACTATCCGCGTGCCAAAGTGCCCGCGATATCGGTGCGGTACGCGCGCCACGCCGGTATCAGCGCGGCAATCACGCCGACGCCTGTCGCCAGCGCCAACACCCACCACTCCGCCGGCACCCACACCCAGCCGGTGACCGACACCTGCTGCGCGGCCTTTAAAGCGTGGCCGAGCACCTCCGTCAGCACATGCCCCAGCGCGATGCCCAGCACGCCGCCGATCAACGCCAGCAGCAGCCCCTCAAACAACAGCAACGCCATCAGTGTCGCGGGCCGCGCGCCCAGTGTACGCATGATCGCCAGATCGTAGCGCCGTTCGTTCAGCGCATTGTAGAGCGCGATGAACACGGAGAGTCCGGCGCTGAACACCAGCACCAGTGCAAAGCCGCGCAGCACATCGACGCCGACACCGATGATGCTGAACAGCCGTGCGGTTTCATACGCAGGCGACGCCGCCTGCATAGCGGAGTTGTTGTTCACGTAACGCGGCAAAATCGCTGCCGCTATCGGCGAGGAATATTGAATCAGCAGCGCGGTGTATTCTTTTTCTTCTTCCTTCATCGCGTTGGCGATGTCGCTAATGTCCTTGATGTCCAGATGCGAGGCATGCATCGCCCACACGCTTTCGACGCTGCAAACCACCAGCCGGTCGAGCACCGAGCCGCTGCGCTCCAAAATGCCCACCACCACGTACGGGTGTTCCTCGTGCGCCTCACCCGCTTCGCCCAAGCCGTGCGAGCCGTGAAATTTCGCGCCGAGCTTTAATCCGGTGCGCGCGGCGACTTCCGCGCCGATCACCACTTCCAGCGGTTTTTCCCAACGCCGGCCCGCCGCGAATTTGGCGCTGTAGTGCGCGAGGTAGTCATGCGTGGTGCCGACGATACGCGCGCCCTTATAGGCATCGCCCAGCGCCAGCGGAATGGCTTTGCGCACCGCGCGATGGCGTGATATCTCCAGCGCCGCCTTGTACGGAATATTCCCCGTGGGCACATCCAGATGATAAATACTCGACAAAATCACCTGCATCGGGCTGCCCTTGGCACTGATCACCAGATCGATTCCTTGCGCGTCACGCCGCATGCGCTGATCGAGCTGCGTGGTGGCCAGCAGCAACAGCACGATGGTGGCCACGCCCAGCGCCAGCAGCAGAATATTCAGCAGCGTGTTGAGTTTGCGCGCCTTGAGGTAGGCGAAGCTGATGGTGGCGAGGTTCATGCTACCGCCTGTGGTTCGTGGTGTGGCACCGCCAATTCATAATGATTCGGCACCCGAGACTTGATGCGGCTATCGTGTGTGGCAATCACCAGCGTGGCACCGCACGCGCGGGCCTGATCCAGCAACAGGTCGAGAACCTGCACGCAGCGCGCATCATCCAGATTCGAGGTCGGTTCGTCGGCGAGCAACAGCTTTGGTTTATTCACCACCGCGCGCGCCACCGCCACGCGCTGCGCCTGGCCGTGCGACAACTCGTGCGGATGCGCGTTCGCCTTGTCCGCCAGATCCAGGCTCGCCAGCACATCCCGCGCGCGCGCCGCGTTCTGCGCTTCGCCGGCCATGTATTGCGCCAGCAGCAGATTGCTCAACACCGAAAGACTGTCGATCAGATGCAGCCGTTGCAGCACAATGCCCACCGACTTGCCGCGAAAGCGGTCCAGCGCGGCGGGCGACAGCGCCATCAAATCCCGATCCGCCACGCGCACCTGCCCAGACGCAGGACGCAAAATACCCGCCAGCACATGCAGCAGCGTAGTCTTGCCGCTGCCCGAAGGCCCCAGCATCAGCCACTGCGCACCCTGCTCCGCGCGCCAATCGTCGACGCGCAGCACGGTTTTGCCGTCGTAGGCATGCGTGAGCTGTTGAACCGCGAACATGGTTTGGTTATCCCAGTATGAACCACCATTTTACCGGTACCGCCGGGCGATTGCCGCGCGGCGCCCTTCCCTCGCCGCTCGGTTTATACTTCCCGATCCATGAAACGCGTTTTTATTTTTCTGATCGACGCCTACAAGCTGCTGCTATCGCCATTTTTCGGCCAGCAATGTCGCTTTTATCCGACCTGTTCGAGTTACACCAAGGAAGCCATCGAACTCCACGGCGCGCTGCGCGGCGGCTGGCTGGGGGTGAAACGCATCGCGCGCTGCAATCCCTTGTGCAAGGGCGGGATAGACGAGGTACCGCCGGTCAGTCACTGACGCGGCAGACCAGCCCTTTGAGATATTCCCCTTCGGGAAAACTCAGCAGCACCGGATGATCCGCCGCCGCGTGATGCCATGCTTCGATGCGCGCATCGACACCGGCATCCAGCGCCGCGCCCGCGACGATTTTCTGGAACAGATCGGGTGATACGCCGCCGGAACACGAATACGTCAGCAGCACGCCGCCGGGATTGAGCAATTTGAAACCGAGCAGATTCGCGTCCTTATAGGCGCGCGCGGCTTTTTCGGCGTGCGCCGCGGTGGGCGCGAGTTTGGGTGGATCGAGCACGATGATGTCGAAGCGCCTGCCTGCGTCACGAAATTGGCGCAGGGTTTGAAACACGTCGCCTTCGATCCAGTCGGCCCGTCCGACCACTGGCAAGTTGTTGAGCGTGGCGTTTTCGCGCGCGACGGCCAGTGCAGGGCCGGAGCTGTCGATAGCGGTGACGGATTTTGCTCCGCCGGCGAGGGCGTGCAGCGCGAACCCGCCGCTGTAGCAGAAGCAATCCAGCACAACGCGATCAGATGAAATAGTGTTTAAAAACAAATGGTTATCTCGTTGATCGAGATAGTAACCGGTCTTGTGTCCGGCTTCGATTTCCGCCTTGAATTGGAGGCCGTGTTCGCGCACGATCAGCGGCCCCGTCAGCCCGGCGCCGCGCAGCAAGCCAGTGCGCGGCGGCAAGCCTTCGAGTGTGCGCACGTCGGCGTCCGAGCGCTCCCAAACGCGCGTGACGTTCGGCAAAGATATCAGCGCATCAGCTATCGCATCGCGCCAACGCTCCGCGCCCGCCGCGAGCAACTGCACCACCACGGTGTCGCCAAACTGATCGGCGATGACGCCGGGAAGGCCGTCGGATTCGCCATGCGCGAGACGCACGGCGTTGGTGACGCCGCTTGCCAATAGCCCGGCGCGCGCATGCGCGGCGGCAGTGATTCTTTCCGTGAAAAAGGCCGGGTCTATGGCGCGCGAGCCGGACGTTGGCCAATCCCACACGCGCGCGGTGATTTGTGATTTCGGGCTATAGGCGGCAAGCGCCAGCAACGCCCCATTGGCGGAGAGCACTTCAACGGTGTCACCGGAGTTCAGCGCGCCCTCGATGCGCGCCACCGCGCCGGAAAAAATCCACGGGTGACGGCGCTTGAGCGATTTGTCGCGGCCGGGCTTGAGTATCAGACGGTTCAATCCCCACCGCCGCCACCGCTGTCCGAACCACCACCGCCGCTGTCCGAACTGCTGGAGGAACCGGAACTGCCGCTCCAATCGCTGCTGGAGGAACTATCGCTGGACGAACTGCTGGAGGAACTGCTGCTCGAAAAACCGCTGTCCGAATCCGAATTGCTCGTTCCGGCATGAGCGCTACCCATCATCGCGGCAACCACCGCCACGATCAAGGCGACAACCAATCCCGCTCCGACCATCGCCAATCCGCCCGCCGCCGCCAACCCCACGCCGCCGCCCACCAGTATTCTGCTTGCCATGGTTAGGTCTCCTTAGCTTTTGCGTTTGGCACGAGGATGCGCCGCGTCATACACCTTTGCCAGATGCTGAAAATCCAGCGACGTATAAACCTGCGTCGTTGAAATACTCGCGTGCCCCAGCATCTCCTGCACCGCGCGCAAGTCGCCGCTCGATTGCAGCACGTGCGAGGCAAACGAATGCCTCAGCATGTGCGGATGCACCGAGGCATCCAGCCCGGCTTTTATCGCCCATTGTTTGAGCCGCAATTCCACCGAGCGCACACCCAGCCGCCCGCCGTTGCGATTGACGAACAGCGCCGCTTCGCCTTGCGATGCAAGCTCGGCGCGCGGCACGAGCCACGCATCGACGGCGGCGAGTGCGTGACGGCCCACCGGCACCACGCGTGTTTTGCCGCCCTTGCCGGTGACGCGCACGATGCCGTCGGCGTGGTCAATATCGCCCGGTGCAAGACTGGTCAGTTCCGACAAACGCAAACCGGATGAATAAAACAACTCAAACATGGCTTTGTCGCGCAGCGCAAGCACGCCGTCGTCCTGAATGTTCATCAAGCGGCCCGCCTCGTCCGGCGACAGGGCGTGCGGCAGCCGCTTGGCGGACTTGGGCGCGCGGATGCCGACGCAGGGGTTGGCGGTAAAACCGCGATCACGCGCGAGGTACCGATAAAAGCCGCGCCACGCCGACAACATGCGCGCGATGGAGCGGCCATCGAGACCGCGTGCGTGCAGTTGCGCGACGAAACGGCGTATCTGATGCACTTGCAGTTTGTCGAGTGCTTGCGTATCCGCGAGTTCGATCAACGCTTCGATATCGCGCGCGTAGGCAGCGGCGGTGTTCGCGGCGAGCCGACGTTCGTGGGTGAGATGATCGAGAAAATCCGCCAGGTGCCGTTGCGCGGGCGAGCGCGGCCGGACTGACGTTGGAACCGTTGCCGTGGCCGGGGTCACGCCCGCCGTCAATCCAGATGCCGCGCCAGCGAGGCGGCGATAATGTCGCCCAGCCGCGAGAGATAAAGCGTACCCATCCCGGCATAAAAACGGTGCGGGTCTTCGCTCGCCAGCGCCAGCAGGCCGAAGGTGTCGTCTTTGCGCAGGCCGACGTAAGCATATGATTTCAGCAGCGAAGCGGATTCGCCAAACAGGGTGGCGGTGTCGGCTACGGGTTGCGAACAGCAATGCGGATGCGTCAACCCCGCCGCAAACAGGCGCGCCGCTTCGCTCAATGGTTCAAATAGGGGCAAGTCGCCAGCGCCGCGCCACACCCGCAAGGCCACGTGCGGCACGGAAAAATCATCTCGCAGATGGGTTTCGATCAGGTGCGCCGCGACGGGCAAATCCTGCGCGCCGAGTAACGCCAGCGTGAGGCGATGCATTTTTTCGCTGATCGCATCGTTGTCTTCGCCAAACTGAATGATCTCGCGCAGCTTGCTTTCAAGCTGTTTGCTTTTCTCGCGCAGCGTCAGCATCTGCCGCTCGCTGATGGGAATGGTGCGCCCGCCGTGCGGATGCGGAATGTGGATCTCCGCCATCATCTCGGCGTATTGCTCAAAAAATTCCGGGTGATCTTTAAGGTAGGCGGCTACGTCTTCTGAATTCATTATGTTCCCTGAGTGTTTGGCGCTTGGCCCCGAACTTGACCCACTTATAAATCGATTTCACCTTCAAACACGCTGACCGCAGGCCCCGTCATCATCACCGGGCTGCCCTCGCCCGCCCATGATATACCGAGGTCTCCGCCACGCGTGGTGACGCGCACGCGCGCATCGAGCAAGCCGCGCTGGATGCCCGCCACCACTGCCGCGCAGGCACCGGTGCCGCAGGCCAGGGTTTCGCCCGCGCCACGCTCGTACACCCGCAGCTTAACGTGGCCGCGATCCATCACCTGCATAAAGCCCGCGTTCACGCGATTGGGAAATTGCGGGTGCGATTCTATCAACGGCCCGTCGGTTTCCACATCGGCTTTGAGGATGTCGGGCACTACCTGCACGGCGTGGGGGTTTCCCATTGATAAGATATTGATTTTAATGAATTTTTTATTTACGGGCAAATCATATGTAAGCGCCTGCTCACGCACCACAAAGGGTATCAGCGCCGGCGCGAATATCGGCGCGCCCATGTTGACGGTGACCTGTCCATCCGGCTCCAGCGTGGGTTCGATAATCCCCGACAGGGTGCCCACCCGGATTTTGGTTTTGGCCGTGAGCCCTTTGTCGTGTACGTAGCGCACAAAACAGCGCGCGCCGTTGCCGCACTGCTCCACCTCGCCGCCATCGGCATTGAAAATCCGATAGTAAAAATCGGCGTCGGGCGTGCGCGCTTTTTCCACCTGCAGGAGCTGGTCGCAGCCCACGCCGAAATGCCGGTCGGCCAGCAGACACAGTTCTTCCTTGCTTAAGGCCAATGGCGCACGCGTGGCATCGAGAACAACAAAGTCGTTGCCCAAGCCGTGCATTTTGGTGAACTTTAGACGCATTTAGCTAACGTTAACGGCTATTTTAGCGACAATGGTCACGGTAATCACGGTAGATGCAGCGATCCATCACCACCGTCATGCCTCCCGCCAGCGCCCGCGCAGCCGCCGACTCGTTGACGATGCCCTCCTGTATCCAGATTTTTTTCAGGCCCAGTTTCAGGCACTCATTGACGACCTCATCGAGGAATTCCGCGCTGCGAAACACGTTGACCAGATCAATCGGTTCGGCTGCGGCAATCACAGTGGCAAGGTTGGGGTAGGCCTTTTCGCCGAGGATTTCCATCGCGGCCGGATGCACCGGAATCACGCGAAAGCCATAGCCCTGCATGGCGGCGGAAACGCCGTAACTGGGGCGCGATGAGTTGGGCGACAGCCCCACCACGGCGATGTTCTTCACGGTTTTCAATATCGCGCAGCAAGCCTGCGGATCAGGATTCACAAACATGGTTTTCCTTGCTCACTTGTTAACCCGTTCACGGGTTGGGTCATGATGTAATCGTCCATCAAAAAACCGCCGCCGATTTGCCGCACCGACGTCTCGGCGATCACAAAACCGTGCTTCCGGTACGCGGCGATAGCCGTAAGGTTGTGCCGGTTTACCGCCAGCGTCAGCCGTTTACCGCCGCGCCGTGCCGCGAACGCGGCCACATGATCGATCAGTCTGCCGCCATGCCCTAGCCGGTGCGCGCGCGGATGCACATACAACTTGTCGATTTTTATTTCCCCCACCACATCTGTCGGGAAATACGACGTGTAGCCGGTCATTTGGTCATCGCACATCAGCACATCCCACCACAAATCGTCGCGCGCAAGCTCGTCGCGTATCAGCGTTTCGTTGTAACGTTCTTCCAGCATGTATTCTATCTGCGCCACGCTGATTATGCCCGGATAGTGCGCTCGCCAGATCTCGCGCGCCATCGCGCACAGTGCCGGCACATCGGCGCCAAGCAAGGGCCGAATCAAACCCTGGTCAGTCATAAAATCCAGCCTCTCCCGGCGGGCGTGTTTTAAATCGTTTATGCACCCAATAGTACTGTTCCGGCATTTCGCGCACGCGCTCTTCGATGAAGGCATTCATGCGCCGCGTGTCGGCTTCCACATCATCCGTGGGGAAATTCTCCCACGCCGGGTAAAAGCGCAGTTCATACCCTTGCGCCCCAGGCAACTGGCGTGTGACTGCGGGCACGACTACCGCGCCGGCCAGACGCGCGAGGCGCGACAGCCCCGTGATGGTCGCCGCGTTGACGCCAAAAAACGGCACGAAAATCGAATCGCGTTCGCCGAAATCCATGTCCGGCAAATAGTAAAACGGCAGGCCTTCGCGCAGGGCTTTCACCACGGGCCGAATGCCGTCCTGCCGTGAGAATAACGCCGGTTTCACAAAACGCGTTCTGCCATGCAACAGCGCGCGGTCAAACGCGGCGTTCTTCTGCTGGCTGTAAACCGATACCACACGCCAATCGGTGCTGGTGCGTATGCCGCCCATGTCGAGTCCCACAAAATGCGGTGCAAGCCAGATCACCGGCTTGCCCGCGACGGCCTGCCAGTGCTCCAGCCCGGCGATGCGAACCAGTTTTCCAACACGCGCCTTGGACGACCACCACAACACGCCGTGTTCGAGCAGGCTGCGCGCGAAACATTGAAAATGCGCGCGCGCCATGCAGCCGCGCTCATCCCCACCGCGCTCGGGAAAACACAGTTTCAGATTGGCCAGCACCACGCGCCGCCGCTCTCCCGCCAGCCTGTAAAGCAACCAGCCGGCAGCACGCCCCATTGGAGCCAGCATTTGCAGCGGCAAGAAATGCAACAACCAGATGATGGCCAGGCCGATTCGCGTCACGTTGACTGTGCCGCTTGGGATGGGGGCGCACCCGCTGGTGTCTTGTATCGGTTGTAACCCCACAGGTATTGTTCAGGGCAACGGCGCACGACTGCCTCAACCGCCTCATTGAGGCTGGTCTCCGTGAAATTTTCCACCGCCACGTTCTCAAAATGAATGTGAAATCCCTCGTCCGATGCCAGCCGCCGCGCCGACACCATCACCACCGGCGCGCCGCTGGATGCCTGCAATCGGGTCACCAGCGTCATGGTGTAGGCGGGCCGGCCAAAAAAATCCGCCCACGCACCTTCGCCGACACCCGGTGTCTGATCCGGCAGCAGGCCCACTGCCTGCCCGTTCTTCAGCGCCTTGAAAAAAGCGCGCACACCTTTCAGATTAGCCGGCACCACTGCCGCGCCCCAACGCGCACGTCCGGCAATCATCAATGGCTCCAGCCAACGCAGTTTGGGCGAACGGTACATCACGGTGATCGGCATGCGCTGCGCGATGTATTGCGCGCAGATTTCAAAACCGCCGAGATGCGGCGTCATGAAAATAATGCCTTTGCCGCGCGCGCGCGCCGCTTCGGCCACGGACCAGCTATCACAATGCATCCAGCCGCGAATTCGGTCATCCGTTGCAAACCACAGCGCGGCAATTTCCGCGACACCCTTGCCGGCTTCGGCCACCGCGCGGCGTATCAATGCGCTGGATTCCGCCGGCTCGCAAACCTTGCTGGCGAGAATGTTTTCCTGCAACCGGGCCGCATAGGATGGCGAGCCGCCATAGACTATTCGGCCGAGGTCAGCCCCCAGCGCGTGTAGCCAGGACAAGGGCAGCTGAGCGGCCAATCTAAACAGGAATTCCAGCACAGGTTGTCAGTCTTATGAATTAAATACTTCCGTGCTATTCTATGCGCTTTTTTACACTCGATGAAGCCCAGAACCCAGAGCCAATACCCATGAGCAACTTTCTCTTTACCTCCGAATCCGTTTCCGAAGGCCATCCCGATAAAATCGCCGATGCCATTTCCGATGCCGTGCTTGATGCCATTCTTGCGCAGGATAAAAACGGTCGTGTCGCTGCCGAAACCCTGACACATACAGGCCTGGTAGTGATGGCCGGCCAGATCACCACCAGCGCGCGTGTTGATTACGCACAAGTGGCGCGCAAGGTTATCAAGCGCATCGGCTACACCGATTCCGACATCGGTTTTGATTACAAGAGCTGCGGCGTGATGGTGGCCTACGATCAGCAATCGCCCGACATCGCGCAAGGCGTCGATGAAGGCAAAGGCATGGATCTCGATCAGGGCGCGGGCGACCAGGGCCTGATGTTCGGCTTTGCCTGCGACGAAACGCCGCAACTGATGCCGATGCCGATTTACTACGCGCACCGCTTGATGGAGCGCCACGCTGAACTGCGTCGCGATGGCCGTCTGCCGTGGGCGCGCCCGGATGCCAAATCACAAGTGTCGGTGCAATACATCGACGGCAAACCGCATCACATCGACACCGTGGTGATTTCCACGCAGCACACCGAGGACATCTCGCACGAACCGCTGACCGAAAGCGTGATCGAGCAAATCTGCAAGCCGGTGCTACCGAAGAACATGATCACCAAGGACACCAAGTATCTGATCAACCCCACCGGCCGTTTCGTCATCGGCGGGCCGCAGGGCGACACCGGCTTGACCGGTCGCAAGATCATCGTTGACACCTACGGCGGCTATTCACGCCACGGCGGCGGTGCGTTCTCCGGCAAAGACCCATCGAAGGTTGATCGTTCGGCTGCGTATGCCGCACGTTACGTGGCAAAAAACATTGTTGCCGCCGGGTTGGCGAGCAAGTGCGAAATTCAGGTGGCTTACGCCATCGGTGTTGCGCGTCCGGTCAGCGTACTGGTTGAAACCTTCGGCACCGGTAAAATCTCTGACGAGAAAATCGCCGCGCTGGTCGAGAAACATTTCGACCTGCGTCCGAAGGGCATCATTCAATCACTCAACCTGCTGCGGCCCATCTACGAGAAAACCGCCGCGCATGGGCACTTCGGGCGGGATGAACCGGAGTTCACGTGGGAAGCAACGGACAAGGTTGAAGCATTAAAAGCCGACGCGAAGTAAGCCGCGTTTTCTGTCTCCGACAAAAAGCCACTTTCGAGTGGCTTTTTTGTTGTAATCATGTGTTTTTAAACAATATTTAATTTGTCATCTGTCTGGGCTATAATACTGCCCTCACCGAGGAGCGTTGCGACAGGGTTCAAAGGTTTTCAACTTTGCCCCGCCAGGCTCGGTGGACCTAACCCCGCAACGGCGCTCACGAACTTTTTTCATAACATTGAAAGGGCGCGTGATGAACGCCGCATCTAAAGACTTAAAAGACTTCCACGTGGCAGACATCAAGCTGGCCGATTTCGGTCGCAAAGAAATCGCCATTGCCGAGACCGAAATGCCCGGTCTGATGGCGATCCGCGAAGAATACAAAGGCAAGCAGCCGTTAAAAGGCGCGCGCATCGCCGGCTCGCTGCACATGACGATTCAAACCGCCGTGCTGATCGAAACGCTGGCCGAACTAGGCGCGGACATTCGCTGGGCCTCGTGCAATATTTTCTCGACGCAGGATCACGCCGCCGCGGCCATCGCCGCGAGCGGCATACCCGTGTTCGCTTATAAAGGCGAAACGCTGGAAGACTACTGGGATTACACCCATCGCATTCTGGAGTGGTCGGACGGCGGCACCCCCAATATGATTCTGGATGACGGCGGCGACGCGACACTGCTGGTCACCCTCGGCGCGCAACACGAGCGCAATAAAACGCAGCCGCCCGAAGGTATCAACGAAGAAGAAGTCGTGCTCTTCGCCGCCATGCGAAAAACGCTGAAAGAAAAGCCCGGCTACTACGCGAAGATCGAGAAAAACATCAAAGGCGTGACCGAGGAAACCACTACCGGCGTGCATCGTTTGTATCAGATGCAAAAAGAAGGCCGCTTGCCGTTCCCCGCGATTAACGTCAACGACTCGGTGACAAAATCCAAGTTCGACAACCTCTACGGCTGCCGCGAGTCACTGGTAGACGCCATCAAGCGCGCCACCGACGTGATGATCGCCGGCAAAGTGGCGCTGGTGTGCGGCTTCGGCGACGTGGGCAAGGGCAGCGCGCAAGCGTTGCGGGCGCTGTCGGCGCAAGTGTGGGTAACCGAGATCGATCCGATCTGCGCGCTGCAAGCCGCGATGGAAGGTTTTCGCGTGGTGACCATGGATTACGCCGCCGATAAAGCGGATATTTTCGTCACCTGCACCGGCAACCTCGGCGTCATCAATCACGATCACATGAAAAAGATGAAGCACAACGCGATTGTGTGCAACATCGGCCACTTCGATTCCGAAATCGAAATCGCGGCACTCAAGCAATACAAATGGGACAACATCAAACCGCAGGTCGATCACGTGATTTTCCCCAACGGCAAGCGGCTGATTATTCTGGCCGAAGGCCGCCTGGTAAATCTGGGTTGCGGCACTGGGCATCCGTCTTTCGTGATGTCGAACTCGTTCACCAATCAAACGCTGGCGCAGATCGAATTGTTCACGCAAGGCGGCAAATACAAGAATGAAGTCTATGTGCTGCCCAAGCACCTCGACGAGAAAGTCGCGCGCCTGCACCTGAAAAAACTGGGCGTGCAGTTGACGACATTGAACGAGAAGCAAGCCGAATACCTGCATCTGTCGGTCGATGGCCCGTTTAAAGCGGATCACTACCGCTATTAAGCGCGATTGAACGAGCTTGAAAATAAGTCAATATGGATCCATAATGGATCCATATTGACTTATTTTCAAGGAAAAATGATTTTAAATATATCAATTAAGAATGTTCCTGAAACGCTGGCGGCAAAGCTGCGCGCGCGTGCGGCGCTTAACCATCGCTCGCTGCAGGGTGAGTTGATGGCCATATTGGAATCCGCCGCCACCGACAGCCATGTTTTGCGTGCCGGCACGGCGGCTTACGGCGTTGAAACGGCGCCGGTCACGGACAATTTACTCGCACGCCTGACCGCCATCGCGGGCGAGCGCGGCATCGACACCACCACGCGGCTCACGCGCGAACAAGCGCACGACCGTGTCGCGTCACGCGCGGCCGGGGCGTGAGCGCGAAACCATGGCAACAGCCTACTGCCTTGATTCAAACATTCTGATCTATGCATTTTCAAAATCACCGCGCGATGCAGCCAAGGCAAGCGCCGCGCGCGAGTGGATCGCGCGCGAAGATTGGGGTGCAACCGTGCAAGTGCTGCAGGAGTTTTACGTTAACGCCATACGCACGCCGCACGAGTTAGGCCACGACGAAGCGCACGCCATGATTGAAGAAATCGCCAGTAGCCGCCCGATTATCAGCATCGACGTGCCTCTAGTGCGCCTCGCGCTGCAAATCAAAAACCGCTACAACGTCGCCTATTGGGACGCCGCCATTATTGCCGGCGCGCGCCGCCTGGGCGCGGGCATACTGGTCAGCGAAGACCTGTCGCACGAGCAGGATTACGGCGGCGTGCGTGTGCTGAATCCTTTCCGCGCTGCGTAAAACACAAGCCATGCCATCCCAAAGCCAACACCCCCGCAATTACAGCTTCGAGTTTTTCCCGCCCAACACGGACGAGGGCGCGGAAAAACTCGCGGCCACCGCGCGCGAACTCGCGTTGCTGAAACCGAAGTTTTTTTCGGTGACGTACGGCGCGGGCGGCTCAACGCAGGCGCGCACCTTGAAAGCGGTGCTCGATCTGCGCACGGCGGGTTATGCCGCCGCGCCGCATATCTCGTGCATCGGTTCCACGCAAGCGGGTTTGCGCGAGACGCTGCAGCAATACAAAGATAACGGCATCAAGCATGTGGTGGCGCTGCGCGGCGATCTGCCGTCTGGCACTGCATCAGCGGGCGAGTTTCACTACGCCAACGAGTTGGTGGCATTTATTCGCAAGGAATTCGCAAACGAGTTTCACATCGAAGTCGCGGCATACCCGGAGTATCATCCGCAATCGAAGAGTGCGCAGGATGACCTGAACAACTTCAAGCGCAAGGTCGAGGCCGGCGCGGATTCGGCCATCACGCAGTATTTTTACAACGCCGATTGTTATTACCATTTCATCGGGCAGTGCGAAAAAATGGGCATCACCATACCGGTGGTACCCGGCATCATGCCCATCGGGCGCTTCTCGCAACTCGCGCGT
This sequence comes from uncultured Burkholderiales bacterium, assembly GCA_963924885.1. Lineage (GTDB taxonomy): Bacteria > Pseudomonadota > Gammaproteobacteria > Burkholderiales > SG8-41 > UBA5216. The sequence continues at coordinate 4,888 of CAWUUY010000460.1, read as the reverse complement.
TTTTCCGATGCGTGCGGCGCGGAGATTCCGCGCTGGATACGCAAAAAGCTCGAAGGCTACGGCGATGACACCGACTCCGTCCGCGCGTTCGGGCTGGATGTCGTTACCCGACTGTGCGAAGACCTGCTCAAGGCCGGCGCGCCGGGGTTGCATTTTTATACGATGAATCAGTCGGCGCTGACCACGGCGATCTGGAAGCGGCTGGGATTATAAAAGAACGGTGCGCCGCATAAATATTCAATAAAAAAATGCTTATATATACCCAGTCAGAGTGATGCCCCAACCCAGACACCACGCCAGAGTGGGTTCGACACCGGTCGCCGCCGCTTGTTGCGCGCGGGCTTGGGTGCGACCGCGCTGTTTCTGCCGGTGCCATACGCCTGGTGTGAACGAAGTCTGAAACACGGGTGATTTTGGGGATTGGCGCGAGAAGCCCTCAGAATGGTTCGCCGTGCTTTTCGCTCGCCAAATCCCGGTTTTGGGTTTGATCTTGTCGTGTTTGGCGATTTTGTCTGATTGAATCAAACGCAGTCGCCGAGGCTGCGGTAACGAAGTGACAGATGCCGATGCCGTGCCCGCGTCAGGGGGCGATGGCGGTATCCTGTTCTCAGATGCTGGATAAACGAAGGCCCGGGATAAGTTCTTGGCAGAACCCCGGGCCTTCTACATGCGCGCGCGCGTTTAAAGGCGCGGTTGCCTTGCCTTTATGCCAGTGCTGCGCGACTTTGTACAGTGCGGCGCGAGTGCATGGTGGACGGCGAGCAGACGTTTCGGTTGTACACCTGCAGGCACTGCGCAACGCAGGTGCGCATCTGCCGCAATTGTGACCACGGCAATCTGTATTGTGCGGGTGAGTGCGCCCAGATCTGCCGGCGTGAGTCCAAGCGCCGCACCTGTGAACGCTACCAGTTGAGCCACCGCGGCGCGCGTCATCATGCCGACCGGCAGCGCGCCTTGCGCGAGCGCCGGCGCCTACGCCTACGCCTACGCCCAGCACAAATAGTGGCGCATCAGGGCTCCCTTGCCGACACCGCCACGCACATAGTGGCGGCGAGCTCAAGACGGCTGCATTGGGCGCATGATGGAGCCGGCGCTGGCGGTATTCCGGCCCGAGATGACCGTGGCGCAGGCCGTCGCCGACCTGCGCACGCTGGTCAAAACATCGTTTATCACTTACGGCTATGTCACCGATGCTGCAGGCAAGCTGCTGGGCGTTATCACCATGCGCGATCTGCTGTTCTCCGAAGACAACACGCGGCTAGACGACGTGATGCTGCGAAACGCTTTCGCGCTTACTCCCGAATTGCCGCTCGGCGACGCGATGAAACTCGTGCTCGACCGTCACTATCCCGTCTATCCGGTGTGCGATGCGCAGGGCGTGCTGCTTGGCCTGGTGCGGGGACAGGCCATGTTTCAGGAACAAGCCTTCGACATCACCGCGCAGGCCGGCACCATGGTCGGTGTGGAAAAAGAAGAGCCCCTCACCACACGCTGGTCGCAGAGCTTCAAGTTTCGCCATCCGTGGCTGCAACTGAATCTGATCACCGCGTTTGCCGCCGGTGCGGTGGTCGGCATTTTTGAAGGCACGGTGGAAAAGCTGGTGGTGCTGGCGGCTTTTTTACCGGTGCTCGCTGGCCAATCGGGCAACACCGGCTGTCAGGCGCTGGCGGTCACCTTGCGCGGCATGACGCTGGGTGAGTTAAAGCCCGGCGCGGAACGCGCGCTGGTGATGAAGGAAGCCTCGCTCGGCATGTTAAACGGCGCATCCACCGGATTGGTCGCGGGGCTGGGCATGTTCACCTACGCTACCCTACAGTACTCTCCACACGCACTGATGCTTGCCGGCGTAGTGTGGCTCGCGCTGGTGGGCGCGTGCGTGGTCAGCGGCATTTGCGGGGCGATGATTCCGCTGACGTTAAAACGCTTCGGCGCCGATCCCGCCACCGCGTCGAGCATATTTCTCACCACGGCAACCGACGTGGTGAGCATGGGATTGCTGCTCGGGCTGGCGACCTTGCTAATCAAGTTGTAACGGCGCCAAAAACATTGACCGTGAAAATAAAATATTCACGGCCAATAGGTAAAACGCGCGACATAATTGGCTCAGTATATCAGGCAGCCTTGGCCGTCTTTCGCTTCTTTGCTACTGCGTCTGTGGTGTGCATCGAGGCATACGCCGCATGCGCCGCCGATTCCGCGTCACCCACGTGTACCGGATAGCCCATGTCTTCAAGCACGGAGCCCAGCGCTGACAGGCACAGCATCACGTTGTCCGGACGGCACGAGTAACCCATCAAACCAAAGCGCCAGATTTTGCCGGCGAGTGGGCCGAGACCCGCGCCGATTTCGATGCCGAATTCGTTCAGCAGACGCTTGCGCACCTCGGCTTCGTTCACGCCTTCAGCGCACATCACGGCGTTCATTTCGGGCACTTGGTACTGGGGGTTCACAAGGAACTTGAGGTTCATCGCTTCGAGACCGGCTTTCAACGCGATGTGGTGGCGCTTGTGGCGCGCCCAGCAGTTCTCCAAGCCTTCTTCACGGATCAACAGCAGCGCTTCGTGCAGACCAAATAGCGAATTGGTTGGCGCGGTGTGGTGATAAGTGCGAGTAGTCGCGCCCCAGTAGCCCAGCAGCAGGTTCATGTCCATGAACCAGCTATGAATCTTGTCTTTGCGGGCCTTGACGAAATCCACCACGCGCTCGGAGATCGACACCGGCGACAGGCCCGGTGTGCAGGACAGACACTTCTGGCTGGCGGAATACACCGCGTCGAATTTCCAGTCATCGACGCGTACTGCGACGCCGCCGAGTGAAGTCACGGTATCGACGATGGTCAGCGCGTTGTGCTTGTGCGCGATTTCAACCAGCGTTTTCGCATCCGACAACACGCCGGTGGAGGTCTCCGCATGCACGAACGCCACCAAACGCGCGTCCGGGTTGGCCTTCATCGTGTCTTCAAGCTTCTGCGGGTCTACCGGCTCGCCCCATTTGTCTTCGACGACTATCGCGGTGGCGCCGCAGCGCTCGACGTTTTCGATCATGCGGCCGCCGAACACGCCATTGCGGCACACGATCACTTTATCGCCGGGCGCAACCATGTTGACGAAGCAGAACTCCATGCCCACCGAACCGGGGCCGGAGATCGGGAAGGTCAGCGGATTTTTGGTTTGGTACACATAGCGCAGCAGCGATTTCAGTTCTTCCATCATGTCCACAAACACCGGATCGAGATAACCGATCGCCGGCTGGCTCATGGTGGTCAGCACGCGTGGGTGGATTTCCGTCGGTCCGGGCCCGAGCAGCGTGCGCTGCGGCGGGTGGAAAGAGCTGATGCGTTTGGGCGGTGCAAATTCGTTAATCATGGTGTCGCTCCCTGAGGTAGGTAGGTAAAGATTTTCGCCGTCCGGGCGCGATTTCAACCGGTTCGGTTTGCGCGCGGTTGCTTCATTTAACACATCGGCGGCGCTCACGTCGCCGCCTGTGACCTGCTCCACTTCCATGGCCCAGCGCGCCGGCACATAGCCCGACTTTACCCAGTTGTTGACCACCGCGCGGTCAAGACTAAAGCGGCGGGCGACTTCGGCCTGACTGCCGAAAATTTCTACGAGGCGTTCTGCGCAATTCATGGTCGCAAGAGTAACATGGCGAAATTAATTTGACAAACTGAAGTTACATTGATTACTTTTTACATAAGTATTTGTTTTTATTGATATTTTATTCTTCGCTGTCCTTGCGGCACGGAATGCCATAGCTTTTGCACTTCCCGAACCCGTGGTAACGTCGCGCAAAGTCCAGTTGAGGAGCCCCATGAAGCAACGATTTCTGATGACAGCGTTAGCAGCGGGCATTGCCCTTGTACTGCCGTTTTCAACCACATTGGCGGCGGTGGCAGCGAATAAAGCCGGCGCTTACCCGAACAAACCCATCCGCTTGATCGTGCCGTTCCCGCCCGGCGGCGGCACCGATATCGTGTCGCGCATCCTGCAACCGGCGGTGACCAACGCACTTGGGCAACAAGTGCTGATCGACAATCGAGCGGGCGCGCAGGGCACCAGCGGCACCGCCATCGGCGCCAGAGCCAACCCGGATGGCTACACGCTGATCATCGCCGAAATCGGCGCCACCGCCGTCGCACCGTGGATGTACGACAAAGTGCCGTTCGACGTGAGCCGCGATTTCGCGCCGATCACGCAATTGATCGAGCAACCCTACATCGTGTCAGTGCATCCGACGGTGCCCGCTAAAACACTGGCGGATTTCATTAAGCTCGCCGCCGCCAAACCCAACGGCTACAACTACGGCTCCGGCAACGTCACCGCGCATCTGGCGCAGGAGTTGTTTTACCAGACCGCGAAACTGAAACTCACTCACATCCCCTATCGCGGCAGCGGCCCGGCGATGACCGCGGCGCTCGGCGGCGAAGTGCAAACGCTGTTCTCCGGCCCAGGTGCTGCGATTCCGCAAATCCGCGCCGGAAAAATCCGCGCACTCGCCGTCACCACCGTCAAGCGCACCCGCGAGTTGCCCGACGTGCCGACACTCGACGAACAAGGCTTCAAGGGATTCGCCATCAGCGGCTGGTACGGACTGATGGCGCCCGCCGGCACGCCGCAGCCGATCATCACGCAACTGAACAGCGTGTTCACCAAAATATTAAGCGGCGGCGACACCGCCAAGCAGTTAAGCGACCGCGGCTACGACCCCACGCCCATGGCGCCAGACGCATTCGGAAAATTCATGAAAGCGGAAGTGGAGCGCTGGGGCAAGGCGGTGAAGGCGTCGGGGGTTAAGCCGACGGATTGAGCACGTAGGGCACGTAGGGCGCAAAAGCGCCGCGCCTTCCGCCGAACTCAGTGCGGCTGGCGGAAGGAGCGGCGCTTTTGCG
>CAWUUY010000459.1:0-26987 GCA_963924885.1 uncultured Burkholderiales bacterium | reverse complement strand
AATTGCCCTGGCTCCCATGGCGAAATTCCCTGAATCCGGTCATCATAGCGATACCCGCAGTGACTCAAAAGCGGCCATGGCACGCCATGTCGTCGGATACGCCCCGTTACCGGCAATAGCGCGCCACCCGCCTTCTGGTTGACAATCCGATTTCTGCGTCTGCCGCCCCTTCTGTAAAAACAGCCACCCGCGATAAATCATGCTACGCATAGTCTCTCTCAACCTGAACGGTATCCGCTCGGCCGAACGCAAAGGTTTTCTGCCCTGGCTGGCGAAACACAAGCCGGACATACTGTGCGTGCAGGAAATCAAGGCGCAAGCCGCCGACATGACGGCTGAAATGCTCGCCCCGGCGGGTTACCACGGCCACTTCCACTACGCGGAGAAAAAAGGCTATAGCGGCGTGGGTCTCTACAGCCGGCAAAAACCCGCCAAGGCCGTTGCCGGATTCGGCGTGCCTGAATTCGATGCCGAAGGCCGCTACGTGCGTGCCGACTTCGACACATCTTCCGGCAAACTGTCGGTGATTTCGGTGTACCTCCCTTCAGGCTCCAGTGGCGAAGAGCGCCAGCAGGCCAAATTTCGCTTCATGGAAAAATTCCATCCACACCTGAAAAAACTCAAAGCCGCCGGGCGCGAAGTGGTGGTGTGCGGCGACTGGAACATCGCGCACAAGGAAATTGATCTCAAAAACTGGCGCGGCAACCGCAAGAACTCCGGCTTCCTGCCCGAAGAACGCGACTGGTTGACCCGCATGTTCGACGAGTTGAAATGGGTGGATGTGTTCCGCCGCGTCGATGACCGCCCGGATCAATACACATGGTGGTCGAATCGTGGCCAGGCGTATGCCAAGAACGTCGGGTGGCGCATCGACTACCACATCGCCACGCCGGGCATCGCGGCGACGGCAAAGCGGGTGGATATCTACAAGGACGAAAAGTTCTCCGATCACGCGCCGCTGACCATCGATTACGACTACACCCTTTGAGCGACGACAACACGGCTCCGCGCGCCGCGGCGGTATTAAGCTGGCACGAAACCCTGCTGGCGATGTTGAGCCAGCGCATGCTGATCGCGCTGTTGATGGGCTTCGCCGCGGGCTTGCCGCTGCTGCTCACCGGATCGGTGTTGCAGGCGTGGCTGAAAGAAGGCGGTATCAAACTGACCGATATCGGTTTGTTCGCGCTGGTGGGGTTGCCGTACACGCTGAAGTTTCTGTGGGCGCCGTTGTTCGACCGCTATGCGCTGCCGCTCGGCCGGCGGCGCGGCTGGCTGATCGTCATGCAGCTCGCGCTCGCTGCCGCGCTGGCCGCGCTGAGTTTCGCGCAGCCCACGCCGAATCACCTGTGGTGGATCGCCGTCGCCTCGCTGATCGTCGCTTTTTTTTCCGCGTCGCAGGACATCGTGATCGACGCCTACCGCCGCGAAAGCATGAGCGACGACGAGTTGGGGCTGGGCTCGGCGCTGTACGTCAATGGTTACCGCGTCGGCATGCTGCTGGCGGGCGGCGGCGGGCTGATCATTGCCGATCACACCTCGTTTGCCTTCATGTATCAGTTCATGGCGGCCTGCATGGCAGCGTGCGTGATCGTCACCGTGTGCGCACCCGAGCCGCTGTTGGTGAAAGGCAAACCCACCACGCTGACCGAGGCCTTTGTGCTGCCGCTGCGCGACTACCTCGAGCGCGAAGGCGCATGGCTGGCGCTGGCGTTTATTCTGCTCTACAAGATCGGCGACACCATGGCCTCCGCCATGACCACGCCGTTTTATCTGGAACTCGGCTACAGCAAAACCGAAATCGGCGCAGTGGTCAAATTGTTCGGTTTCTGGGCTACCATTGCGGGCGGTACCATCGGCGGCATCCTCATCATGCGCATCGGTATGCGTCGCGCGCTGTGGGCGTTCGGCATCGGCCAGATGGTGTCGACGCTGGGCTTTGTCGCGCTGGCGTACATCGGCCACGACAACGTCGCGCTGGCCGTCGTGATCGCGATTGAAAATTTTACCGGTGGCTTGGGCACGGCAGCTTTTGTCGGATTCATGGGCGCGCTCACCAACCGTCGTTTCACCGCCACGCAATACGCCTTGTTGTCGAGCCTGATGGGCGTGCCGCGCGTGTTGTTGTCTGCGCCCACCGGTTGGCTGGCGCTGACGATGGGTTGGCCGATGTTTTTCGCCTTATGTACGTTGATAGCGATTCCCGGACTACTGCTGATACGCTACGTCACGCGTCTTGCGGATGCTCAACCCGCGCCGAAGTGATAAATCGCCAGCGCACCCAATAGGTTGGGCTTGAAATTGACGGGCTGCCCCTCCGTCAACACCTTGCGTTCAAGGATGCGTATATTGCGTTCGCTGCAAAAGCGCTCGAAATCGTGCAAGGTGCATAGATGGATGTTAGGCGTATTGAACCACTGGTATGGCAGATTCTCCGACACCGGCATGCGTCCGCGCAGCACCTGCATACGATTGCGCCAGTAACCAAAGTTCGGAAACGTCACGATGCCTTCGCGCCCGACACGCAGCATTTCACGAATGATGCGCTCGCCATTGCGCATCGCTTGCAGCGTTTGCGACAGAATCACGTAATCGAAGGACTGATCGTCGAACTCGCTTAAGCCGCGCTCCAGGTTGCGCTGCACCACGTTGACACCGTTTTTCACGCAGGCCAGAACGTTGGCGTCATCGATCTCCACGCCGTAACCAGAGATACTCCGCTCGCGCCCCAGATAATTGAACAACGCGCCGTCGCCGCAGCCCAGATCAAGCACACGCGCGTCGGGTTTGACCCATTGCGCGATAGCCGCGAAATCGGCGCGGTCGATGCTGATGCCGTTCATACCCGCACCTTGGCGCCTATCCGTTCGAAATACGCGGCGACAAGATGGTGGTACCGCGCGTCATCCAGCAGGAACGCATCGTGCCCATGCGGCGCGTCGATCTCGGCGTAGGTGACATCGCGCTTGTTCCTGAGCAAGGCGTGCACGATTTCGCGCGAACGTTCCGGTGAGAAACGCCAGTCGGTGGTGAACGACACCACCAGGAAACCCGCCGTCGCCGGCGCCAGCGCGCGCGTGAGGTCCCCGCCATGATCGAATGCCGGGTCGAAATAATCTAGCGCCTTGGTAATGCGCAAATAAGTGTTGGCATCGAAGTAACCCGAAAACTTGTCGGCCTGATGCCGCAAATAGGATTCGATCTCGAACTCCGTATCGAACGAATAGTTGACGTGGCCATGTTTTAACGTGCGCCCGAACTTGCTGGCCATTTCGTCGTCGGAAAGATAGGTGATGTGCCCGACCATGCGTGCCACGCGCAAGCCCCGCCGCGGCTGCACGCCCTCGGCATAATAATCGCCGCCGTGAAAATCCGGGTCGGTCAGAATCGCCTGGCGCGCCACTTCGTTGAAGGCGATATTCTGCGCCGAGAGATTCGGCGCGCACGCAATCACCAGCGCGTGCCGCGTGCGTTGCGGATACGCAATTGCCCATTGCAGACATTGCATGGCACCGAGACTGCCGCCCATCACCGCGGCGAACTGCTGGATGCCCAATTGATCCGCCAGCCGCGCCTGCGCACCGACCCAGTCTTCGACGGTGACCAGCGGAAAACTCGCGCCCCACGGCTTGCCGGTGTCGGGGTTGATCGACAGCGGCCCGGTGGAGCCGTGGCAGCCGCCGAGATTGTTCACGCCCACGACAAAAAACCGGTTGGTATCGAGCGGCTTGCCCGGCCCGATCATGTTGTCCCACCAGCCGACGTTATGGGGCTCGTCCGCGTACACCCCCGCGACGTGGTGCGAGGCGTTCAGCGCATGGCATACCAATACCGCATTCGACCTCTGGGCATTCAGCGTGCCGTAAGTCTCGTACGCGAGTTCGTAATTGGCAATGGCACGCCCGCATTTGAGCGGCAGCGGTTCGCTGAACGCGGCGCGGCGCGGCGTTACCACGCCCACGCTGGCCTTGGCGGTTGTCAGTGTTGTATCCATGAAAACAAAAACCCGGTGAAGATTGCGCGCGGACTGGTTCGTCCTTGACATCGTTTGCGCAATCACCGGGTTGGAGTCTCGTGGCCCGCACTTGCCGCCACCATCTCTTTAGCCGGATTTATTGCGCGCCCGCAATCTGACATCAAATCGGCGCGTAAAAACAGACACTTACCTTACCCGCCTGTATCGGGCTTGTCAAGTTTAGGAGCGTCGGCGCGCGCGCCATAGTCGCGCAGCCGCTGGAAAACAAAATCGCGAACCCGTGGATCAAGGCTTACCGTACTGGCCTCGAATTTATTCATCACGGCGGGCAGCGGCATCACGCCGTCCGCAACCATGATCGGTGACATATTGACGCCCGGAAGCGGCTCGCCGCTGTCGATGCGATGATGCGCAAACCCGGCGTCCGCGTCCCACTTGAGTACACGCTCGCTCGCGGATTTGTCGTAACACAACTGAAACTCGACGACGCGGCCTACGGGTTTTTCCCACACGAAGAGGTCGAAATAGTCATCGCAAAACCAGCGCTGGCGCAACCGGGGATTGTCCTGATGCACATTGACGATTTCGCGCAACATCAGGTGCTTTCATTCAACTTCCGCAGCAAGGCGCGAAGCCGGTCCGGATCGCCGGCGCGCAACATCTTCGCCGCCCACGGCCGCAGCGTGCCGACATCGGCGCCGAGTATGCGCTCCTTCACATCCAGCACATGCGCCGAGTGCATGGAAAAGTGCCGCAGCCCCAGCGCCAGCAGCAAACGTGTCAGCGACACATCGCCCGCCATCTCGCCGCACAGCGCTACCGGCACGCCGGCCTTGTTGGCGTGCTTGATGATCGACGACAGCAGGCCCAGTATCGCCGGATGCAGCGGGTCGAACAGGTAAGCCACACTGTCGTCGGCGCGGTCTATCGCCAGCGTATACTGAATCAGATCGTTGGTGCCGATGGAAATAAAATCGAGTTTGCGCAAAAAAACATCCAGCGCCAGCGCCGCCGCCGGCACTTCGATCATGCCGCCGATACGGACACTTTTATCGTAGTCAATGCCGTCGTCGTCGAGTTCTTCCTTGGCGCGCGCGATCAGGTGCAGGGTTTGATCGATCTCGCTGGACGACGCCAGCATGGGAATCAAGATGTTGATCCTGCCGTATTGCGAGGCGCGCAGCAGCGCGCGCAACTGGATCAGAAATCGCTGCGGCTCGGACAGGCACAGGCGGATCGCGCGCAGCCCCAACGCGGGATTCAGCGTCGCCGGCGGCGCATCGCCGGTTTGCGTCTGTTTATCCGCGCCCAGATCATAAGTGCGTATGGTCACCGGCAGTCCGTTCATCGCCTGCACCACCTTGCGGTAGGCCTCGAACTGCTCATCCTCGTCCGGCAGATCGGTACGGTTCAGAAACAAAAACTCGCTGCGAAACAGACCAATGCCGGTGGCGCCGTTGGCGAGTACCTGCTCGACGTCATCCGGCAATTCGATGTTGGCATGCAGCTCCACCGTGACGCCGTCGCGCGTCACTGCGCGCGTGTCGCGCAGTTCCAGCAGCTTGCGCCGTCCGGTCTCGAACTCGCGTTTGCGGCGCTGGTATTCGGCCAGCACGCACTCATCCGGGTCGGCGATCAGCACGCCATGGGTGCCATCGACGATCACCAGCTCGTTTTCACGAATCAGGTCGCGCGCGCGGTGTAGCGCCACGATCGACGGAATATTCAGGCTGCGCGCCACCACTGCGGTATGCGAGGTGGTGCCGCCAGCATCGGTGATAAAACTCGCGAACTGATGGCGTTTGAACTGCACCACGTCGGCCGGCGATAAATCGTGCGCCACGAGGATCAATTCCTGTTCGGAGTCGCGCGCGGGCGGCGGCACATGCCCGGGCCCCCCCGACAACGCGCGCAACACGCGCTCGACCACCTGGATCACGTCGTGGCGGCGCTCGCGCAGATAACTGTCTTCGATCGCATCGAACTGCGCGAGCAGCGCATCGGCCTGCACTTTCAACGCCCATTCGGCGTTGCACCGTTCGGTTTCGATCATGCGCCGCGGCTCCACCGACAAGGTGGCATCGTCAAGGATCATCTGGTGCAGATTCACGAAGGCCGACATTTCGGCGGGCGCGCCCTGCGGAATTTCCGTGTGCAGTTCGGTAAATTCGGCACGCACCTTGCGCACAGCGGCATCGAAACGCGCGGACTCTTCTGGCACCTGGTATGGCGGCACCAGATAATGGCTCACCTCTAGCGTGGCGTGGGACACCAGGTGCGCGCGACCGATGGCAATACCGCCGGAGACGCCGATGCCGTGGAGAGTGAAGGACATTTCAGGAATGAGGATTCAGCAATGAGGAGAGAGTAACCGCATTGTGCCTGCATGGCACGGTTCACTCAATCCTCAATCCTGGTAACTCAATCCTGCGGTTACTCCCCTTCGCCGAATTTATCTGCGATCAGCGCGGTGATGGCCTGCATCGCCGGCGCTTCGTCGGCGCCGTTGGTCTCGACGGAAATACGCGATCCCTTGGCGGCGGCGAGCATCATCACGCCCATGATGCTTTTGGCGTTGACGCGGCGGCCATTGCGGCTGACCCACACTTCGGACACATACTGCCCGGCGGTTTGCGTGAGCTTGGCCGAGGCGCGGGCGTGCAGCCCGAGCCGGTTTACGATTTCAACTTCCTGTTGCAGCATGATGCAAAGTGAAGCCCGGCACGCGTAGCACGCCTTCGCAGCCGCCGCTGATGGCCTTGGTCATCATGACTTCCAGCGATTTATCGCGGTAGGTCAACGCGCGGATCAGCATCGGCAGGCTGACGCCGGCGATTGCTTCTATTTTTCCGGGCTGCACCAGTTTTGCGCACAGGTTCGATGGCGAGCCGCCGAACATGTCGGTGAGGATCAGCACGCCGTCGCCCCCATCGACGTCCTTCACCAGCGCGCGCGCCTGCGGCAATAGCAGTAGCGGATCATCCTGCGCCGTCACGCCGAGCTGCTTCAGCCGCGCGGGGCGCTTATTCAGCACGTGGATCGCCGTTTGAACCAGCGCCTCACCCAGCGTGCCGTGCGTCACTATCAGAATACCGATCATCAGTGGATATCCGCGAGTTAGAACGGGCCAAATTCTACGCTATTGCGCTGCAACAAGCGGGCGTTTTCAAAGGCTTGTGTGCAGAAGTTACCGTCATTTTACGATCCTGACGCTCGCTGGACATTTATACTATAAGCACTTGTTTGTATTGATTATTTTATTTCGGCAGCAAGGGCGTCCATGAACAGCCCAGCCACGTTGCAGCCAGTCTGTTGCGTGATCTCCTGAAAACACGTCGGGCTGGTGACATTGATTTCGGTGAGGCAACTGCCGATCACATCCAGCCCCACCAGCAGCAGCCCTTGTGCGTGCAGCAGCGGCGCCAGCGTCTCAGCGATTTCGCGATCGCGCGCGGTCAGCTCGCGCGCCACACCGGTGCCGCCCGCCGCGAGATTGCCGCGCGTCTCACCTGTTTTGGGGATGCGCGCCAGACAATACGGCACCGGCTTGCCGCCGATCAGCAGCACGCGTTTGTCGCCATCGACGATCTCGGGCAAATAGCGCTGCGCCATGATGGTGCGCGTGCCCATTTGCGTGAGAGTTTCGATAATCACACTTAAGTTAGGGTCGTCATGCCGCACGCGGAATATCGACGAGCCGCCCATGCCGTCGAGCGGCTTGAAAATCGTATCGCCATGTTCCGCCACAAAGTCGCGCAGCACGGATTCGAGCCGCGTCACCACGGTGGGCGCGGTGAATTGCGCGTAGCGCGCAATCGCCATTTTTTCGTTGTGATCGCGGATCGCGCGCGGGCGGTTGAACACGCGCGCGCCCTGCGTTTCGGCGATCTCCAGCAGATACGTGCTGTAGACATACTCCATGTCGAACGGCGGGTCTTTGCGCATGATGACCGCGTCGAAGCGGGCGAGATCGGTTTCAACTCCCGCATCGCTGCGATACCACGCCACGGGATCACCGGTCAGATGCAGCCGCGCCGCATGGCCTGCCACTCGCTGCTTACGCCAGTAAATATCTTCCTGTTGCAGCGTATACAGCTCAAAGCCGCGCGCCGCCGCCTCGCGCATCATGGCGAACGAGGTGTCCTTGTAAATCTTGAATTCGTCGAGCGGATCGACGATGAAGGCAAGTTTCATACGGCGGTAGTTTTAGCCAGCGCCTCGCTGCGCTCCAGCTCAATCGACGCCGCCAGCAATGCCAGCCGCGCGATCACGCCGTAGGCGTAAAAACGGTTCGGCGCGCAGTCGGGGTCATCCGGGTTGGGCGACGAGCACGGCTCGGCAAACGCCAGCGGCTCGAACTGCATGCCCGGCGCGTTGAGATTCTGATCCTTGCCGCGCTGCGTGTTAAGCCGATAAAACCCGCCCACCACAAAACGGTCGATCATGTACACCACCGGCTCGGCCACGGCGTCGCGCACGGTTTCGAAGGTATAGACGCCTTCCTGCACCAGCACCTCTTGCACCTGCATGCCTTCCTTCACCACCGCCATTTTGTTGCGCTGCTTGCGGTTAAGCCCGCGCACTTCGGAGGCATCCTTCACCGTCATGATGCCCATGCCGTAGGTGCCCGCATCGGCCTTGACGATTACGAACGGCTCGTCGGTGATGCCATATTCTTTGTATTTGGCGCGTATGTCGTCAAGAATTTCCGACACATAACCCGCGAGACATTCTTCGCCCTGATTTTCCTGAAAATTGATCTTGCCGCACTTCTCGAAAAACGGATTGATCAGCCACGGATCAATACCGAGCAGCTTGGCGAAATCTTCCGCCACCTCGTTGTAGACGGCGAAATGCCGCGACTTGCGGCGCACCGCCCAGCCCGCGTGTAGCGGCGGAAACAGCGGCTGCTCGACGTTGCGCAGCACCTCGGGGATGCCCGCCGACAGATCGTTGTTCAACAACACCACGCAGGGGTCGAAGCCGTCCAGGCCCAGCCGGTTGCCGGTGCGCTTCAACGGTTCCAGTTTCAACTTTTTACCGTCCGGCAAATCCACTTCCATCGGCGCATCCAGCCCCGGCATCAGGCTGCCGAGGCGCACGTTCATACCGGCGTGGCGCAGGATGCGCGCGATGGTGGCGACGTTTTGCAGATAAAACAAATTGCGCGTGTGATTTTCGGGAATCAACAACGCATCGCGCGCATCGGGGCAGATTTTTTCAATCGCCGTCATCGCGGCCTGCACGCACAGTGCGTGAAAATCCGGGTTCAGATTATTGAACCCGCCCGGATACAGATTGGTATCCACCGGCGCCAGCTTGAAGCCGCTGTTGCGCAAATCGACCGAGCCGTAAAACGGTGGCGAGTGTTCCTGCCACTGGCCGCGAAACCAGTGTTCGATGGAAATGGATTGCGCCAGCAACTGGCTTTCCAGCGCGGGTGGCGGGCCGGACAAGGCGGTCGTAAGTCGGGGAACGGCTGACATGGGAATCCTAAACCGGTATGGAGCGCTATTTTAGTGCAGTACGCCCATATGAGGGCAATCCGGCGAAGCGCAAGTTCAGGGGCTTTGGGGCGGTGTGGTATGTTTAGTTTTAATTCTAACCCCTGTTAATTCACACCATCATTATCGTAGACACCCACGTACACGTTTTTACCGACGACCGTAAAAACTATCCGCAGATACGCGACACCACGCGCGCGGGGTCGATACCGTCGATCACCGAGATCGGCCAGACCGAGTGACCGTTGACCACCACCGAAAACCTGCTGGCGATGATGGACGACGCCGGCGTCGATAAGGCGACGCTGGTGCAGGCCTATTTTGTTTACGAATACGACAACAGCTACACCATCGATTCGGCGCTGAAATATCCGACACAGTTCGCCAGCGTGGTGGTGCTCGACCCGATGAACCCGAAAGCGCCGGACGAATTGAGCCGCATGGTTGAAAAACAGGATGTGGCGGGAATTCGTTTCATGCGCGGACGGCTGCCGGAAAGCTCGCTTGGACGCCCGGAGACGTTCCCGCTATGGGCGCGCATCCAGTCGCTGAAACTGCCGCTGGCGGTGAACGACCGCTTGTGGGAAATCGCTAAGATCACCAAAGCGATGGAAAAATATCCGGATGTTCGTGTCGCCTTTGAGCACGCGTGGGGACACAAAGTCGGCGCGCCGCCCGATTACGCCGTGCTGGAGCCGTTGTTTGCGCTGGCCGCGAATCCCAACGTGTTTATCAAAACCGCGATCAACAACATCGCCGCTGCGCGCGACGGCGACGGCACGCCGGAACAGCTTTACACAAAACTGGTGCAGGTGTTCGGCGCGAAACGCATCATGTGGAGTTCCAACTACCCGGCGCACCCCAAGTTCGGCGGCATCAAGCCGCGGCTGGAAGAATCCAAAAAAGCGCTCGCTCATGTAAGCGCGGACGATCAGGCGTGGATACTCGGCAAGACGGCGCTGGATTTTTATCCGACGCTGCAGGATTGATGGCGATCAGGGGTTGCGGTACTTTTTGAGGCTGCGCTGTTTCGTTCGCCGCGTGCGCCTTATTCAACCACGATATTAGCTTCGCGTATGACTTTCGCCCAGCGCGCGCGCTCGTCGCGGATGAACGCGCCGAATGCCTCGGGGGTCGAGGGTCGCGGCGTGTTGCCGTTGGCCTGCATGCGCTCGCGCAGCTCGCTGACGGCAAGCGCTTTTTGTATCTCGGCATTCAGACGCAACACGATGGCAGGCGGCGTGCCCGCCGGCGCCATGATGCCGTTCCAAGATGACGTTTCGTAGCCGGGCACCGCGGCCTCGGCGACGGTCGGCACGTCGGGCAACAGGGGCGAACGCGTCGCCGTTGAAATCGCCAGCGCCTTCAAGCGCCCGGCTTTTACATGCGCCAGCGACGACAAGGTATCGAAGCCAACGAGTATCTGGCCCGCGAGCAAATCTACCACGGCGGGTGCGGCCCCCTTGTACGGCACGTGCGCGAGATCAACGCCCGCCATCGCCTTGAACAACTCGCCGCTCAAGTGCGTGGAACTGCCGTTGCCCGACGACCCATAACTGATCGCGCCGGGTTTCGCCTTCGCCAGTGCGATCAGCTCCTTCAGGTTGTTGGCGCCCAACTTCGGATGCACCACCACGATCGTAGGCGTGGCGGAGAGCATGCTCACCGGCGTGAAATGTTTCTGTGCGTCGTATGGCAGGGATTTTCTGAAATTCGGAATAATCGCGAGCATGCCGATGGAGCCGAGCAGCAGCGTGTAGCCGTCGGGCGTGGCCTTCGCGGTCATCTCGCCGGCGAGGATGCCACCCGCGCCGGAGCGGTTGTCCACCACAAACTGCTGCCCGAGGCTCGTACCGAGTGCCGCGGCCAGCAGGCGCGCGGGGATATCCGAGCCGCCACCCGGCGCAAAGGGAACAATCAGGCGAACAGGACGGTTGGGGTAAGGTTGCGCCTGCGCAACACAGGCGACAGACGCCACGGCGCAGACCATCGCGCCGGCCAGACGTAGTGTAAAACGTGAGTTATGCGGCTTTATTCCCATCCACCCGAACACTAACATATGACCCCGGCGCGTCTTCCAGCGCTTTCAATTTGCCCTTGCCCGGCACGCGCGCGGCGACTTTGCCGCCGCCGTGTTTGTCCACCCACCGCTGCCAGTCCGTCCACCACGAGCCGGCGTTTTGCTTCGCGTTGGCGAGCCACGCATCCGCATCGTCCGCCAGTGTGTCGTTGGTCCAGTAGCCGTATTTGTTGGCCGCCGGCGGGTTGACGATGCCCGCGATGTGCCCCGAGCCGCCGAGCACAAAGCGCACCGGGCTGTTGAACACACGCGATCCGGCGTAAACGGTTTTCCACGGCGCGATATGGTCTTCCACCGTGGAGACAAAATACAACGGTGTTTTCACCTTCGACAGATCAATCGGCACGCCGGCGAGCGTCAGGCCGCCCGGCTCGCGCAGCAGGTTTTTCATGTACATATTGCGCAGGTAGTAGCTGTGCATCGCCGCCGGCATGCGCGTGGAATCGGCGTTCCAGTAGAGCAGATCAAACGCCATCGGCTCGCGGCCCATCAGGTAGTTGTTGACCACGAACGACCAAATCAGATCGTTGGCGCGCAGCATGTTGAAGGTGGTCGCCATCTCCGAGCCTTCGAGATAGCCGCGTTTGTTCATGCGTTTTTCGAGTGCGGCGATTTGTTGCTCGTCGATGAACACGTCAAGCTCGCCCGCCTGTTTAAAATCCACCAGCGTGGCGAAAAACGTGGTGCTGGCCACGCGCTTGTCGTTTTTCGCCGTGAGATAACCCAGCGTGGAAGCGGCCAGCGTGCCGCCGAGACAAAAACCAATCAGGTTCAAGTCGTCGGCGCTGGTCGCTTTCAGCGCGGCGTCGATGGCCGCCAGCGTGCCTTCGGACAGATAATCCTCAAAGGATTTCGCCGCGTGTTTTGTGTCCGGGTTGATCCACGACACGATGAACACCGTGTGGCCTTCGTCCACCGCCCAGCGCACAAAGGAGTTATCCGCGCGCATATCGAGCACGTAAAACTTGTTGATCCACGGTGGCACGATCAGGAGCGGCCGGCGGTACACCTCTTTGGTGGTGGGCGCGTACTGAATCAGTTGCAGCAGATCATTCTGGAGCACCACCTTGCCCGGCGTGGCGGCGATGTTCTCGCCCAGCTTGAACGCGCGGGCATCCACCATTTTGACCCGCAGATCGCCATCGCCGCGCGCGAGGTCATCCAGCAGGTTATTGAATCCATTGAGTAAATTTTTTCCTCCCGTGCGCGCAGTTTCGTTCAGCACTTCGGGGTTGGTCAGGGCAAAATTCGACGGCGACAACGCGTCGATGTACTGGCGCGTGTAGAAATCGACTTTTTTCGCGGCGGTTTCGTCCAGCCCCTTCACGTCGCACATCGACTTGTGCAGATGGCGCGAGGCGATCAGGTACGACTGCTTCAAATAATCAAACAGAAATTTGTTTTGCCAGTCTTCGTGGCGAAACCGCCGGTCGCCTTTTTTCACTTCAGCCACCGGCGCGGGCGTCTGCCCGCTCATCGCCAGCAGGGCGTTCTGCCACAGCGTGGTGTAGTCCTGCCACGCCTTCATCTGCATTTGCATCAACTGCGCGGGATCACTCGCCATGTTGACCCAGGCGTCGAAAAACGCACGCGCGATGCCGAGCTCATCGGTAAAGGCCTCCCGCGGGTTGGCGGCGGTTTTTTGCATCGCGCGCGTGAGTAATTCGCCGCTTTTGCGCGCAACCTCTGTGTAAATTTGCGCCATCTCGGCTGGATCGAACGGTTGTTGCGGTTGTTCGGTAGTGCTCATGCTGATTTCTCCACTTGCTGAAACAGGTAATGTCCGTTGTCATCGATGCTGCGGCGCACCTGCCCGCGATGCATCAGGCAATTCAGGTGCGCAATGCCTTCGCCCATGGCGAACACCAGATGTTCGTTGTTGATGTCGCGGTCGAACAACGCCGGCAGCACGCTGGCCGCGCTTTGCGGCGTGACGCAGGCCGCCAGCACGCGCTCGAGGCGCACGCGGTGGTGTTCGTGCAGCGCGTTGATGCGGGCGTGCATGCCGTTAAACGGCAGGCCGTGCGAGGGCAGCACCAGCGTGTCGGCGTCCAAGGCGGCGTAGCGCGTGAGCGAACGCAAAAAATCATCCACCGGATCGGCATCCGGCTCGGCCGGCCACACGCTGACATTGGTGCTGATGCGCGGCAGCAGCATGTCGCCCGCGATAAACACGCCGAGTTTTTCGCAAACCAGGCTGGCGTGCTCCGGCGAATGGCCGTGGCCCATCACCACGCGCCAGGTGTGGGCGCCGATGGCGATAGACTCATCGTCGCGGATGCGCCGGTGCGCGCGCGGCAGGCTCGGCACGCCGATCGGATACAGATTTTCGCGCATCGCAATCCACTGCATGCGCTCGCCATCCAGCCCGTGACGCGCCATCAGCGCGCACTGGGTTTCCACATCGACACCGGCCACGCGCGCGAGCACGTTGTGCGCTTGTAAAAACTCCGCCTTGGCCATCCACGGCATGACTAGATGTTTTTCGCAAAGCCACGCGCACAGGCCGATGTGGTCGGGATGAAAATGTGTGACGATCACGCGCGTCACCGGTTTTCCGCCGAGGCAGTCCGCGAAAATCCGTTCCCACAAGCCGCGCGCCTCATCGGTGGCGAAGCCGCAATCGACAATGGTCCAGCCGTCGCCGTCTTCCAGCAGCCACAGGTTGATGTGGTTCAGCACAAACGGCAGCGGCATGCGCAGCCAATAGACACCGGGGGCCACCGCCATCACCGTACCCGGCGCGGGCGGTTCGGCGTACGGATGGTGCATTTCAGCGGGCGGCTTTTTCAGTGCGGTTACGGCATGCATGGGTTTTGATTATTACGCGTAGCAACGCGCACGACAGCGCTGGCGTAATATCCTGTGAGTGATCTGGAAGGGATTTTTGAGAATACTGGCTTATATTGCGCGGCACAATAGCGCGCTGGTAGTTGAATGGCTGTGAGCGCCTGCTAACTACGCCGCCTTTGGGTCGCAAATACCTGAATTATTGTAAGTGTATGTTTTTATTTAACAATTTTGTCTCTCTCAATAGTGGATTCAGTTTGTCGATTGCCGTGTGCCAGCACCAACGTCCGTAGACGCCTGAAAATAGCACCGCGCAATGCAACAACCTGAACCAGGAGCACACCCTGATGGCCGAACTGCACACGCCTCTTTGCGATTTGCTCGGTATCCGGCTGCCGATTATCCAGGCGCCGATGGCGGGCGGCATCACCACGCCCGCGCTGGTGGCAGCGGCCAGCAACGCCGGCGCGCTCGGCTCCTTTGGTTTTGCCTACACCCAGCCCGAGGCAATGCTGCGCGACATTGACGCCGTGCGCGAGTTGACCCGCGCGCCGATCAACCTGAACCTGTTCGTATCACCACAGCCCGCGCCAATACCCGCCGCCGCGCAGCGCGACGCCATCGCCGCGCTGTCGGGCTACTACACCGAAATGGGCCTGCCCGCGCCCAAACCGGTGAGCGCGCCCTACACTCCCGATCTTGAGGCGCAACTTAACGTCATCGAAGCAGCGCGCCCGCGCGTGTTTACCTGTCACCTGGGCGACCTCGACGCACAACGGCTGCGCCGCCTGCAGGGCGCGGGCATCCGCGTGGGCGCGAGCGCGACTTGCGTCGCTGAAGCCAAGCATCTCGAAACGCTGGGCGTGGATTTCATCATCGCGCAGGGCGCGGAAGCCGGCGGGCATCGCGGCTCGTATCTGCGCGACCCGTATGACGCGATGACCGGCACGCTGGCGCTTACGCGCCTGATCGTGCGCGCGGTCAACACGCCGGTGGTGGCGGCGGGCGGCATCATGGACGGCGCGGGCATTGCCGCCGTGCTCGCCCTCGGCGCGCAGGGCGCGCAACTCGGCACCGCGTTTATCCCGTGCGTTGAGAGCGGCGCGCCGCTCGTGCATAGACAAAGCGTGCTCGCTGCCACGGAAGACACCACCCTCATCAACGAAAAATTTTCCGGCAAACCCGCGCGCGGACTGGCGAACCGCTATATGCGCGAAATGAACGCCGCCGACGCCCCACGGCTCGCGTTTCCGGCGCAGAATATGCTCACTGGCCCGTTGCGCGCGGCCGCAGCCCGCGCGGGCAATGCGGATTTTGTGGCTATGTGGGCGGGTCAGGCAGCGCCGCTGGCGCGCGAGCTGTCCGCCGCGCAACTGGTGATTACGCTGGAACATGAAACGCTGGAGGCGCTGGCACGCATGGACGCGCTGCGCCGCTGACAAGGGAGAAACGCACGGGAGAAACATCATGGCCGATCCGCTAGACTTCTATTTTGATTTTTCATCGCCCTATGGTTATTTCGCCGCAACCAAGATAGATGCGCTTGCCGAGAAGTACAAGCGCGAGACCACGTGGCGTCCGATACTGCTTGGCGCGGTATTCAAGATCAACAGCCAGCAACCGCTGACCACCATCCCGTTAAAGGGCGGCTACGCGCAACACGACATGCTGCGTTCGGCGCGCTGGCATGCCGTGCCGTTCAAGTTCCCCACGAAGTTTCCGGTCAACACCGTAGCACCCTGCCGCGCCTACTACTGGGTTTACGATCACGATGCCGCGCTGGCGAAAAAATTCGCGCTCGCGCTGTATCACGCCTACTTCGCCGAAGACCGCGATATTTCCAGTGCCGACATCACCGCCAACGTCGCCGCCAAACTCGGCATCGACAAAGCCTCGCTGACCGCCGCGTTAAACGACGTCGCGGTCAAGGAGCGCACCAGGAACGAAGTCGATGCCGCGATAGAACGCGGCGTGTTCGGCTCGCCGTATATCGTGATCGACGGCGAACCGTTCTGGGGCGCGGATCGGCTGGATCAGGTGGAGCGTTGGTTGGCCAATGGCAAATGGTAAGACTCGTTGCGATTCAAGCCAACATCGTCACGCTGGAAGTTGACGCCATCGTCAACGCCGCGAACACCGCGCTGCTGGGCGGTGGCGGCGTGGATGGCGCGATACACCGCGCGGCGGGGTCGGCGTTGCTTGCCGAGTGCCGCACCTTGCGCGGCTGCGAAACCGGCCAGTCAAAAATCACGCGCGGCTACCAACTGCCGGCACAGTACGTGATACACACCGTAGGCCCGGTGTGGCAGGGCGGCCACGCGGGCGAGGCGGCATTGCTCGCCTCGTGTTATCGCACCAGCTTGGCCATCACCGAAAAATATTCAATAAAAACAATTACTTACCCCGCCATCAGTTGCGGGGTGTACGGCTACCCGCTGGAGCAGGCGGTAACGATCGCGGTGCGTGAGTGCCGCGCCGCGCCTCCATCGATTGAAAAAATCCTCTTCGCGTGTTTTGACGCGCACATGCTCGCGCTCTACGAGGCCGCGCTGGCCGCGTAACGTGGCGTGCGCGGAGCGGCGCGTATAATCCCGCACTCCGCGCCGCTGCAAAAAACGCTCTTTCAAGGATCCCGCATGAGCAATGAAGTCATCACCCGCGTCGATACCGACGGCAACGCGACGGTGTTGCTGAACCGTCCCGAGGTGCATAACGCTTTTGATCCGGCGATGACACGGCAGCTCACCGCCGCGCTGGAAAAACTCGATGCCGATGCGAAAGTGCGCGCGGTGACGCTGGTGGGTGCGGGCAAGAGTTTTTGCGCGGGCGCCGACATCGGCCACATGAAGGCCAGCGCGAAATCCTCTCGCGCACAAAATTACAAATCTGCGCAGGAAGCGGCGCGCATGTTTCATACGCTCTATAACCTGTCGAAGCCCACCATCGCCTGCGTGCATGGCGCGGTGCGCGGCGGCGGTATCGGACTGGTGGCCGCGTGCGATATCGCGATTGCCGCGCGCTCCGCCACCTTTCGTTTGTCCGAAGTGAAAATCGGCATCATCCCGTCGATGATCAGCCCCTACGTGATCGCCGCTATCGGCGAACGGCAGGCGCGGCGTTACTTCATCAGTGGCGAAGAGTTTGACGCTTCGGAAGCCTGGCGTATCGGGCTGGTGCATGACATCGTTGAGCACGAAGCGCTTAACGGCGCGGTGGGCGCGATGCTGGCGCAGTTGTATACCAGCGGCCCGAAGGCGATGGCGGCAGCGAAAAAACTGATACCGCTGGGCGCGCATGCCGACATCGACAAAAAAATCCTCGATGAAACGGCGCGCCGCATCGCCGACATCCGCGCGACGCCCGAAGGACAGGAAGGTCTTGCCGCGTTTCTCGAAAAGCGCAAACCCAACTGGGTGGAGCCGAAGAAAGTAGTCGCGAAGAAGAAAAAATCTTAGCCTTAAGGAACCCACATGACGCTCCCCAAAAAAGTAAAACTGGTTGAAGTCGGCCCGCGCGATGGTTTGCAAAACGAAGCCCAGCCGGTGTCCGCCGAGGTCAAAATCGAACTCATTCACCGCCTGCAGGACGCCGGTTTGAAGGTGATTCAGGCCACCGCGTTCGTCTCGCCCAAGTGGGTGCCGCAGATGGCCGATAACGCGCAGGTGATGGCGGGCATCAAACAAAAACCGGGCGTGTCGTATCCGGTGCTGGTGCCCAACCGCAAAGGGCTCGATGCCGCGCTGGCCGCAGGCTGCACTGAAGTGGTGATCTTCGGCGCGGCGACCGAGGCGTTCTCGAAAAAGAATACCAACTGCACCATCGCCGAAGGCATTGCGCGCTTTTCGGAAGTTGCCGCGGTGGCGCTGGCGAACGGGCTCAAGGTGCGCGGCGATATGTCGGTGTGCCTCGGCTGCCCGTATGAAGGCGAGGTCGATCCGCAGGCGGTGGTGCGGCTGGCGCGCGAGTTCGAGCAATTGGGTTGCTACCAGGTCACCATCTGCGACACCATCGGCACCGGCACCGCGGGCAAAACGCGCGCGGTGATTGAAGCCGTGGCAAAGCACATCGCCATCGAGCGGCTGGCGGTGCATGTGCATGACACCTACGGCCAGGCCATTGCCAATATTTATGCTGCGCTGGAATGTGGTGTATCCACTTTCGATAGTTCCGTCGCCGGCTTGGGCGGCTGCCCGAACGCCAAGGGTGCCACCGGCAATGTCGCCACCGAAGACGTGCTGTACCTGCTCGACGGCTTAAACATCGACACCGGCGTGGACATGCAAAAACTCATCGCCGCCGGCGATTACATCTGCGGCGTGCTGGGCCGGCCGACACTGTCGCGCGCGGCGAAAGCCATTACCGCAAAAATGGCGGCGTGATTACGTGAGTACACCGCACGACGAATACTACGATTATGAATCGCCGTGCGTGAGCACCTGCGTGGTCGATCAGCAAACGAAATTTTGCATCGGCTGCGGGCGCACGCTGCACGAGATTTCGTATTGGACGCGCTACACCCCTGAAGAGCGGCAACAGATATTGCAACAGCTGCCCGCCCGGCTCCCCGCAGAACCGAGAACCTGACCATGCCGTTATCACCGCACCAATCACGTAAACCCATACACACCCGCGCCATCGAATGCATCGGTTACGAGCGCGACGACGGGCTGTGGGATATCGAAGCGCACCTGGTCGATACCAAGACCTACGTGCATACGCGGCGCACCGGGGACTCCGTGCGCCAGCCCGGACAGCCCGTGCATAATATGTGGATACGCCTGACCATCGATCTCGATCTGCTGATCCACGCGGCCGAAGCGGCGACCGACGAAGGCCCGTATCCCACCTGCGGCGACATCACGGTCAATTTTAAGCAACTCGCCGGGGTAAAAATCGGCCCCGGCTGGCGGCGCGAGGTGGGCTTGCGGCTCGGTGGCACCAAGGGCTGCACGCATCTGGTGGAGCTACTGGGGCCGCTCGCCACCACGGCGTTTCAGGCGACAGGCCGCGCGCGCGAAACGCGCAATGCCGGCAAGCCGCTGACCAAGACGCCTCACCAACTTAACGCCTGCCACATCTACAAGGATGATGGCCCGGCAGTGCTGGAACGCTGGCCGCAGTTTTATACGGGCGCAAAATAAGACGGAAGGAAGACTGTTTTCATCCTTCCGCCTTGGTGCTTAAAAAATTCCCACCCTATCCCACCCGCACCTCATCCCCGGCCCCGCGGGCGCTATCGAAACCGACATCCACGATCCGGGTGGGTCGCGGCGTGGCATTGCGCTGATCGCGCATCCGAATCCCGTGCAGGGCGGTACCAAGGACAACAAGGTCGTCACCACGCTGGCGCGCACATTTGTTGGCTTGGGTTATGTCGCGGTGCGGCCGAATTTTCGCGGCGTGGGCGCCACTGAGGGCGTTCACGATAAAGGCATCGGCGAGACTGATGATCTGATCGCGGTGGCGGAATACGCGATGGCGCGTTTTGCGACGCGCACGCTGCTGCTCGCGGGTTTTTCCTTCGGCAGCTTTGTGCAGACGCGCGTGGCAAAATGTATCGCCATCGAACGCATGGTGCTGGTGGGGCCGGCAGTGAATCGCTTCGCTGCCGAGACCGTGGCGGAAAACACCTTGGTCATACATGGCGAGCACGATGATGTGGTGCCGTTGGCCGCCGTGCTGGACTGGGCGCGTCCGCAGAACCTGCCGGTGGTCGTGGTGCCGGGGGGCGAACATTTTTTTCATGGCCGTCTGCATGTGCTGGCGCAGATCGTCAATCGCTGGTGCGCATGACCCTGCTTGCCGTCAATGATCTGCGCAAGTCCTACGATGGTCGCGAGGTGGTCGCCGGACTCCATTTCGAGCTGACACCTGGCGAGTGTTTTGGCTTGCTTGGCCCCAACGGCGCGGGCAAAACCACCACGCTGCGGTTGGTGCTGGGACTCACGCAACCGGACAGCGGCAGCATTACGCTGCTGGGTCACGATGTGGCCACGCACGCACGCGAGGCGCGCACACGAGTGGGCGTAGTTCCGCAACTCGACAATCTCGATCCGGATTTCACCGTCAGCGAAAACCTGCGGGTGTATGGCCGTTACTTCGGTCTGGCGCGCGCCGCGGTGGAAAAACGCATCCCCGAGTTGCTGGAGTACGCTGGGCTGACGGCGCGCGCCGACGCGCGAATTCAAACCCTGTCCGGCGGAATGAAGCGGCGCCTCACGCTGGCGCGCGCGTTGATTAACGACCCGGAATTGTTGTTTCTTGACGAGCCGACCACCGGCCTCGATCCGCAGGCGCGGCATCTGATCTGGGAGCGCCTGCGCCAACTCATGCAGCGCGGCAAAACGCTGCTGCTCACCACGCATTTCATGGAAGAAGCCGAGCGGCTGTGTCACCGTCTCGCCATCATGGATCATGGTCGCATTATTTCCATCGGCACGCCGCGCGAACTGATCGCGGCGAACATTGAACCGGAAGTGGTGGAAGTCTACGGCGATGGCGCCGAGCAATGGGCTGCCCGCTACGGTAACGAACTCGCCGAACGCTGCGAAAGGCACGGCGAGACGGTGTTTTGTTACGCGCGCGATGCCCACGCGCTGGTCGCCAATCTTGCGGATCAGGACGGCATGCGTTATCTGCACCGCCGCGCGAACCTTGAGGATGTGTTTCTCAAGCTCACCGGCCGCGAACTAAGGGATTGACGATCATGTCCGGCACCCCCGCGCGTTTTAGCCTGCGCTTCCTCCACGTATGGCGGCGCAACCTGCTGGTGTGGCGCAAACTGGCGATTCCGTCGGTGCTGGGCAATCTCGCCGATCCGCTGCTTTACATGGTGGGGCTGGGCTATGGTCTCGGCAGCATGCTGCCGCAGATGCAGGGCGTGAGTTACGTGGCGTTTCTCGCCGGCGGCGTGGTGTGTACATCGACCATGAATACCGCGACCTTCGAGGCCATGTACTCGGCGTTTTCGCGCATGCATGTGCAGCGCACCTGGGACGCCATCATCAATGCACCGCTGTCGCTTGACGACGTGGTGCTGGGCGAGTGGGTGTGGGCGGCGAGCAAGAGCCTGTTGTCGGGCTGCGCCGTGCTGGTGGTGGCCGTCGCGCTGGGACTGGTGGAGTCCGCGATGGCCTTGCTGGTAATCCCGGTGATTCTGCTCACCGGCCTGGTGTTCGCGGGACTCGGCCTCATCATGACCGCGCTGGCGCCGAGCTACGATTTTTTCATGTACTACTTCACGCTCGCCATCACGCCGATGATGTTGCTGTGCGGCGTATTTTTTCCGCTCGAACAATTGCCCGGCGCGGTGCAGGTCGTGGCGCAACTATTGCCGCTGACGCACGCGGTAGCGCTGTCGCGTCCGCTGATGAGTGGCGTCGCCCCCGATCAGGCGTGGCTGCATGTGCTGGTGCTGGTGCTTTACGCCGGTGTAAGCTACAGCGTCGCCCGGCATTACCTGCGAAAAAGAATACTCAAGTAAAACAATATGTTATGGATTAAGGCGTTACACATCGTGTTCGTCACCGCGTGGTTCGCGGGGCTGTTCTATCTGCCGCGCATCCTGGTGAATCTGGCGATGCTGGAGGCCGGCGACGCCGCCACCCGCGCACGCCTGCTGACCATGGCGCGCAAGCTGTATCGATTCATGTCGGTACTGGCCATTCCCGCGCTGGGATTCGGCGTGTGGTTGTGGTTGGGTTATGGCTTCAGCGGCGGATGGCTGGGGGCAAAGCTAGTGCTGGTGGTGCTGCTGATGGGTTATCACCACGGCTGCGGAATACTGCTGGAAAAATTCGAGCAGGGGAAAAACACGCGCTCGCACACGTGGTTTCGCTGGTTCAACGAAATTCCCGTGATTGTTCTGCTGCTGGTGGTCATCCTGGTCGTGGTCAAGCCGTTCTGATAGGTATGCGCATCTTTCTCGCCACCCTGCTGTTTGCCCTGATGCCCGTCGCCGCCGCCGTTGCCTATGCCGACGGCAGCATCATCGTGCAGCAATCGCCATTGGCGGGCTTTCAGTTTTATGACGGCAAGGCGCGTTGGGACGAGATCAAGGTCGGCGACGCGCTGACGCTGGTGCGCGAGCGCGACAATGCGCACGACGCCAACGCCGTGCGCATCGAATGGAACGGCAGCCGTCTCGGCTACCTTCCGCGCCGCGAAAACGCCGATGTGGCGCGGCAGATGGATCGCGGCGCTCCGGTGAAGGCGCGCATCGTCAAGCTCACCGAGGCGCGTAATCCGTGGCAGCGGGTGCGGTTTGAAGTGTACGTCGATCTGTGATGTGCGCTTGAGCAACGACACGCAATTTTTCGCCACTTGCCCGCGCGGACTGGAGCAGGTGCTCGCGCGGGAACTCACGGCGCTCGCGGCGACGCCTGTCAAGGCGGTGGACGGCGGCGTGCATTTCTCCGGTGCGCTCGCGCTGGGCTACGCTGCCAATCTGCATTCGCGCGTGGCCAGCCGCGTGCTGTGGCGCGTGGGGCAGGCGCTTTATCGCACGGATCAGGAGATTTACGACGCCACGCGCCGCATCGATTGGCCAAGGTTGTTTGCCGTGGGACGCACGCTGCGCGTGAATGTCTCCGCCATCAAGGCGCCGGTGAAAAGCCTCGATTTCATCACGCTGCGCATCAAGGACGCCATCTGCGATGTGTTTCG
Organism: uncultured Burkholderiales bacterium; assembly: GCA_963924885.1. GTDB lineage: Bacteria > Pseudomonadota > Gammaproteobacteria > Burkholderiales > SG8-41 > UBA5216. Next base: position 3,976 of record CAWUUY010000459.1, on the reverse strand, counting down.
CGAGCGCTGCGGCGAGCGCCCCAGCATCGACACGCAGGCGCCCGATGTGCGCGTGCATGCGTTTCTGACTGCCACCGATCTCACACTGTATCTGGATCTGTCGGGCGAGCCGTTGTTCAAGCGCGGCTACCGGCGCGAGGCGGGCGAAGCGCCGCTGCGCGAAAATCTCGCGGCGGGCATGCTGGCGCTGTCGGGCTGGACGCCGGACGCGGCGCTACTCGATCCGATGTGCGGCAGCGGCACGATCTTGTGCGAAGCGGCGCAGATCGCGGCGAACCGCGCGCCCGGTATCGGCCGCGCGTTTGGCTTTGAAAAGCTGCTGAATTACGATACCAAGTCGTGGGAGACAATGCGCGACGCCGCCTACAAAGCAGAAAATAACTCAATAAAAACAAATATTTACGGTTCAGACCTGCGCGGGGATGCACTGGAGCTGGCGCGCGCCAATCTCGACGAACTCGATCTCGCGGGCGCGGTGGCGCTGAAACAAGCCAACGTGTTTGAAATGCCTGCGCCGGCGTCATCGGGCATTATCGTCACCAATCCACCGTACGGCGTGCGCATGGAAGACCGCGATCAACTGGCGGCGTTTTATCCCCAACTCGGTGACGCGCTGAAAAAAAGATTCAGCGGCTGGACGGCCTATATTTTGTCGTCGGACATGCAGCTCGCCAAGGGTATCGGCCTTGCCGCCTCGAAACGCACGCCGCTATTTAACGGCGCGCTGGAATGCCGCTTGTTTGAATACAAACTGGTGGCTGGCAGCATGCGGCGGGTAAAACCGGAGTCCGCCGCCGCGCCGGAATAAAAAACAGGAACGTCGAAAGACGTTCCTGCCGGGTGTTGAAACGCGCGGCGGTCGCGCGGGCGCGGATCAGGTGATTTGCAAGTGCTCAATGCCCGTCATGACATCCCGGTCCTTGGCTTCCTTGCCCTGGAGCTTGATCATCAGGCGCAGTTCGTTCAGCGAGTCGGCATTGCGCAGCGCGTCTTCGTAGCTGACGAGGCCGCCCTCGTACAGCTCGAACAGCGCCTGGTCGAAGGTTTGCATGCCGAGTTCGCGGGATTTTTTCATGATCTCCTTGATCTCATGCACGTCGCCCTTGAAGATCAGATCGGAAATCAGCGGTGAGTTCAGCATGATCTCGACCGCCGCCGCGCGTCCCTTGCCGTCGCGTTTGGGCAACAGGCGCTGCGACACGATGCAGCGCAGGTTGAGCGACAAATCCATCAGCAGTTGATGCCGACGCTCTTCGGGGAAGAAGTTGATGACGCGATCCAGCGCCTGGTTGGCGCTGTTGGCATGCAGCGTGGCCATGCACAGGTGGCCGGTCTCGGCGAAGGCAATCGCGTAGTCCATGGTGTCGCGGTCGCGTATCTCGCCGATCAGAATCACGTCGGGCGCCTGGCGCAGGGTGTTCTTCAGCGCGGCGTGCCAGGAGTCGGTGTCCACGCCCACTTCGCGCTGCGTGATGACGCAGTTTTTGTGCTCATGCACGAACTCGATCGGGTCTTCGATGGTGATAATGTGCCCGTGGCTGTTTTCGTTGCGGTGACCGACCATCGCCGCCAGCGACGTGGATTTACCCGAACCGGTGCCACCCACCATGATGACCAGCCCGCGCTTGGTCATCACCACTTCTTTTAGTACGCCCGGCAATCCGAGTTCCTCAAAATTCGGGATTTTTGCCACGATGGTACGCAGCACCATACCCACGTGCGCTTGCTGCACGAAGGCGCTTACGCGAAAACGGCCAATGCCGCCGGGGCTGATGGCGAAATTGCATTCCTTGGTGGATTCGAATTCCGCCGACTGCTTGTCGTTCATCATCGCCGCCGCCAGAACGGCGGTGTGCTGCGCCGTCAGCGGCTGGTTGGTCACCGGCGTCATCTTGCCGTCGAGCTTGATCGCGGGTGGAAACCCCGCCGTGATAAACAGATCGGAGGCCTTTTTCGAGACCATGGCTCGCAGCAGGTCGTGCATGAACTTGACGCCTTGATCTCTATCCATCGGTATCTCCCGCGTTCATGAATGATGTGGTTGCGGCAATAAGCTGGCTTATTTGAAGTTATCTTTGTTCGCCGCCTTACTGCGCGCTTCTTCCATGCTCACCACGTTGCGCTTGACCAGATCGGCAAGATTCTGATCGAGCGTCTGCATGCCGAGTTGCGACCCGGACTGGATCGCCGAATACATTTGCGCTACCTTGCCTTCGCGGATCAGGTTGCGGATGGCCGGCGTGCCCACCATGATTTCGTGCGCGGCGACGCGACCGGTGCCTTCCTTGTTTTTCATTAACGTCTGTGAAATCACCGCGCGTAGCGATTCCGACAACATGGCGCGCATCATTTCTTTTTCTTCCGCCGGGAACACGTCAATAATACGGTCGATGGTCTTGGCCGCCGAACTCGTATGCAGCGTGCCGAACACCAGGTGGCCGGTTTCCGCGGCGGTCATCGCCAGACGGATGGTTTCCAGATCGCGCATCTCGCCCACCAAAATCACGTCCGGATCTTCACGCAACGCTGAACGCAGCGCGTTGGCGAATGACAGTGTGTGCGGCCCGACCTCGCGCTGGTTCATCAGGCACTTCTTGGATTCATGCACGAACTCGATGGGGTCTTCGACGGTGAGGATATGGCCGTATTCGTTTTCGTTCAGATGGTTGACCATCGCCGCGAGTGTCGTCGATTTGCCGGAGCCGGTGGGCCCGGTCACCAACACCACGCCACGCGGCTGATTGGCGATTTCACCGAAGACCTTGGGTGCTTTCAGCTCTTCCAGTGACAGCACTTTGGACGGAATGGTACGGAACACGCCGCCTGCGCCGCGATTCTGGTTGAAGGCATTGACGCGAAAACGCGCCAGATTGGGAATCTCGAAGGAAAAGTCGCATTCAAGATTTTCTTCGTAGAACTTGCGCTGGCCGTCGTTCATGATGTCGTACACCATGGCATGCACGTCCTTGTGCTCTAGCGGCGGCAGGTTGATGCGGCGCACGTCGCCATGCACGCGTATCATCGGCGGCAAGCCGGCCGACAGGTGCAGGTCGGACGCTTTGTTCTTGACAACGAAAGCTAACAGCTCGGAGATGTCCATTATAATTTCCCTGAAAAGTCCAAAATCGCGAGATCTTTAAACCGCGATCATCCATTCGCGACATGACCCAAGGTTTTGATTCTACGCCAATCTTACAGTGACCGTGGTGCGCGCGCCCTAAATTATGACCTCCATTTCCGCCCACTGGCAAGCCGTCAAGGCGCGCATAGCGGTCGCCGCGTGCGCGGCGGGCCGCGCACCGGAATCGGTCGCGCTGCTCGCGGTCAGCAAGACTTTCGGCGCTGAAGCGGTGCGTGAGTGCCACGCTGCCGGCCAGCGCGCCTTCGGCGAAAATTATGTGCAGGAAGCGCTGGAGAAAATCGCCGCCCTTGCCGACGGCGAAATGGAATGCGAATGGCACATGATCGGGCCCATCCAAAGCAACAAAACCCGCGCCATCGCGGAAAATTTTGCGTGGGTGCATGGCATCGAGCGCGACAAGATCGCGCAGCGGCTGAATGACGCGCGGGCCGCGCCGCATGTCGCACATCTGCCACCGCTTAATGTCTGCATCCAGGTCAATGTCAGCGGTGAAGCCAGCAAGTCGGGCATCGCTCCCGGCGCGGAAATCGTTTTGGCGCAAACCATCGCGCAACTGCCCCGGCTGCGCCTGCGCGGATTGATGGCGATCCCGGAGCCGACAGCCGACAGCGCATTGCGGCGGCAACGGTTTGCCCGCGTGCGCGATATGCAGCAAAATCTGATCGCGCGCGGCCATGCGCTGGATACGCTATCCATGGGTATGTCGGACGATCTCGAAGACGCCATCGCCGAGGGCGCAACCCTGGTGCGCGTGGGCTCGGCGATATTTGGTCTCCGGGCGTGAGGAGTGAAGGGTGAGGCGTGAGGCGGAAAAGCCGGGGCGGCGCGCAGTGC
>CAWUUY010000458.1:0-13425 GCA_963924885.1 uncultured Burkholderiales bacterium | reverse complement strand
CGGTGTTCATCACGCCGTGGCAAAAGCCCGCGGCCTGCCACTGCGCGATCAGCCGCGCGGTGCGTTCCACCACCTCGATCAGAAATTGTTCGTAGGCATCCGGCGCGCCGAAGAACCGCGAGTAGTGTTCTTCGATCACGTGATCGGCCAGTTGTTTCAGGTGCTCGTGTTGTTGCCGCGCGTAAAAAACCTCGAAAGAGCCAAAGCGCACGTGCGACGGTGACAGCCGCAGCAGCACGGCGGCGGTTTCGGCTGTTTCGCGATACACCAGTTCGTCCGCGCCCGCAATGCCGAGCGCCCGCGTGGTGGGTATGCCCAGCGCGTGCATGGCCTCGGAGCACAGGTATTCACGGATGGTGGAGCGCAGCACCGCGCGGCCATCGGCGGTGCGCGAAAACGGCGTTTCACCTGCGCCCTTGAGTTGCAGCGTCCAGCGTTCGCGTTTGGAATTGACGATTTCACCGAGCAGAATCGCGCGGCCATCGCCGAGCTGCGGCACAAAGGTGCCGAACTGATGGCCAGCATACAGCATCGCCAGCGGCTCGGCGCCGGGCGGCACCTGATTGCCCGCGAGCAGATTGAGAAAACGTTCGCTGTGCGTTTCGTCGGGATCCAGATCAAGCAGCGCGGCGGCGTCATCACACACGCTCACCAGATACGGCGCGGCCAGCGGTGTCGGGGAGACTTTGCGATAAAACAACGGCGGCAATCGCGCAAATCGATTATCAAAGCCGTTGTCGAAAATAAGCGAGGCGGTGGGCATGCAGTGGATTATAAGCGCGCGGGTTCGCTTGCGCTTACGGCGCAATTTTGCGCGGTGCTAGACTGCCTGATCGAAACCCACACCTGACATCGGAACGCACATGGACAAAGCCATCTGGGCCAACTGGTACAACCTTCCCGCCGCCGACAAGGATGGCTATCTCGATTGGCTGCACGGCAGGTTTATGCCGAAGATACTCGCCAATCCCGGCGTGCTGTGGGCCGCACATTACCAGGTGGATCAAAAGCCGATCGGGTATCGCATTACGCGCACGCAAGACCCGGCAGTGGGCACGGGCAACGATTACATCCTGCTGTTCGGCGGCGAAAGCACGCATGCTTTCGCGCGCGATGCGCTGTCGTTTGCGCGCGGAACCACCGACCGCTGGGCCGCGCAGTTATCCGCCGCAGACAAAACCATGCTCGGCAAACGCACCGACGTGCGCGTCAGCATCATGACCGAAGAAGCGCGCGTGCAAGGGCCGGAATGCGGCCAGCGCGAGGGGCTGCGCCGGCCCGCGCCATGCATACAGTTCGGCAGCTTTAACGGCCCGACGCCGGAAATCGAGCAAGAGTTGCTCGCGTGGTACGCCGATTGGCGCATGGCATCGATGGCGAAAATGCCCGGCTGCCTCGGCATGCGCAAGCTGGTCGGCACCGTGGGCTGGAACAAACACGGCGTGATCTACGAGTTTTTATCGGTGCAAGCGCGTGCCAAGGCGGTGGCGCAAGTGCCGGCGCTGTATCCCGAAATGGAAGCGTGGACGAATCAATGCGTGCCCAAGCTGGTGCATGCGTACGGCTCGCCGCATGTGGCGGAGCGGATTTTTGTGCTGGAGAAGTGATGCGGCGCGCGAGGCGTGAGGGGCAAACCGCGGTGTGGTAGGTTGGGCTGCAAAGCCCAACGCAGCTAAGCCTTTTATGGCCGGATAAGCCTGAACCGAAGGTAAGCAGTGTTGGGCTTTGCAGCCTAACCTACAAAAAAATCAATAAAAACATATATTTAAGTTATCGGTGTCCGTCGGCGCTTTCTGCTTCCCTCAGCGCGTCGTCGCGATAAACTCGTCGTCGCCCTGATGCTCGCGCTCGAACTTTAAAAAATCGTAGTAGCCGCAGGTCGCGCCATACGGATAGGTGCGGCAGGGGTGCGGGCGCGCCTCATACACCGTGCAGCGCCGCTCGGTGCGGTCGAAGAACACGCACATTGACTTGAAGTGTTCGTCTTTGTGGTGGCGCAGCACGACCTTGCCGTCATCCACCTTGGTGTAGCGTTTTTCGGCGACCTCCGGCGTGACCTCCAGGTGTTTGGCCAGACGCTTGATGTCGTGTTGCGAGACTTCAATGTGATCGTAGCTGCAACAGTAGCCGGGGCATTTGCTGCAATCGTATTTGTTTTTCATGGCGATCCTTTTATCCAGCGGCGGATTTTGCGTTATTTCGTCCCGCCGCGCCATCCATCAAATAAGTGCCGAGCGCGGCCCAGTCGCGTTCACCGTAACCGGCGGCGATGGCGGCGCGATGTTGTGCGCGAAGCAGTTCCGCCGTGGGCATGGTGACGCCTAAATCAGCGGCGGTTTGCAGCGCGATCTCAATGTCTTTCAAGCCAAGTGTCAGCGGAAACGTGGGATTGGGCGGGTTGTCGAGCATCATGCCGCCGTAACTTTTATACGCGGGGCAGTTCATGTTGGTGCTGGTGATGATGTCGAAAAACATGCGCGGATCGACGCCAGCTTTTTCGACCAGTGACTGCGCTTCACCGAGACTTTCAATAATCGCGCCGAGCAAAAAGTTGCGCGCGACTTTCACCGCGTTAGCCTTGGGCGCTTCGGCGGCCACGTTGAACCAGCGCCGGCCCAGCACCTTGAACAAAGGTTCGCACAAATCAATCGCAGCGGGCGCGCCGGCGGCGATGATATCCAACTCGCCGCGCGCGCTAAACTCCGGGCGCCCGAACACCGGCGCGCTGACATACGGCAAGCTGTGCTGGTGATGCAGCGCGTCAAGCTGCCGACCCATGCGCAGGCTGACCGAGGCCATGTTCAGATGCACCGTTGTCGCCGGCAATTGTTGCACGAGACTACCGGTAATCCACACGGCCTCGACGGCGGCGTCATCGGCAAGCATGGTGATGACGACTTCGGCGGTGAGTGTTTCAGCGGGGGTGTCGGCGATGGCAGCGCCGCGCGCGGCGAAGGGTTCGGCCACCGCGCGCGTGCGATTCCATACCGTCAATTGATGCCCGCTATCGAGCAGGCGCGAGGCCATGCCGCGCCCCATTTGTCCCAAACCGATGAATCCGATTTTCATCCCGCATGCTCCTGATTAAGGGGATGGATTGTGTCGCAAACATCGGTATTGCGATAGTGCGCGCGGTAACGTGCGTTACAATTCGGGTCTGCGTTTTCTGGAGGAAGGCGTCGTGAAAAAAATCATGCCATTGAGTGTGATCGCGGCATCAGTAATGCTGATGACCGCGGGGCAGGCCGCCGCGCAAACCGCTGCGACCGGTGCAGCACAGGGCCAGGCTTATCCAAACAAAAGCATACGCATCGTGCTGCCGTGGCCGTCCGGTGGCATCACCGATGTGATCATGCGCGCGGTCAACACGCATCTGTCGGAGACGTTCGGCCAGCAACTGGTGATCGACAACCGGCCCGGCGCCGGTGGCACGCTGGGCGTTGCGCTCGCGGCCAAGACACCGGCGGACGGTTACACGTTGTTGATGACCGATATCGCCAGCCACTGTATTTCGGCCACGCTGTATGGCACGAAGCTGCCTTACGATCCGCTGAAGGATTTTCAGCCGATCATGATGGTGGCGGGTTCGCCGATGGTGCTGGTGGCGAACCCGGCACCGCAGGTGCGCACGCTGAAACAGTTGATCGCGCTGGCGAAATCGCGTCCCGGCCAATTAAGTTATGCCTCGTCGGGCACCGGCTCGATTACCCATCTGGGGGCGGTGCGCATGCAAAAACTGGGCGGCGTTGATCTGCTGCACGTGCCGTTCAAAGGCAGCATACCAGCGGCGTCATCGGTGATGAGCGGCGAAACTTTTATATCGTTTTCCACCATACCGGCCTCGTTGCCGCACGCCAAAACCAGACGTCTGGTGATGATCGCGCAATCGTTTAACAAGCGCGCCGTGCAGATACCCGACGTGCCGACCATCGCTGAAACGCTGGGCGACTTTGACCTGGGGCTGTTGTCGGGCCTGTGGGCGCCCGCGGGAACGCCGCGCGCCATCGTCGACCGCCTGCACGCCGAGGTGATGCGCGCGATGGAACAGCCGAAGGTCAAAAGCGCGCTCGACGCGGCCGCCGCGATTCCGGGGCGCATGTCCACGCAGGAATTCACGGATTATCTGGTGCGCGAAACCCGCAATTGGGGCGAGATCGTGCGCGGTTCAGGCGTGAAAGTTGAATAACAACGTTGATTAACTGGAGTAGAAAAAAATGGATTTAGGCATCAAAGGCAGGGCAGCCATCGTCACGGGTGCTTCCCGCGGCATCGGGCGCGAAACCGCGCGGCAATTTCTGGAAGAAGGCGCGCGCGTGATGATCTGCGGGCGCAACGCCGAGAGCATCGAAAAAACGCGCGCCGAACTCGCCCAGCAAACCGGCGGCGAAGTGCATGCCATGGTGGCCGACATGACCCGCGAGGCCGACATTACCAAACTGGTGGCGGCCGCCAAACAAAAATTCGGCACGGTGGATATCCTGATCAACAACGCGGGGCAGATGTATTCGGGCCGCTTCGCCGCCATGACCGATGCAGGTTTGAAGGATCAATTCGAAACCAAAATATTCGGTTTCCTGCGCGCGATACGCGAGGTCTACCCCATCATGAAAGCGCAAAAATGGGGCCGTATCATCAACATCATCGGCGGCGCGGGCAAAGAACCCGACCCGTATATGTTCGGCAGCGGCATCACCAACAGCGGCCTGCTTAACATCACCAAATCACTGTCCACTGAATTTGGCGAAGACAACGTGCTGGTCAACGCCGTGTGTCCGGGCTGGGTAGCTACCAACCTGTGGGAGCGCAACGCAGAGGGATTGAAGGCTGACCTCAAAGTGCAAACCGAAGAAGAAGCCCGCCGCCTCGCCGCGCGCAAAAACTCACTCAACCGCTTCGGCAAACCCCAAGAACTCGCCAACGCGATTGTGTTTTTGTGCTCAGAGCGCTCGAGCTACATCACCGGCGTGTCGCTGAATCTGGATGGCGGACGCTTGAAAGGCCTTTGGTAGACCCGGGTGCATATACCTAAGTATATGTTTTTAAATATAAATGTATAGCGTCAGCGTATTCTGCGGTACCGCGCTCGGCGTGGGCCCGCAGTACGCCGACGCCGCGCGCCAAATCGCACGGCTGCTGGCGAAAAAAAATTGCCGCATTATTTTCGGGGGCGGCAAAGTCGGCTTGATGGGCGAGGTGGCGAAGGCCGCGATGGACGCCGGCGGCTACGTGATCGGCATCGCGCCCAAGCTACTGCTCGAAAAAGAAATCATGCATCGCGGCCTGAGCGAACTGCATGTGGTCGAAACCATCCACGAGCGCAAGGCGATGATGACCGGCCTCGCCGACGCCATACTCATACTACCCGGCGGTTACGGCACTCTCGATGAACTGTTCGAAGTGTTGGCCCTGCAACAACTCCAAATTTACGACAAGCCCTGCGGCGTGCTCAACGTGAATGGTTTTTATGATCCACTGGTGGCGCACCTCGATCACGCCACTGCGCAGGGCTTCTTGCTGCCCGAGTACCGCGCGATGCTGTCAGTGGACGCCGATCCGCAGGCACTGCTGGAGAAGATTGGCGTGCGGTAGCGGGTAGCGTGCGATGTGCGCACGACAACTCAAGGCGATAACGCGCCGGCGTAAGAAAAAGTTGCGTGATGTACAAGCACGCCGGATTCGCAGGCAATCGCAATCGGACACGATGGGTCATGTTCGTTTCTACGTCGGAGAAATTATGAGCAAGAGTTTGGAAGAAGTCGTAACTGCCGCGCTGCAGTTATCCCATCAAGACAGGGATAGATTGCTTCAACGTTTGATTGCCGGCTTTCAGGTGGGGTCGCAGGCCTATCAGGACGCTGTTGTTGCGGCGTGGGGTGGCCAAGCCACGCAGGCTATTGCGCAATGGGATGGCGGACGTAATGCATGGCTGTCGGCGTGCGTAAACAGGCGTGACGCTCCCAAGTAAGGAAGCGCGCAAGCGGTGCGTGGTCTTGGCGCCGCCCTCGAGTTCATTTTTGCGTGTAGAACCCAAACGACGGATGCCGAGTGACGTCGTTTGCGGTCTTGGCGCCAACGATCACGGTCATTGCCAGTTTTATATCGTCGATGCCGGACTCGCGGGCCAGTTCCCGCAGCGCCTGATCGGACTTGGATAACCATGCGCGGGCCGCAGGGGCGTCCATGTGGCCAACCGATCTTGATTCCGGATTATCTTTGGAGTTCTCTTCTTTAACTTCGAACCACTTGCCATCTGCGCGATCATCGCGCAGCGCCAACTCGATGTGCTGCCTGCCATCAGCTTTGCGCAGCGGTGATTTTGTATATGTATCGAGGGCCAACCAGAGATTGCCGAGTTGATCGATTGACGTGATGCGGGCGAAGATACTTTTCGTGGTTTCGACAATTGCCTTGTCGTCTAGCGTGGAAAACAGGTGCCCCCCAAAACGCATTCGCGCATCAATCCGCTCAATATTGGCCCAGTCGAATAGTTCAGCCAAATCGTGTGACTTGTAAGGGGCGCCAATTTCCAGGCTGGGGCGCTGGAACACCAGTCTGTTTCCGCTTTCAACTTCCTTGTGATTGAATTGTAGAACAGCAATGTTGGCTTTCTCTATCGCGTTGAGTCTGTGCCGATTCACTCGCCCGGCGGTCTGCACGATAGATTGTGTGCTCGATAGCTCAATCACAGCCCAGTCAAAATCGTGATCCCGCCCAATTTCCTTTACTGGCGTTGCGGCTACGATGAGTATCAGATACCGGAGCAATTCAGGTTTTCCGCCACGCAGGCGGCTTAGAAGGCGTGTGTGGCAGGCTTTTAAGAATTGCCTTGCCGGAAGGAGGGGCCGCTACACCAGCGTGGGTTTGCGTTTTTTGCCGGCCTTGATTTGCTTGTCTTCTTCGAGCACTTCGGTGTATTGACGTACCGCGTTCGAAACTGTCGGCCAGCAGGGGGTAGTGGCCGACCTATATCATTACTTCGCAGATTTCCGTGTGTGTGATGCCGATGTGTTTGGCGCTGCGGTAGTGCGAGTAGTTGCCGCTGGGCCGGGCCAGCGCGATGTTAGCGGCCAGCGTCACCAGTTGGCGATCACGCAGGCTAAGGCCCGGCCGCGCCCACAAGTCGCCGAACAGATGCCCGACCGACATTTCATACAAGTCGGGATACAACGCTTTTTGGTCCAGCATCAGTTCCTCGCGGCCCATTTTCTTGAGTAAGGCCATGCCGCGTTTCTGGCGCTTTTTGTAGTCACTCATGCTGGCTCCCTGACGGTGGGTGGGCGCGGACGATATGCCCGGCGCGAAGCAATCATGGTAGCGCGTTATCACGGTCGTCAAGGCGAAAGCCGCAGGGTGGTTGGGCGCTATCGAACCGGGTGGTGGGTGCGGCGGCTGCCGGCCCCTCTACGCTTGCAGGCTTAGGCTCTGTTGCAATGCAAAAACCATTTGATTTGAACGGGAAAACTCGGTAACTTAGTATGCCCTGGAGTAGTTTTAACCCCCCCTCAGCATGGAGCCAATATGACCACCGAAGCGAATGTATCCAAGGAAAAGATCGTGCAGGATTTCAAGACGGTTTATTCCGATGTCGAGGAACTGCTGCGCGCCACGGCCAGCCAGACGGGCGAAAAAATCGGCGTCCTGCGCGAGCGCCTGCAAGATCGTTTGCACAAAGCGAAGGACAGGCTTGCGGACACCACTGAAATCGTGGTGGACAAGACCAAGCAGGCCGCAAAAGTCACCGATGAATATGTTCATGACAATCCGTGGCGCGCGGTGGGCATCGCCGCCGGCGTGGGGCTGGTGATCGGTCTGTTGATCGGTCGTCGTTAATTCGCCGCTCGCGCGCGACTCAATTCATGGAAGATCAGTCGCGTCAGTATGAATCGACGGGCGCCGCGCCGCCGGCCGGGTTGTTCCGCTCGCTGCGTAATCTGCTCGCGACAGTAATCGGCACGGCGCGCACCCGGCTGGAGCTACTGCAAGTCGAGCTGGAAGAAGAAAAACTTCGTGTGGCGGGTATCGCCGTATTTGCGATAGCCGCCGGGTTTTTTCTGGCGCTAGCGGTACTGGTGTTTACCTTTTTTGTCATCCTGCTGTTCTGGGATACGCCGCACCGCGTGCTGGCCACTGGGTTGATCGCGCTGGCGTACGCGCTGATCGGCTTGTGTTGTGCTGCAGTCGCTCGCTCGCGCGCGCAGGCCAGATCGACCTTGTTCGTGGCGAGTCTGGCGCAACTGGATGCCGATCGCCAGCGCCTGACGCAGCCTGATTAGCTATGTTCCCGGCACAGCAAATCGCGCTCGCATTGCGCAAGGAGCGCCTGACCGTGCATGCCGAGCAGCAACGCGGCGAGCTTGCGCTGATCGGCGAGCGACTCAGGAAACCCTGCGCACTGGCCGATAAAGCAATGGATGCGGGTCGTTATGTGAAAGCCCAACCGTGGATGGCGGGCGTCGCGGTTGGCGTGGCCGTGCTGATGGGGCGCCGGCATTTGTTTCGTGTGTTGGGATTGGGCTGGAGCGCGTGGCGAGTGTGGCGTGTGGTCGGTGGCTTTGCGCGTCAAACGGGTTACATAAAATTGTTTAAAAACAAATAGTTGCAGTTTTCTGGGATGAGCTTGGCAGAGGGCTTATGTCGAGGTTAGGGAAAATCGGTTCTTCCACGTCGAGGGCGTTCAATTCCGTGCGCAGTTTATCGGCGCGCGAGCAGCAACGCTTATGGGAGGAACTCGGCCAGGTGCGCGGCCTGCTGCCGCTGCTGATGAAACAGCGAAACAAGCAACAGTGGACGCGCGAAGAGAAGATGCAACTTGCGGCTCACTTCAAGCGGCTGACATCGCTCAGTCCGTATCTGGTGGTGCTGGTCATGCCGGGTGGTTTGCTGGCGTTACCGGTGCTCGCGTGGTGGCTCGACCGGCGCCGCCTGCGTGGGCGCGCCACGGCGTAAGTGCTTGCGGGCGCCGTGAGTGTGAATTCCTCGGGAGTACACGCATGACTTGGCTGTTTTTGATCGTGCCGGTGGTGGTCATCGCCGCGATGGTGTGGTACTACCAACGCAAGATCTCCGCGCGAGAGGCGGCCAGCGCTGATCGACTCAAGGCATTCCTGGAAAAGCCGCCAGCGGATGAGGCTACCGCGAACACCGTTCTTCAGGCGGGATTCTTCGCACCCGAACCCGTGGCGAACGTGGCGCCGCCAGCGAGCGCTTCGGCAGCAAAGGAATACGCCGTGCGCGCAGGCCTGCTGACGCCGCCGCAACGCGTACTTTTCTATTTGCTGAAAACGAATCTGGCTGATTGTGAAGTGCTGGCGAAAGTCAGCGTTGCTGGTCTGATCGATATTCCGGCGCGGTTCAGAGGTTTCGAACGCGAGACGCGCGAGCGCCGCCTTGCGCTGGTGATAGTCGATTTCGTGGTGTGTGATAAAGCCTTCAAGCCGACGGCGGTGGTGCAATGCCGGCCCGCGGATAGTGGCGACGATATGCACAGCGCGTTTGCGCGAGAGTGCTGCGCGGTGGCGGGGTTACGCTGGGTGGATGTGTCGCCCGCGGCCTTGCCCAAGCGAGAGACGCTGCGTGCCGTTGTGCTGGGTGCCTGATATTTTGGCCAAGCGGCCGCGCTGGGATATTTTCTGCCGCGTCATCGATAACTTCGGCGATATCGGCGTGAGTTGGCGGCTGGCGCGCCAGTTGGCCACCGAACACGGCGTGTCGGTACGGCTGTGGGTGGATCACATGGCCAGCCTGCATGCCTTGTGTCCGCGCGTGAATGCGGCGGCGTCGCGTCAGGTGGTGGAAGGCGTCGAGATCTTTCAGATTGCGGATGAATCAGGATTTTCGCGGCCCGCGGATGTGGTGATCGAATCGTTCGGCTGCGGCTTGCCGGAGCGCTATGTGGCTGCGATGACCGCAAGCGAATCCAAGCCGCTGTGGATCGTGCTGGAGTATTTGAGCGCCGAGTCGTGGGTGCGCGAGCATCACGGTTTGCCGTCGCCGCATCCGTCGCTGAATCTGCCGCGCTATTTTTTCTTTCCCGGTTTCACCGAGGGCACGGGCGGCGTGTGGCGCGAAGCGGATCTGTTGCAACGCCGCGATGTGTTTGATGCGCGCGCAAGGCATGCGTGGTGGTCGCGCATGGGGTTTGCCGATCCGCCGCCTGGCGCGATCACGGTGTCTCTGTTCGCTTATCTTCATGCGCCGTATCGGGCGCTGCTGGATGCCTGCGCCAGTGGTGCCACGCCGGTGGTGGCCGCGGTGCCGGAAGGGCCGCTGGCAACGCGGGTGCGGGCGGACTTTCAATCGGGCATGGGAAATCTCGAACTGCGCTACCTGCCGTTCGTGCCGCAGGCTGATTACGATGAGTTGTTGTGGGCCAGCGATATCAATTTTGTGCGCGGCGAGGATTCATTTGTGCGCGCGCAATGGGCGCGGCGACCGTTCGTGTGGAACATTTATCCGCAGGCGGAGCGAGCGCATGAGACCAAGCTCGACGCTTTTCTGGCTCTCTACAGCGGACATTTTTCAGCGCCGGCTGCGCAAGCGGTGCGCAGCTTGTGGCGGGCGTGGAATGTGGTGGAGGGTGCCCCGCCCGTGGGCGCGGCATGGCATGAGTTTTCCGTACAGCTTCAGGGGCTGGCGCGGGGGTTGCCGTCGTGGGAGGAAAGTCTCGTGCGCACCGGCGACGCCACAGGCAACCTGCTTCGATTCTACCTAAAAATGATATAATTTATGGCTTTCCCAACAAATTTTTGCCGTAGGTTATTCCATCCATTGGGGAAGCCGAGGCAGCGAAGGATCAGCGATGAAGATAGCGCAAGAAATCAGGGCGGGTAATGTAATCATGGTGGGCGCCGATGCGATGGTGGTGCAAAAGGCCGAGTTCAGCAAATCGGGCCGCAATGCGTCGGTGGTCAAGATGAAACTCAAAAATCTGCTCACCGGCAGCGGCACCGAAACCGTGTACCGCGCCGACGACAAGTTCGATATGGTGGTGCTGGAGCGCAAGGAAGTGACGTATTCGTATTACGCCGAGCCGTCGTACGTGTTCATGGACGCCGAGTTCAATCAGTTCTCGGTAGATAAGGAAAACATGGGCGACGCGCTGAACTATCTCGAAGACGGCATGCCGTGCGAGGTGGTGCTCTACAACGAAGCGCCTATTTCGGTGGAGATTCCGCAAACGCTGGTGCGTGAGATCATTTACACCGAACCCGCGGTGCGTGGCGATACCTCCGGCAAAGTATTAAAGCCTGCCAAGCTGAGCACGGGTTTTGAAATTCCGGTGCCGCTGTTTTGCGCCACTGGCGACAAAATCGAAATTAACACCCTGACCGGCGAGTATCGTAGCCGCACCAAGGGCTGATCCGCCGGTCCCGCCGCTGCATGGTATTCCCTGCACCGGAATGGCGCTTTTTCTCTGGCTTTCCAATCCGGAACGGCGTCAAAAATCGTGCCCGTCGACATCTTGACAAATAAAATATCGTGGGGGTATAACGCCAACACGAGTTTAGTTTCAGGCTGCTGATTTAAGGACGATTTAAGGCTGGAATGTTCTTTTTCGGGCTTTGAGATTCAAACGCGGGGCGGGGGTTACTCCGATACTTCTCAATTTCGTAAAGGAACACACGATGCCAACAGGGAAAGTGAAGTGGTTTAATGATGCCAAGGGTTTTGGTTTTATTACGCCAGACGGCGGTGGCGAGGATCTTTTCGCGCACTTCTCCGCGATTCAGTCTTCCGGATTCAAGACACTGAAAGAAGGTCAGGCAGTGTCGTTTGATATTACGGATGGCAACAAGGGTAAAAAACAGGCAGGCAATATAAAGCCCATTTGATTCGCTTCATTTTTTCTGTTGAAAAGCCGGCCTTGTGCCGGCTTTTTATTGCCGGGTAGATCAGCGGGGTGCTTCACCGGCGCGGTGATTTCGCTTATTGTGCGCATTGTTCAACCGGAGAAAATGATGCACAAGCGGATACTGTGGTCGGGATGGTTTCTGGGGCTGGTCGCCGGGTGCGCGACATCACCCGACGGCGTGCTGAAGGATGGCGCGCCTTTTAGTTTTACCAGTGCCAGCAGGCCGTACCCGGCGGCGATTTGTATCGCGCGCAACGCCAAGGCCATGGGCGTGGCGGGTCAGGAGCGTCTGCTGGGCGACGCCTCGACCGAAGTGGTGGTGCGGCCGTCAAGCGGTTCCAGCGACACGCTGGCGATGGCGCAAATACATCACGACGGCGTGTTGTCGAAGGTATCAGTGTCCGTCAATCGCTCGGCGGGTTTCGACGCCAAAGGCTTTGCGAATAGACTGATGGCGGGCTGCTGAACCAGGAGAACGCGATGCGCGGCACCATGATGAGTTTTCCGCTGACACTCACGCATGTGCTGGAGCGCGCGGGCAAGTTGTTCGGTGACTCGCAGATCGTATCGCGCCTGTCGGACAAAACGCTGCATCGCCATACGTATCGCGATTTTTACTGCCGCACACGCGCGCTGGTGGGCGCGTTGCAGGGGCTGGGTATGCACAAGGGTGATCGCGTGGCAACGCTGATGTGGAATCACTACGCGCACCTGGAGGCGTATCTGGCGATTCCGTGCGCGGGCGGTGTGTTGCATACGCTGAATCTGCGGCTGCATCCGGACGACATTGCGTATATCGTCAATCACGCGCAAGACCGCTTTTTGATTGTTGATGACGTGCTATTGCCGCTTTTGGAAAAATTCAAATCGCAGGTCAAGTTTGAACGCATTTTTGTGGTGCCGCTTTCCGGGCAGCCGGTGCTGGCGAGTTACGATGATTACGAAAAACTGCTGGCGGGCGCACCGGCGTTTGCGCCGCCGTTAATCGACGAAAACGACGCTGCGGGCATGTGCTAGACCTCGGGCACCACCGGCAAACCCAAGGGCGTGGTGTATACGCATAGTTCCATCGTGCTGCATTCGCTGGCCACCACTACGGTGGATTGTCTGGGTTTGAGCAATCGCGACACGCTATGCCCGATCGTGCCGATGTTTCATGTCAACGCATGGGGCACGCCGTTCACGGCGGCGATGGTGGGTGCGAAGCTGGCGTTTCCCGGTCCGCATCTGGACGCGGTGAACCTGCTCGACCTGTATCAATCCGAAAAAGTCTCGCTGTCGGCGGGCGTGCCGACCATCTGGATGGGCCTGTTGCAGGCATTACAAAAAGAGCCAAACCGCTGGTCGCTGCAAAAAGATTTGCGCATGGTGTGCGGCGGCGCCGCCGCGCCGGAGTCGATGATTCGCGCGTTTGATCAATTCGGCATGCGCGTGGTACACGGCTGGGGCATGACGGAGACCTCGCCGCTGGGCGCGGTGAATTTCATCAAGCGCGAATTGGATGGCCTGTCACCGGATGAACAATACGCGGTGCGCGCGATGCAGGGCGTGCCGCCGCCGTTTGTGGAGTTGCG
>CAWUUY010000457.1:0-5140 GCA_963924885.1 uncultured Burkholderiales bacterium | reverse complement strand
CCCGTGGTCCATCGCAACAGCGCGCTACCGGCTGGGGCGCGCCATCGCTCGAAGTCTTTCAATATGTCCGTGCTGCGGAAAAACGTATGTACGGAAACTTAATACTTCATAACATAGTACAATTAATAAGTATATGTTTTTAATGGGATTTTATGTATAGACTGATGGGGTCTCTGGCGGCGATGGGGTTGTGCGTTTGCGCGCAGGCACAAAATTACCCCGCCAAGCCCGTGCGCGTGATTGTGCCGTTCGCGCCCGGCGGCGGCACGGATATCAGCGCGCGCCAGTTCGCGCAAAAACTGTCCGAGGCGTTCAAGCAGCAATTCGTCATCGACAACCGCGGCGGCGCGGGCGGCATGATCGGTATCGAGATGGCGGTGAAGTCGCCGCCCGACGGTTACACTCTGATGATGATGTCGGGCAGTTACTCCGCGACTACGGCGCTGCATAAACCGGCGTGGGATCCGATCAAATCAATCGCTCCGGTGGCGGAATTTGGCGCGACGCCGTTTGTGCTGGTGGTGCATCCGTCGGTCAAGGTGAACAACGCGAAGGAGTTGATCGCGCTCGCGGTGGTAAAGCCCAACGCGCTGACCTTCGCTTCCACCGGCACTGGTGGCATCACGCATCTGGCGACGGAACTGATGATGCACATGACCAAAACGCAGATGGTGCATGTGCCGTACAAAAGCACCGGCGCCGCGTTGACGGACGTTCTGGCGGGGCAGGCGCCGGTGCTGATGGGCAGCCTGCTGCCGGTGGTGCCGCACATGCAGACCGGCAAGCTGCGCGGGCTGGCGGTCACCACCGCCACACGCTGGTATTCGCTGCCCGATGTGCCGACGCTGGGCGACACCATTCCCGGCTACGTAGTCGAACTGTGGCACGGCACGATGGCGCCGGCCGGCACACCGCAGCCAATAATCACTGCGCTCAATGCCGCCATCAACCGCGCGATGGAAGCATCGGAGATGAAAAAGAATCTCGAACAACAAGGCATGATGCCCACCGGCGGCACGCCCGCGCGCTTCGGTGAACGCATCGCCGCCGATTACCACAACTGGCTCAAGGTAGTGAAAGCCGCCAACATCAAGGTCGATTAAATATGGTTCTCTCCGCCCAAGTCATCGCTGCAATGCAAGCCGTCAAACGCACGCATTTTCTCAATGAAGGCGCGGTGCGCAGCAACAAATCCATCGGCGACGCTGCGGGGCTCAAAAACCTCGGCGTGCATCTCATCACAGTGGAACCCGGTCACCGCTCCACGGAATTTCACTTTCATCACTACGAAGAAGAGTGCGTCTATGTGCTGTCCGGGCACGGCACGGCGGTAGAAGGCGAAACATCGGACAAAATCGGCCCCGGTGATTTTCTCGCCTACCCGATAGACCGCGTGCCGCACGAGATGATGAACGATGGCAATGAGCCGCTGGTGTGCCTGGTGATCGGTCAGCGGCTGACGCAGGACATCACCGATTACCCGCGCCGCGGCAAACGGTTGTATCGGCACAGCGGGGAGCGCAGTCTGGTGGATATTGCGAGCATCGAGCGCGCGTAACCGTGCGCCTGCCGTGAATCGCCAGCGCGCGTTACAATTGCCGCCCATAGTACCCGGGTGCCCCGCATCGCTGAAAGCTATCAGACATGATTCGCCCTTTACAGATTACCCACACCTCCGACGTACATCTCAACGATGAGCCGGACGGTCTCAAGGTACGCGAGGCGTTTGCACGGGTAGTTGATACCGTGCTGGCAACGGATTCCGATCTGTTTCTGATCGCGGGCGATCTGTTCGATCACAATGAAATTCATCGCAAGACCGTTGATTTTGTATACGAGCAACTGGCGCGCGTGGCATGCGAGACCGTGGTGATCGTCGGCAACCACGATGTGTGGGACGAGCGCTCCATCGTCAAGCGCATGGATTTTCGCAAGGCGGGGCCGCACGTGACCCTGCTCAACAATGCCGACGGCACGCAGGTGACGTTTGCTGATTTACACGCCACCGTGTGGGGGCGCTGCATGCTGGATCATGATCGCTCAAACAAGCCGATGGCGGGCGCGCCGCCGCGCAAGGCGGATATGTGGCACATCGGCATGGCGCACGGCCTGTATTCCGATGATCCCGCCACCGAGCGCTCATCGCTGATCACGCCGCACGAAGTCGAGGCATCAGGTTTTGATTATCTGGCGCTGGGGCACGTGCATGCGCACCGGCAGATGCGTCACGGCTGCACGCTGGCGTGTTACCCCGGCGTGTGCGCGGCGCACATGGGCACCCTCGGCAGCGGCTGCGTGGCGCTGGTCACATTGACGCCAGGCAAGGGCGCGCAGGCGGTGGCGCATACACTGGACGGCCCCGCGCGGCAGCGCCGCTCGGCGTAACCCGCCGTGAATCAGCCGCCGCCCGCGGCCTTCTGATCCAGCGCCGACCAGCGCTCGAATTTTTCGACGAGCAGGCGCTCGATCTCATCTGCGCGTTGGCGGTCGGTCTTGATCACCTCGGCCCCCTGTTTGTGATAATCGGCGCCGCTCATGCGCGCGGTGAGCGTCCCTTGTTCCTGTTCCAGTGCTTCGATCTCCTTGGGCAGCGTGTCGAGTTCGCGCTGCTCCTTGAAACTCATTTTGACTTTGGGTTTGTCGCGCGCGGCGGTGGCCGGAGGCTTGGTGTCTGCCGCCGATGTGGCTGCATCCGGCCTGGCGCGTTGCGCCAGCCAGTCGCTGTAGCCGCCGACGTATTCCTTCCACTGGCCGTTGTCTTCGCTGACCAGCGTTTGCGTCACCACGTTATCCAGAAACGCGCGGTCATGGCTGACCAGCAAGAGCGTGCCGGTGTAGCCCTGCAAGGTATCTTCCAGCAGTTCGAGTGATTCAATATCTAGATCGTTGGTTGGTTCGTCGAGCACCAACAGGTTGGCGGGTTGCGCGAACAGGCGCGCCAGCAGCAGACGGTTACGCTCGCCGCCGGAGAGCATTTTCACCGGTGCTTGCGCGCGCTGTGGCGGGAACAGAAAGTCGTTGAGGTAACTCATCACGTGTTTGCGACCGGTGGCGGTTTCCACCCACTCGGAGCCGGGGCTGATAGTTTCGACCAGTGTTTTTTCGGGATCAAGCTGTTCGCGCATCTGGTCGAAGTAGGCGACTTGCAGATTGGTGCCCAGACGCACCGTGCCTGTGTCCGGTGTCATTGATCCGAGTATCAGCTTGATCAGCGTGGATTTGCCCGCGCCGTTGGGGCCGATGAAGCCAAAGCGGTCACCGCGCATGATGCGCAAGTCAAGACCGTTGACCACGGTGTTGCCGTCAAACGTTTTGGTCACGCCTTCGAGTTCCGCCACCAGTTTGCCGGAGCGCTCACCGGCATCCAGCGCAAGCTGTACCTTGCCCAGGCGCGAGCGCCGTTCCGCGCGTTCTCTGCGAAGCGCCTCCAGACGCCGCACGCGGCCTTCGTTGCGGGTGCGGCGCGCTTGGATACCCTTGCGGATCCATACTTCTTCCTGCGCCCAGAATTTGTCGAACTTACGGCTCATCACTTCTTCGGCGGCAAGCTGATCGGTCTTGCGCACTTCGTACGAGGCAAAGTTGCCGGGGTAAGAACGCAGCAGGCCGCGGTCGAGTTCGATGATGCGGGTGGCGACGCGATCCAGAAACGCGCGATCGTGGGTGATGATGAGAGCGGACTTCACCGCGCCGGAGACCAGCAGGTCTTCCAGCAGCGTGATGCCGCTGATGTCAAGATGGTTGGTGGGTTCGTCGAGCAGCAGCAAGTCGGGCTTTTTTGCCATGGCGAGTGCTAGCATCGCGCGTTTGCGTTCGCCGCCAGATGCGGTGGCGGTGGGGCGGCTTTCGTCGAGGCCAAAGCGATGCAGAAACTCGGTCAGCCGCGCTTCGCACGCCCAACGCTCACGGTCGTCGTGCATCGACTCAAAATCGGCGGCCAGCGCGAGGCTTTCACGCAGGGTGTCGGCTTCCGGCGGCGACGACTCCTGTTCGACATAAGCGATGTGTATCCCGTCGTCGCGACCGCACAAGCCGTCGTCCAGCGCCATTTGCCCGGTGATGATTTTCAGTAGCGAGGATTTGCCGGTGCCGTTGCGGCCGATGAGGCCGATGCGCTCATTGGGTTGCACGGCGAGATTGGCGCGGTCGAGCAGTGGGGTCAGGCCGAAAGAGAGTTCGGCGTCTTGCAGGGTAATCAGGGGCATGACTTGAAAAGAAGTTGATGAACGGCACGGAAGGGGAGGTGTGGCCACGCGCTGTGCCGTCATTCGGGCGAGCGCCGGAATGACGGGCAGCAGGTGCCCGTAAGGGGCCGTATTATAACTTATTGTTTTTATTAAATAATTCTGCGTGTGGCAATCTGCGCTGCGCCGCGCGCCAACGATGCTTTCGGTCGGGGCTAGGCCCGCTTGATGGCGAAATGGTCAATCCAGGCGTCCGCTGCGTTTGTTTGCGTGATGTCGTCGCGGCGCTCGGTTACTTGGCGTGCGCACCGCCAAGATGGCCTGAGAGCATTTGTTGGTGCATTGCGGCAGCAATCTTTTACAAAACGATGCGGGCAATGAGCGCCGCGCGAACGCCCGGCGGGTATGAACTGATTCAGCGTATCGGCTTGGCGGCCCGCGATGGTGCAGGCGCTCTGGCGGCGCACACTGAAAAAGCACAAATCCTGATGTCGCTTATGGATTTCATGCGGCTCCACGCGACAGGATTAATATTTAAATATTAGTGTCTGGTAAGCCGCTATGAAGTAAGCGACAAATGGATTGTACTTTAAGAGGGTAAAGAGTAAGCTGTTTTGCATATGGAAATTCTTAAGGAATCAAACATTATCATTAAAGCATTTGGGTCTAAATAATCATCGGCATCTAAAAAAAACAATAGCTCTCCGTTTGAAATATTAATGCCAGCATTGCGTGCAGACGGAAGACCCCTATTCCCTTGATTGTGCAGAGTGATATTTTCAAGACTATTTAATACATCAAGGGTGTATTTTTCATTCGAGCCATCGTTGACAACAATAATCTCGATTGGTTGATATACCTGGTTTTTAACAGATAAAACAGCCTTTAAGAGAGTTTTTCCAGAATTAAAACAGGGAATGATAACGCTTATAAGCATTTACTCATTACCTTTGATT
>CAWUUY010000456.1:0-8007 GCA_963924885.1 uncultured Burkholderiales bacterium | reverse complement strand
GCGGGCATGTCAGGCAGGGAAAACACCCGTCGATAGATACCGGTCGCCGCGGTCGCAGATGATGGCCACGATCACCGCATTACGCACCTCGCGTGACACTTGCAGCGCGGCCCACAGCGCGCCGCCGGCGGAAATGCCGCCGAAGATGCCTTCCTCGGTCGCCAGCCGCCGCGCCATGTCCTCGGCGTCGCGCTGCGCGATTTCAACGATTTTATCGACCCGAGTCCAGTCGCAAATACTCGGCAAGTACGCCGCTGGCCATTTGCGGATGCCTGGAATCTGCGAACCATCGCTCGGCTGGCAGCCGACAATTTGAATCGCCGGATTTTTTTCCTTGAGAAACCGCGACACGCCCATGATGGTGCCAGTGGTGCCCATGCTCGACACAAAGTGCGTAACTTTGCCTGCGGTATCGCGCCAGATTTCGGGGCCGGTGGTCTCGTAATGCGCCAGTGGATTGTCGGCGTTGGAGAACTGATCGAGCATGATGCCCTTACCCTCTTTCACCAGACGCTCCGCCGTATCGCGAGCGGCTTCCATGGCGCCTTCCTTGGGCGTGAGCACCAGTTGCGCGCCGTAGGCCGCCATGCTTTGACGGCGCTCCACCGACTGGTTTTCCGGCATCACCAGAATCATGCGATAACCCATCATCGCCGCGCACATGGCGAGCGCGATACCGGTGTTGCCGCTGGTCGGCTCGATCAGCGTATCGCCGGGCTTGATGTCGCCGCGCGCCTGCGCGCGCTTAATCATCGACAGCGCAGGACGGTCCTTGACCGAGCCTGCGGGGTTATTGCCCTCTAGCTTGGCCAGAATGGTATTCGTGGTGTGGCCGGGGATGCGCTGCAAACGCACCAACGGCGTGTTACCGACAAAATGTTCAAGCGTGTGATTCACGGTGGGAGGCTTGCATCGAATGGAATTTCGCAATCATAGCCGAAACCGGCCGTTCCCGACCGCGAAAAAAACTCCGCCGCAGCGGGGTTTTTACAAGACGGGCCGGATTACTTCTTGTCGGTCTTGGCGTCGGCTTTTTTGTCGTCTTTCTTCACGTCAGCCTTTTTATCATCCTTCTTCACATCCACTTTCTTGTCGTCTTTTTTGGCGTCGGCCTTTTTGTCATCCTTTTTGGCGTCGGCTTTCTTGTCGTCCTTCTTCACGTCGGCCTTCTTGTCGTCTTTCTTGGCATCGGCCTTGGTGTCGGCTTTCGCGTCTTTCTTGGCGACCGGATAGACTGTTGCGCCAGACACGGAAATGCTGCCGCGCACGTCTTTCATGGTCGACGGGCCTATGCCGGTTACCTTTTCCAGATCTTCAACCGTCTTGAACGGGCCGTTCTTGGTGCGGTAGTCGATAATCGCCTGCGCCTTGGTCGTTCCTATGCCCTTCAGGCCGTCCAGTTGCTCTTTGGTCGCGGTATTGATGTTCACTTGCGCTAACGCAGCGCCCATCATCACCAGCCACATCGTCAAAATCAGGAGCAGTTTTTTCATGGAATCCCCCTTTAGCACTTCTGGTTTGAGGCCCGCATCAAGACCATTTTTACAATGAACTTGCAAGCTACGTATAAAATGCCCCGGTTGCGCATGAGTTGACAGGCAGCCTCTTACCGCGCCGCCGCCAACAGCTCGCAATAACGCGTAACCCCTTGTTCTACAGAAAGAAATCCCCCTGCATACCCTGCCGCGCGCAACCCGCTCAGGTCGGCCTGGGTATAACTTTGATACTTGCCTTTGAGATCCTGCGGGAACGAAATGTAGTCAATCAATCCCTGCGCCTGCATCGCCGCCAGCGCCAGTTGGCCTTCGCCGCGCGCCTTGCGGCAGGCGTTAACCGCAGCCACGGCGACATCGTTAAAGCTCTGCGCCGCCCCGGTGCCGCAATTGTAAATGCCTGTTTTTAAGGGGTTATCCAAGAAGTACAAATTCACCTTGACCACATCCTCGACCGACACAAAATCGCGGCGCTGCTCGCCGTTGCCGTAGCCGCCGCTGCCTTCAAACAGGCGCACCTTGCCTGCGGCGCGATACTGGTTGAAGAAATGATACGCCACGGACGCCATGCGCCCCTTGTGCTGCTCTCGCAGCCCGTAAACGTTGAAGTAGCGCAGCCCGACGACCTGCGACGCCGGCTTGCCGCGCCGTACGTGCTGATCGAAAAGGAATTTGGAGTAGCCATACACATTCAGCGGCTGCTCGCAGTCGGGCGACTCGCGAAACTCGATGTGGTCCCCGTAAATCGCCGCCGACGATGCGTAGATGAAGGGCGCTTTTTGCGCCGTGCAGAAATCAAGCAGCATGCGCGAGTAACGATAGTTGTTCTGCATCATGTAGCGGCCATTCGATTCGGTGGTGTCCGAACACGCGCCCTGATGCAGCACCGCCGTCACCGCGCCGTTGAACGCGCCCTTTCCCAGCGCCACGGCAAACTCGTCCTTGTCGAGATAGTCGTCGATCTCGCAATCGACCAGATTGGCAAAGCGCTCACCCTGCGTCAGGTCATCCACCGCAATAATGTTCTTGATGCCGCGCGCGTTGAGCGCCTTGACCAGATTGGCACCGATAAAACCCGCTGCGCCGGTTACTATGTAAGCCATTGTTTTTTAATATCTTTTTCATCTATGGAGAACAGTTCGTGCGGCTCCACCACCGCCGTGCCAAATTTGCCGACCACGATGCCCGCGGCACGATTAGCGAGGCGCACCGCCTCGTCCATCGGCAGCCCGGCGGCCATGGCGACGCCGAGCGTGGCGATGACGGTGT
This sequence comes from uncultured Burkholderiales bacterium, assembly GCA_963924885.1. GTDB lineage: Bacteria > Pseudomonadota > Gammaproteobacteria > Burkholderiales > SG8-41 > UBA5216. Next base: position 5,245 of record CAWUUY010000456.1, on the reverse strand, counting down.
CACCCGCGCCGGACACATCGTACACCTCGCGCGCCTGCGCCGGTGCGTGCAAACGTTCGGCGCCGCGATACAAGGTCATGCCTTCTTCGCTGCGCGTAATCAACAGCGCCTCCAAGCCCAGCGCTCGGCGCAGCTTGCGCGCGCGCGCGGTGAGATCCGCTTCATTGCGTGCAACGCCGGCCACCGCGCGAAACTCCGCGCGGTTGGGCGTAAGCAGCGTCGCGCCGCGATAACGCGCGAAGTCGTCACCCTTAGGGTCCACCAGCACCGGCTTGCGCAGAGACTTCGCCGCCGCGATCATGGTTGTGATATGCGTCAATCCACCCTTACCGTAATCCGACAGAATCACCAAATCATGCTGACGCAACAGTTGCCGGTATTCGCGCAACTTGGAGGCCAATACCTCGTGACTCGGCGTGGTCTCAAAATCCACGCGCAGCAATTGTTGCTGACGGCCGATCACGCGCAGTTTCACCGTGGTGGTAATACCGCGATCACGATGCAGCCGCACGCCGACCTTACTCTGGCGCAACAGCGCCGCCAACCGCGTGCCGGCTTCATCGCGGCCCACCACCGACAACAGCGTCACCCGCGCGCCCAGCGCCGCCGCATTGCGCGCAACGTTGGCGGCACCGCCCGGACGCTCCTCGATGCGATCCACATGCACCACCGGTACCGGCGCTTCTGGCGAAATGCGCGCCACGCTGCCGAACCAGTAACGGTCGAGCATGACATCGCCGACCACCAGCACGCGTGCTTGCGCGAACAGCGATGCGGCTTTGACTGGCTTCGCTTTTGCGGCAGCCACGCGGCGTACGCTCACGCGATCTCCCGTTGTATACGCTGCAACATCGCCACCGGATCAGCCGCCTGCGTAATCGGCCTGCCGATCACCAGATAATCCGCGCCCGCATCGACGGCGGCGCGCGGCGTCATGATGCGTTTCTGGTCATCCTGCGCCGCGTCGGCCAGACGGATGCCCGGCGTCACCAGACTGAATCCAGCGCCGCACGCGGCACGCAGCGTCTTGGCCTCCTGCGCAGAACACACCAAGCCATCAAGCCCCGCGTCTTGCGCCAGCCGCGCCAGGCGCAACACGGCATCGCCGGGACTGCCCTGCATGCCGATATCGGCAAGATCGGCTTGCGCCATGCTGGTCAGCACGGTCACCGCGATCAGTTTCGGCCGCGACACGCCCTCCGCCAAAGCGTCTTTCGCGGCCTGCATCATCGCGCGCCCGCCAGCCGCATGCACATTCATCATCCACACGCCCAAGCGCGCGGCTGCCTTGCAGGCGCTGGCCACCGTGTTCGGTATATCGTGAAATTTCAAATCCAGAAATACGCCGAATCCGCGCGCCACCAGCGTTTCCACCAACGCCGGCCCGGCGGCGGTAAACAGCTCCTTGCCTACCTTAACGCGGCACAGCGCCGGATCGAGACGCACCGCCATGTCCAGTGCTGCGCGCACATCCGGATAATCCAGCGCAACAATAATTTTGGGATCGTTTGACGTATCGCGAGTGTTCATGCGGGCAAGACCTTTTCTTCGGCGCGTCGCGGCGAATAGGTTTCCCACGCCGCGCACGCCGGACAGTGCCAGTAAAACTGGCGGGCACGAAAGCCGCAATTATCACATTTGTACATCGCCAGTCCGCGCGTGTGCTGATGCACCAGCGTCTTGGCCAATTCCAGATCCTGCCGCCGTTCGGCGGGCGCGTCTAGCAACTGCGCTTCAAGCAATTTATCCAGCCCAAGCAGCGTCGGCGAACGCCGCAATTCATCGCGCACCAATGAATAGGCTCGCTCCGCGCCCTGCGCTTCCAGCGTGCCGTCGAACACCGTGTTCAACAAATCCTGCGACGGATACTTCGCCAGATAGCCGGTGAGCAGCGTCACGCCCTCGACCGCCTTGCCCTGCTCTTTATACACGCGAAAAATACGCTCGCCCACCAGCGCCAGGTAATCCGGATTTTGACTCTCGATACGCATCCACGCCGCTACCGCCGCATCCGCATTGCCCAAATTCTGTTCCAGATCGCCCAGTAGCAGATTGGCGCGCACGCACAGTCGGTGATGCGCCAGCGCTTGTTCTAGATGGGGGCGCGCGGCATCGGCGCGCGTGTGCATGATCTCGATGCTCGCTAGCTCGCAATAAAAATTGGCGATCTCCTTCTGGTGTGACTGTCCCTTGACCACTTCCAGCTTGCCCGCGATCACGATCGCCTTGCGCCAGTCTTTTTCCTGCTCGTAAATCTCCAGCAGGAACTTGAGCGCCGATTCCTCGTGCTGCGTACCTTCGAGCTTCAAGAACAATTCTTCGGCGCGGTCAAGTAATCCTGCCTTCAGGTAATCCTGCGCGAGTTCGTACAACGCCAGGGTTTTTTGTTCCTTCGGCAGATCGGGCCGCTCCACCAGATTCTGGTGCATGCGGATCGCGCGCTCGACCTCTCCGCGCCTCCGGAACAGGCTGCCCAGCGCGAAATGCAACTCGATGGTTTGCGGATCAACCCTGACCACCTCAATGAAGGCTTCGATGGCCTTGTCAGGCTGTTCATTCAGTAAAAAGTTGAGTCCCTTGAAATAGGAACTCGGCAACACGCGTGATTCCGACAGCAGATGGCGGATATCCACACGCGCGGCCAGCCAGCCCAACGCAAAAAACAGCGGCAGCGCCAGCAGCCACCAATATTCTAGGTCCATGTCAGCATGACCTGCCGGCTACACCACATTGGGAACACGGGATGGCGCGGTAATGGACGACAAGGCGGACGGCGCGGCGCCGTCATGTGGCGGCGCAGGCGGCGTCTGCTTGCGCAAGCGCGATACCTCGCGCCGCAGCTGCACCACGTGCCCCAGCCCGGCGATGACGCCCGCAGCCACGCCCAGACAGAACACCACCACCAGTACGAAAATCAGCGGCGCCTGCCATTCCACGCCGAGGTAATAGCGCACCGTCACCATGTCCGTGTTCTTCACCGCGAACGTAAGGGCGAACAAAAAGAAAACCAGCTTGAGTATCCAGAAAACGGCTTTCATCGCAATTCGCCTCAATGGGCAGCAAAAAACGGCATGATCTTGCGACCATGCCGTTTAGAGAAAAACGAACGAGAACTTGAATGTATCGAAATAAATAGCAATGCGGCGTTTTATTTGCTGCGCACATCCACGCGTTCGCGCAATTCCTTGCCTGCCTTAAAATGCGGAACATATTTCGCCGGCACTTGAACGCGATCACCCGACTTCGGGTTGCGCCCGGTGCGCGGCGGCCGGTAATTGAGCCCGAAACTACCGAAGCCCCGGATCTCGATGCGCTGCCCCTGTGAAAGGCTCTTGCCCATCGCGTCCAGGATCATCTTCACCGCCAATTCCGCGTCCTTTGCCACCAATTGGGGAAAACGTGCCGCCAGCTTCGCGATCAATTCCGACTTGGTCATGATGCTCCCTTACGCTTATGTTGCGCTTATTGTTGATTACTTGCCGTATCCATCTTCGCCTTCAGCAAGGCGCCAAGATTGGTCGTCCCGGTGCTTGCCGACTTGCTATCCGACGATATCTTCTGCATCGCGTCGGACTCCTCCGCAAGGTCTTTGGCCTTGATCGACAGATTAATCGAACGGTTCTTGCGATCGATATTGATAATCATCGCCGTTACCGAATCGCCTTCTTTCAAATGCGTGCGGATATCCTCAACCCTATCCCGCGCCACCTCGGAAGCCCGCAGATAACCTTCGATGTCACCCATCAACTGAATTACTGCCCCCTTGGCGTCAAGAGATTTTACCGTACCCTGAACGATGGAGTTCTTGTCGTTGGCGGAGACGAAATTCGTGAACGGATCGCCATCCATCTGCTTGACGCCGAGCGAAATACGCTCTCTCTCCATATCGATGGCCAGCACCACGGCCTCGACATCATCGCCTTTCTTGTAGTTGCGCACGGCTTCCTCGCCGGGCAGCGACCACGACAGGTCCGACAGATGCACCAAGCCGTCGATGTTGCCGGGCAAGCCGACGAATATACCGAAGTCGGTGATCGACTTGATCTGGCCGCGAACTTTCTCGCCCTTTTTGTGATTCATCGAGAACTCTTCCCATGGATTCGCCATGCACTGCTTCATGCCGAGCGAAATGCGGCGGCGCTCTTCATCGATCTCGAGCACCATGACTTCGACTTCATCACCCAGTTGCACCACTTTCGACGGATGCACGTTCTTGTTGGTCCAGTCCATTTCGGACACATGCACCAAACCTTCGATGCCGGTTTCGATTTCCACGAACGCGCCGTAGTCGGTGAGGTTCGACACTTTACCAAACAGACGCGTGCCGGTCGGATAGCGGCGACCAAGGCCCACCCACGGATCATCGCCGAGCTGCTTCATGCCGAGCGAGACGCGATTTTTTTCCTGATCGAACTTGAGCACCTTCGCCTGCACTTCGTCGCCGACGTTGAGGATTTCGCTCGGGTGCTTGACGCGGCGCCACGCGAGATCGGTGATGTGCAGCAGGCCATCGATGCCGCCGAGATCGACAAACGCGCCGTAGTCGGTGATGTTCTTGACGATGCCCTTGACCACCGCGCCTTCTTGCAGATTCTCCAGCAGCTTTTGACGCTCTTCGCCCTGAGTGACTTCGAGCACGGCGCGGCGCGATACCACCACGTTGTTACGCTTGCGGTCGAGCTTGATAACCTTGAAATCCATCGCCTTGTTTTCATAGGGCGTGGTGTCTTTGACGGGACGAATATCCACCAGCGAACCCGGCAGGAACGCACGAATGCCGTTCACCATCACCGTGAGTCCGCCCTTGACCTTGCCGTTCACCATGCCCTGCACGATGCGGCCTTTTTCCAGCGCGTCTTCAAGATCCAGCCATGACGCGAGACGCTTGGCCTTGTCGCGCGACAACCGCGTTTCGCCAAAGCCGTTTTCCAGCGACTCGATGGCGACGCTGATGAAATCACCGATCTTGGCGTCAAAAACGCCATCATCGGACAAGAATTCTTCTTTGGGGATATAACTTTCAGATTTGAGGTTCGCGTTGACGACGACGAAGTTGTCGTCGATGCGCACGATCTCGGCGGTAATCACCTCGCCGATACTCATTTCCTTGCGCGACAGGCTTTCTTCAAACAGTGCGGCAAAGCTTTCTGCACCGCTAACGGCGGCGGCGGCTTGAGTTTCAATTTTCATTATTTAACAATCACTTAGGAAGCCCGCCTGAACAACAACACAAACAACAATAAAA
>CAWUUY010000455.1:0-6178 GCA_963924885.1 uncultured Burkholderiales bacterium | reverse complement strand
GCTGCGCTTTTCCGCCCTACTTGACTGCCAAAAAATCCCGCACATTCGCCTCATCCCGCAAGCGCCACACCCGCTGGATCACCCGCCCCATTTCAGATTCACCCGCGCCGCCGCTATAACCCGCGAGGCGCACCGCTTTATCCTCGATCTCCGGGCGCGAGAGCGTGTTGTCTGGATCACCCTTGGGTGACGATACTTTGCCTTCGAGCTTGCGGCCATCTCTAGTGGTGGCCGTCACGTGGCCCAGCCAGCGTTTGGGATAAGCCCCATCCACCACCGGGTCCAACACCATTTTCACCTTGTCGTGAAACGCGCGTGTCGCTGGGTCTTTCAACGACGCTTCGGTGAAATCCACCAGCCCGGCGCGCCCGTGCAACGCGGCGAGTGCTAGCACAAACCCCATGGAAAATTTCGATTGATGAATGGTCTGCGGGTCGGTCACCGGCCCCAGCACGTCTATCGCCCCCTGATGCACATGCGCGGTGACGCTGGTGATGTCATCCGGCTTCAACTGGTGGTCGTGCATCACCTTCAGCAGCGCATCGGCTGCCGGGTGCGTGTGCCGGCACGAGGCGTGAAACTTGAACGAGGTTTCAGTCATGCCCCAGCGCGTGCCGAGGCCGTCGATCAGCTTCGCTGGATCGGCGTCGCTCGACATGCCCGCCGCCATACCTTGCCTGCCTTCAAGAATTTTATTCGCGCCAGTGAAACCATCGCGCGCGATGTAAGCGGCCATCAAGCCATCGGCCACGGCCTTGGCGGTGTGCAACTGCTTGGAATCCGCCGCGTCACGCAAAAACTCCCACAGGCCCGCCGCCATGGTGCCCGCCGAGCCGATGCAGTGCTGCATTTTTTGTGCATCTAATTTCAAAAGGTGTGCGACACCCGCCGCCGCCGCGAGTTTGCCGGCGGTGCCGGTGGTATGAAACACCTTGTAATGCGAGCGCCCCAAAAACTCGCCCACGCGCACGCCGCATTCGTAACCCGCCACCGACGCGGCGATCAACTCCTTACCCGATGCGCCGACTTCCTGCGCCGCCGCCAGCACGGCCGGGAACACGACCGTGGCGGGGTGATACACCGAGCCATTATGCACGTCGTCCTGCTCGACCACGTGCGAGGCCGCGCCGTTAATCAGCGCCGCGAAAAACGGCGAGGTGCGTCCGCGCGTGGTGAGAATTTCGCTGGGGCCGGTGGACGGCCCCATCATCCGCGCGAACTTTTCCAGCACCAGCACCGGGCGCGAACCCTTGCCCGCCAGCCCGGAACCCAGCCAGTCGAGAAAAAAGTCTTCGGTGCGTGACACCACGTCTTGTGGCAGCGATTCGTAGCGTATCGACACCAGAAACTCGCACAGGGCCTGCGTTTCGCTTTTCGCCGCAGCCAGCGGATTTTTTTCAGTTTGATCCATTGCGCAATCTCCTTAACAGGCGGATTGTATTCCAAAGCGCCGCGATCCTTGTAAGGTACGCAGCACCTGCCCGACCACTATCAGCACTGATACCAACACCGGACTGGAGCGCCACCATGCTGAAATCCAAATTTGTCGTTTTCATGCTGGGCGGGCTATTGGGCAGCGTTGCCGGCGCCGGCGACAAGCTGATCGCCTTCCCTTATCTGTTTCCGCCGCCGATCGTCAACGAAGCCGCCCCCATGGCGCTCGCCGTAGCCGCCACGGCGCCCATCGAATTCAAGCTCGATGAAACCACGCCGGGCCGCGACCCAGTGCATTGGGCCAACGGCAGCGGCGCGATCATCCGCACCGCACAGGGTGCGTTGCTGCGGCTGAATGGTGATTTCGTCGCCGGCCCCGGCCCCAACTTCTGGGTGTACCTCAACACTCGCGCCGTCGGCGAGGAAAAGGATTTCAACGTCGACGCGGGCCGTGTGAAAATCGCGCCACTGAAATCGTTCAAGGGCGCGCAGAATTTCATGCTGCCGGAAGGCATCGACCCGGCGAAGTTTCACACCGTGACCATCTGGTGCGAATCGTTTGGGGCCTATATCGGCAGCGGGGTGCTGAAGAAGTCGTAGCAGGCGCAGCTACTCCGCGCGGATGCCGGCCGCCTTCACCACGCGACTCCATTTGTCGTGCTCGCTTTTGAGGTAAGCGGCAAACTCGGGCGCGCTGCTGCTGGCGGCATGCAAACCGCCCACCAGATACTGTGCGCGCAAGTCCGGCGCCGCGAGAATGCGCACGAGTTCGGCGTTCAACTTTTCAATCACCGGTTGCGGCGTGCCGGCGGTGGCGAGCACGCCATACCACGAACGCATGTCGTAGCCCGGCACGCCAGATTCTGCGATGGTCGGTAGGTCTGGAAACTGCGGATCACGCTTGTCCGCCGTGGTGCCCAGTGATTTCAAGCGACCGCTTCTCACATGCGGAATCACCGGCGCCATGCTGGCAAACGCCAGCTCAATGCGTCCGGTGATGAGGTCAATGGTGTATTGCGGACTGCCGCCCTTGTACGCTACGTGGATCATTTTCGCGCCGGTCATCGAGGTGAACAACGCAGCCGCCAGATGCGGCGTCGAGCCATTGCCCGACGATCCATAGGTCAATTGCCCGGGCCGCGTTTTCGCCAGTTCCGCCAGTTCTTTCGCGGAACGAATCGGAATCGATGGATGCGCTACCAGCATCAAACCGGCGGTCGCCGCGAGCGTGATCGGCGCAAACGCGCGCTGCGGGTCGTACGGCATTTTGGCGTAGAGAAATGCGTTCACCACCAGGTTGCCGGTGGCGCCGATCAACAGCGTATAGCCATCCGGCGGCGCTTTGGCCACCACCTCGCCTGCCACGCCGCCGCCCGCGCCGGTCCGGTTATCCACCACCACCGGCACGCCCCACGCCTCGCTCAAACGCATCGCCATCGGACGCGCGACAATGTCGGTGACGCTGCCGGCGGGGAAAGGCGTGACGATGCGGATGGGTTTGTCGGGATAGGCTGCGACGCATGGCGCGGCCCACATCGCGCTGACGACCACCGAACCGGCTAGATAGCGAAGCAATTTAATCATCCGCAATGCGCCTCCCTTGTGCGGCATGGCAAAATACCCGTTCAAAATAAGGACACGCCATGCAAGGCAAAACCATTGTTTACGACACCATCACCGTCAAGCGCGAAGGCGGATTCGCCTTCGACGTGTGGCACCAGAATCACTATGTTCCGTCACTGCTGGCCACGGGTCAAATGCTGAATGTGCAGTGTTACGGCAGCCCATTGCGGGCGACTTACGTGGCGGTGTTTGAATCTAACGCCGATGCGACCACATTCGGGTCGCTACCCGCGCCGGCGCACGAATCGATACTATCCAGCGAACGCCACGTCGCAACGTATATGAATCAGCAGATCGCACCCGGCGCCGACGATCCGTTTCACCACGCGCCGATTTTGTATCCGGTGTTGTTCGCCGTGCCGCCGGGTAACGAAAATGAGGGTGAAAAAGATTTCAATGCGTGGTACGACGAAGAACACCTGGGCATTTTGCTGAAAAGCCCGCACTGGCCGATGTGCCGCCGCTTCAAGGTTCACGCGCCGCAGGCTGACGGCTGGACGCATATCGCGTTGCACTATCTGCGTGACATGAAGGCGCTGGAATCGAATGAGCGCGACCAAGCGCGCGCGACCCCGTGGCGGGATAGGCTGGCCAAGCATGCGTGGTTCAAGGGCGACTACCGCGTGCTGCACAAGTTCGGCATGCGCCGGATGGCGCCGTAATTTTGCGGGGAACGCTCTTTTTGCACCCTTGGGCTCGGTTGCACTCTTGAGATCTTGACCGATACGGCACATTGCCGTACAGTTAAGACTTTCAGGAGATTGCCATGCCTGCCGTAACATCCGGACCGCCCGCCGCCGCGACAACCGCACGCCTTGAAGCGCGCATCAGCGCCGACTTGCATTCCACGCTCAAGCGTGCCGCAGAGATTCAAGGCCGCACCATGACCGATTTCGTGGTTGCCGCCGTGCAGGATGCCGCGCAAAAAGCCATCGCGCAGGCCGCCTTCATGCACTTGACCGTTGCGGATCAGGAAGCGTTTGCAAAGGCGCTGATCTCACCGCCAAAACCCAATGCCGCGCTCAAACGCGCCTTCAAGCGCCGCCGCCAATTGATACGCGCCGAATGAACGTAGCGCCGTTTCGGGTTGTTGCGTTAGACCGTGCGCTTGTCCGCACCGCATTCAAAAGCGGCGTGCCGCCGCTGGACCAGTATTTTCACCATCAGGTTTCGCAGGACATCAAACGCCGGGTCACTGCCTGCTTTGTGGCGATCACGCAGGATTCTCGTATCGCGGGCTACTACACCCTGTCCTCAGCGAGTGTGTTGCTGGACGAACTGCCTGCGGCCCTTGCCAAGAAACTGCCGCGCTACCCCAGCGTTCCGGCGATACGCATGGGCAGGCTGGCAATGGATATAAACTTCAAAGGCCGTGGGCTGGGCGGCGCTATGCTGGCCGATGCTCTGGCGCGGGCCGTGCGGTCCGAGATCGCTGCTTATGCCATGCTGGTGGACGCCAGGGACGACACCGCAGCCGATTTCTACCGGCATCACGGGTTTAAAAGCCTGCCCGCTCAAGCGCTGACGTTGTACCTGCCGCTTGCCAGCGTGCCGGAACGCTAAACGCGCCTAATTTTTCTCCCCAAACACCCCCGCCAGCGGCCCACGCGTCCAATACGGCGTGTATTCATTGACGATATCGAGATACTGCGCCGCATCGCCGAAGAGCTTCACGTCCATCGGCGAGGTGAACGGCGCGCTCGCTTCGATCCAGCCAATGTAATCAATCTGCTGGTTGTAGTCCGAACGCAGGATCCGTATCTGCTTTGTCTCGGCGCGCTTTTCAAAATTCGCCCGCACGCCTTGCGTGATGCGATCCGCCAGCGTGTCGGGCGCGTTGCGAAAGCGCAGAAACGTCAGCCGCGAAAAATGGCCCGTCAGCGCCTGGCCGGGATAAATCTGAGTGCCGCTGCCGCGCCACTGTCCGCGCACTTTTTGCATCATGCGTTTGGTCCAGGCGGTGAAGCCGTTCCACGAGCGGCTTTTATATCCATCGCTTTCCAGCACATCGATGGTGGTCAAGTCATACATCGACAGATAACGCGGCCATCCGTTGAGGCACACAAAGCGCCGGCCCGTCTCAAAGCCAGGAATCGACGTGCGATCCGGAATATGCTCGGTGTCGTACCAATCGTTGAATTCCTCGTCGTACGCCGGCGTCGGCTCCATCGTCACCATCAGGAAGCCTTTGCCTTTTTTGGGTTCTGCCATTTTTGTTCTCTCTCTTTCGTTATGCATCAGTCAGTGTTTGAAGTTGGGCTTTGCAGCCCAACCTACAAAACCATTTACGCATCCGCACACGGCGCCAACGCCGCCGCATATTGCCCAGCCAAGCGCCCGGAGGTAAAGCCCCACCCCAGATGATTGCCGTGGCCCTTCAACAATAACCCGCCTTGCCCCGTAGCGCCCGCCGCATACAAGCGCGGTATCGGCGCGTCGTTCTTGCCCAACACTTGCAGGCCGGTGTTGATCGCCAGCCCGCCGTCGGTGTAGTTGATGTAATTTTTTACCGGCCCTAGCGCGATATACGGGCCGCGCTGAATTTCCGGGCGCGCGCTACGCGCCTCGGTTGAGGCGTTATAAGTGCTCACCGTTTTTTCCAATGCGTCCGCGTCGATCCCCAGCTTGACCGCCAACGCATTCAGCGTCTCGCCGCGATGAAACAAATCGCGGCGGGTTTTTTCATAGTCCCGCAAATAGGCGAACGCAATGCCTGGCGCAGTGGAGACATAGTGCGGCCACGCGGTGTATTTTTGCGCCACGCTCGCATCAAACAAAATGTAAGCCATGCCGTCGGGCTGGTAGGCCATGTCAAACACCATGCCCTTGGTTTCTTCGGCGAAGCGTTCGCCCTTTTTGTTGATGAGTATCGCGCCGTCGCGGAACAGGCCGCGTTCGGGCACCACCACGGTGGTGAGAAAGCCCATCAGGAACCGTCGTACCACCGATTGCGGCGCGATGCGCAGCGCGAAATTGGCGGCGCGCATCAGCCAGCGCGACGGCGGCAGGCGGCTTTGCCACGCGGGTTTTGGCGGACGCACAAAACGCATGCCGCCGCCGAACATGTCCTGATTGATGATGCGCGCGCCGAGCGCCAGCGCCATGCGGTGGCCGTCGCCGG
>CAWUUY010000454.1:0-4945 GCA_963924885.1 uncultured Burkholderiales bacterium | reverse complement strand
CCTGCCGCGGTTTTGGCCGCGTGATCGGCGTCGATTACGGGCTGGTGATACCGGATGAAGCGAAAACGCTGCGCGAAGGCGCGGTAAAGCCATGGCAAACGCCCAGCAATGCCGAATGCCAGCGCGACCTGGTGAACTACGCCAAAAAACGCGGCATGCCGCTGGATACGCCGTGGCGTGATCTCACCCGCGCACAACAACGCTGGGTGATCGACGGTGTGCCGCAATGGCAAGGCTGGAAAAAATCCTGGCCGGGCGTGTGGTACGGCGTGGCGAATTTTTTCAAGTGGCTGGAGACCAAAGCCTACAAGATGCACGTGCGGGTGCTGCTGTCGAAGTATCGCGCCTATACGCCGTGTGAGGCCTGCGGCGGCGCGCGGTTGAAACCCGAGGCGCTGTCGTGGCGGCTGGGCCACGCAAAAAGTGACGTGCCGTTTTTGCCTAAGGGTGCTGGCTTTGACGAAGCCCGGCTCGCGCAATTGCCGGGCCTGACGGTGCATGATCTGATGTTGCTACCGCTGGACACCGTGCGCGCGCGCATGCAGCAGCTCACGCTGCCGAAAATGGCCGACGACGCCACTGCGATGCTGGTCAAAGAAATCCGCGCGCGGCTGGATTATCTGGCGGACGTGGGCCTGGGCTATCTCACGCTCGACCGGCAATCGCGCACCTTATCGGGCGGCGAAGTGCAGCGCATCAACTTGACCACCGCGCTCGGCACCTCGCTCACCAACACGCTGTTCGTGCTGGATGAGCCGTCGATCGGCTTGCACCCGCGCGACATGGGCCGCGTGATCGGCGTGATGCACAAGCTGCGCGACGCGGGCAACTCGCTAGTGGTAGTAGAACACGATCCGCAAGTGATGCTGGCGGCGGATCGAATAATCGACATGGGGCCGGGGCCGGGTGAACGTGGCGGCGAAATCGTCTATTGCGGCAATACAAAAAACCTAATAAAAACGAAGAGTTCCAGAACCGGGCACTATCTGGCAGGCACGTTGCGCGCGGATAGCGGCGTGCGCGGCGTGACGCCCGATGCGCACGTGCGCAAGCTCACGCTGCGCGGCGCCACCGAACACAATCTGAAGAACATCGACGTCGATATTCCGTTGGGGCATCTCGTGTGCATCACCGGTGTGTCGGGTTCGGGTAAATCAACGCTGGTGCAGGATGTGTTGTACGCCGCGCTGCAAAAAGCCAAGGGCAAGCCGTCCGAGACGCCGGGCGCGCACCGCGAGTTGATCGGGCACGAGCACATCAACGACGTGGTAATGGTCGATCAATCCGCGATCGGCCGCACCACGCGCTCGAACCCGGCAAGCTACGTCGGCGCGTTCGACGCAATACGTGATCTTTATACGAAGACACCGCTCGCGCGCGAACGCAACTATACCGCTGGCACCTTCAGTTTTAACTCTGGTAATGGCCGCTGCCCGGCGTGCGGCGGCAACGGCTTCGAGCACGTCGAAATGCAGTTTCTGTCGGACGTGTATCTGCGCTGTGCCGATTGCGATGGCCGCCGCTACCGCGCGGAAATTCTGGAAATTCACATCGACGGCAAATCGATAGCCGATGTGCTCGATCTGACGGTGAGCGAAGCACTAGCGTTTTTTGCGGCGGAACCCAAAGTGTGTGCTGCGTTGAGACCGCTGGCGGAAGTCGGCCTCGAATACCTGCGTCTGGGACAACCCGTGCCCACGCTATCCGGCGGCGAAGCGCAGCGCCTGAAACTCGCGGGGCATTTGGCCGAAGCCACCCACTCAACCCTAAACACTAAACACTCAACCCTGTTCCTGTTCGACGAACCCACCACGGGACTGCACTTCGAGGATATTTCAAAACTCCTGCGCGCGTTCCGCGAGCTGATTGCGGCGGGACACTCGCTGGTAGTGATTGAGCACAACCTCGATGTGATTCGCGCATCGGATTGGATTGTTGATCTGGGGCCGGAGGGCGGCAATGCGGGCGGCAAGATTGTTTGTGTAGGGACGCCGGAAACGGTGATGGCGTGCGCAGGGTCGCATACAGGCAAGGCACTACGCGAGTACGCACAAAAACCCGCACCAGCGGCATACCGCGAAGCAACGCAATCCTCAATCCTCAATCCTAATAACTGCATTTCCATCCACCACGCCCGCGAACACAATCTCAAAAACATCGACGTCGATATCCCGCACGGCAAATTCACCGTGGTCACCGGCGTCTCCGGCAGCGGAAAATCCACGCTCGCCTTCGACATTCTGTTCGCCGAAGGCCAGCGACGTTATCTTGAGTCGCTCAACGCCTACGCGCGGCAATTCGTGCAGGGCGCGTCACGGCCGGACGTGGACAGCATCACCGGCATCCCGCCGACGGTGGCCATCGAACAGCGCACCAGTCGCGGCGGACGCAAAAGCACGGTGGCCACACTCACCGAGATTTATCATTTTCTGCGTCTGTTGTACGTGAAGCTCGGCACGCAGTATTGCCCGGACTGCGACGTGGCAATCGAGCCGCAAAGCGCGGACGCCATCGTCGCGAACATTCTGCGCCACTCGCGCGGCGACCGCGTAGGGCTGCTGGCGCCGCTGGTGGTGAACCGCAAGGGTTATTACACCGATCTCGCCAAATGGGCGGCGGCAAAGGGTCACACGCATCTGAGAGTCGATGGCGAGTTTTTGCCCACGGCACAATGGCCGCGCCTCGCGCGCTTTAGCGAACACACGATAGAACTGCCGGTAGCAGACGTGCGCGTACTGCCGGAGAACGAACGCGCCCTGCGCGAGGGCGTGGCGCAGGCGCTGGCCCACGGCAAGGGCATTGTGCACGTCGCCGGCAAGCTCGATATGCTGGCGCGCGCGATTCACCGGCACGACAAACACATGCCTCAACTGCCGCACACCGCCTACTCCGCCAACCGCGCCTGCCCGTCGTGCAATCGCAGCTTTGCCGAGTTGGATCCGCGATTGTTTTCGTTTAACTCGCGCCACGGCTGGTGTACCGCGTGCTTCGGCACGGGCTTGAAGCTCGCGGGCTTTGACTGGGACGCCGAGCGCGATAAGACCGGCACCGAAGAACATGTGCTCGATTCGTGGATCGAGTGGCTCGCAATTGAAGAGCCCTGCCCCGCCTGCAACGGCCATCGCTTGAATCCCGATGCATTGGCGGTGCGGTTTAATGGGCAATCGATTGCCGAACTGACGGCGCTGCCGGTGTCCAAGGTCGCCGCCGCCTTCGGCAAAATGTCGCTCAAAGGCCGCGCCGCGACCATCGCACGCGATGTGCTCACCGAAATCCATACCCGGCTCACGTTCCTCGATGAAGTGGGCCTGGGTTACCTCGCGCTCGACCGCGCGGCGCCCACGCTCTCGGGTGGTGAGGCGCAGCGCATCCGGCTGGCGGCGCAACTCGGCTCCAACCTGCGTGGCGTGTGCTACATCCTCGACGAGCCGACCATCGGCCTGCATCCGCGCGACAATAAAATTCTGCTCGACACGCTGCAAAAACTCGAAGCCAAGGGCAACACGCTGGTGGTGGTGGAGCACGACGAAGACACCATCCGCCGCGCCGCGCACGTGATCGACCTCGGCCCCGGCGCGGGCAAGGTGGGCGGCGAAGTCATCGGCGAAGGCACCGCCGCCGATCTGATGCGCAATCCGAAGTCGCTCACTGGACAGTTTTTATTAAAGCCGCTGCTGCATCCGCTGCATCCGCCGCGCGCGGTCAATCGCAACACGCCCGCGATCCACATCCACGGCGCGACGCTGCACAACCTTAAAAAGATCGATGTGCGCATCCCGCTGGCGCGATTCACGGCGATTACCGGCGTGTCGGGGTCGGGCAAATCGACACTCGCCCGCGACGTGTTGCACGCGCAACTCGCCCTGCTGTTGAATAAAAATAATCATTTAAAAACAAATACTTACAAAACACTTACGAGCTGGCAATCCGTAGGCCGCGTGCTCGAAGTCGATCAAACCCCCATCGGCAAAACCCCGCGCTCCTGCCCCGCCACCTACGTCGGATTCTGGGACGCGATGCGCCGCTTGTTCGCCGAAGTGCCCGAAGCGCGCATGCGCGGCTTCAGCGCCAGCCGTTTTTCGTTCAACACCAGCGGCGGGCGCTGCGAAACCTGCGAAGGCCAGGGCATGCGCAAAATCGAAATGAGTTTCCTGCCCGACGTGCGCGTCGCGTGCGAAACCTGCCGCGGCGCGCGCTTCAACCCCGACACGCTGGCGGTGCAATTCAAAGGCCAATCCGCCGGCGACGTGCTGCGCATGAGCGTGGATGAGGCGGTGGAGTTTTTCGCGGCACACCCGGCGATCCATCACGCGCTGACGCTATTGCAGGACGTGGGGTTGGGCTATCTCACGCTAGGCCAGCAAAGCCCGACGTTATCTGGCGGCGAAGCGCAGCGTATCAAATTAGTCACCGAACTGTCGAAAGTGCGCCCTGAGATTGGCGATGCCGCGCAGCGTCCCGGTCGTGGCAGCGCAAACAACAGCACGCTCTACGTCCTCGACGAACCAACCGTAGGCCTGCACATGGCCGACGTGGAAAAATTGATCTGCGTGCTGCATCGCCTGGTCGATGCCGGCAACACGGTAGTGCTGATCGAACACAACCTCGACGTGATAGCAGACGCCGATTGGATTATCGATCTAGGCCCCGAAGGCGGCGACGCCGGCGGCCGCATCGTCGCGCAAGGCACGCCGCAAGAACTCGCGCGCAATCCGAAACGCTCACATACCTCACGCGTGCTGTCGGCGTTTCTGGCAACACGGTCAGCGCCTTGACAAGCACGGCACGGGTGGGCTGGCGCTGAGCCTGCGAAGCCCAACATCGCGCCCATTCCAGACGCCTTCATGTTTCGCCACGTGTGTTTGTGTTGGGCTTCGCAAGCTCAGCGCCAACCTACGAAGTATTGTCCATGTAGGGCGGAAAAGCGCAGCGCCTTCCGCCATGA
>CAWUUY010000453.1:0-3530 GCA_963924885.1 uncultured Burkholderiales bacterium | reverse complement strand
CATGCAAAACAGCTTACTCTTTACCCTCTTAAAGTACAATCCATTTGTCGCTTACTTCATAGCGGCTTACCAGACACCAAAAATTTACGATACTTCCCGTAATACGCGCTGCAGCGCATTGCGCTCGCTGGCAGGGGTGATGAGCGACTTGCGTGCGCGACACTGTGAGGCGATATTTTGGTAAAAGGCCGCATCTTTTTCGGCGCGCGACAACAACCACGCCAGCGCGCGTTCATCTTCGAGCGCGTAGTAACCCGCGTAACTCTTGCCCAGCATGCCGATGTTGCCTGACACGCGAGAAGCGATCACCGGCACGTTATTCGCAAGCGCTTCGCTCACCACGTTGGCGCCGCCTTCCATGCGTGAGCTAATTACCATCAAGCGACTGCGTGCCAGCACGCGCAACGCCTTGCCGTGAGCCACATTGCCCAGCCAGTAATAACGCGATTCGCGCTTCATCCATGCGCGTGCTTCTTTTGCCATTGCCGCCGACATCGCGCCGCCCATGTGATTGACGCGTATGCGGCTTTCCGTTGGCAAGCGGGCGAGGGCGGCGGCGGCACGAAACGGGTCTTTTTCCTCGCGCAGATGCCCGCTGACCACGACCTCGAAACAGGATTTCAGCGACGGCGGGCGCTTGACCACCGGCGCGGATTGATACACCACCCGCGTTTTGCGCCGCAGCGTGGGCGCGAGTTCCGCCAGGCCCATGTCCTGCAATACGATCAGGCGCGTGGCGAGTTGCAACGACGCCTGTGCCTCTTCATCGTTATGGATGTCGCGGTAAAGATCGGTGCCGGTCAGCACCACGATCAGCGGCTGATCGGGATAACACATTACGTAATTGCGGATCGACGCATGGCTGCGGCGCGCATGCAGCGCGATCATCAAGTCCGTGGCGCGACCATCCCAATCGACTTGCACGGTAACGTGGTGCCCCGACTCGCGCAGCATGCCCGCCCAGCGCGTGGCGGTGCCGCGATTGCCGTGACGCGAACCCGCCGCAGCGGGCGTAATCAGAGTGATTTTCACTAGACTCAATCAGAGATACACTAGGCCGCGACTATATCAAATGTTTCTTGTGACTCCTGCTTCCAGTTCTCCCGATGCCACCACGTTGTGCGACATGCTCAAGGCCGCGCGCAAGCGCACACTCGCGCATGCCGGCCAGCTGACATCCGATCAATGGCTCGGCCCCTGTCTGGATATTGTCAATCCGCCGCTGTGGGAGATCGGCCATCTCGGCTGGTTTCAGGAGCATTGGTGTCTGCGCTACCGAACGGACGGAATGCTTGCGCCGTCGATCCTGTCGAACGCGGACGCCTTGTATAACTCCGCCATCGTGCCGCATGCCGAGCGTTGGCGTTTGCCGCTGCCGCCAGTGAAGGCTTCGTTGCAGAACCTTAACGACGTGTTGGATGCGGTGCTGGCGCGCATAGCACGCGAAGGCGCCACGGAGCACCTGTGCTATTTCGTGCAGCTTGCGGCGTTTCACGAAGAAATGCATAACGAAGCGTTTGACTACACGCGTCAGACACTGGGATACGCAACAGAAATAAATAAACAAAAACAAATACTTACACTTAGCCCTTGTTCCGGCGATGCGGACATTTACGGCGGGCATTTTATGCTTGGCGCGCAGGCCGATCAGGGTTTTGTGTTTGATAACGAAAAATGGGCACATGAAGTCAAGGTGCAGCCCTTTCACATGGCGCGCACGGCGGTGAGCAACGCCGAGTTCGCGGCGTTCGTGGAGGATGCGGGTTACACGCGACGCGAATGCTGGAGCGATGTGGGCTGGCAGTGGCGAAGCGACGCCAATGCCGTGACGCCGCTCTACTGGCAACAGCAAGGAAGGGATTGGCTGGTTCGTCTCCACGATGCGTGGGGGCTGCTCGATCCAAAGGCCGCGATGACTCACGTCAACTGGCACGAATCCGAGGCGTATTGCCGATGGGCCAAGCGCCGCCTGCCCACGGAAGCCGAATGGGAATTCGCCGCTTCAACCACGCCGGACGATCTGGCAAACAAACGCCGCTATCCGTGGGGCGATACGCCGCCCACCAGCGCGCACGCCAACCTGTTTGGGGTGGCGGGGAAAACCGTCGATGTAGCCGCGTTTACCCAGGGTGACAGCGGATGGGGCGTGCGCCAGATGTTCGGTAACATATGGGAGTGGACAGCGGATGGCTTCAATGCATATCCCGGTTTCGTGCTCGACCCCTACCAGGAATACTCCGAGCCATGGTTCGGCAATCACAAGGTGCTGCGCGGCGGTTGTTACGCCACGCGCGCGAGCCTGCTGCGCAACACCTGGCGCAACTTTTACACACCCGACCGGCGCGACGTGCTGGCGGGTTTCCGAACCTGCGCGCTGGATTGAAACCCACTTGAAAAAAATCAGCTCGGCGGATAACGCCCAATTCAAATCACTGTTAAAACTCGTGCATTCATCGCGCGAACGGCGGCTGGCGGGCTACTCGCTGCTCGACGGCGTGCATTTACTGGAGGCGTATCAGACGCGCTTCGGGGCGCCGGAACAACTTATCCTCAGCCACGCCGGCGCGGACAACCGGGAAGTTCAAGCACTGCTGTGCCACGACACACCGGCGATCTGCCTGGATGATCATTTGTTCAAGCAACTGTCCTCAGTTGCCACGCCCACCGGCGTTATCGCCGTTATCAGAACGCCGCGCCGCGAAGCATTGCCCGAGACGCTTGACACCTGTGTGATGCTCGAAGACGTGCAAGATCCTGGTAATCTAGGCTCCATACTGCGCTCTTGCGCCGCTGCAGGTGTAAAACAAATATTCCTTTCAAAACAAACAGTTAATGCGTGGTCGCCACGCGTGCTGCGGGCCGGAATGGGGGCCCATTTCGGCGTGGGGATTTACGAGCGCGTTGATCTGCTCGAACTTGCACGGACATTTCCCGGTCGAGTGCTGGCGACGCAAATGCACGCCACGCAAAGCGTGTTCAGCTGCAACCTCACCGGAAAAATCGCTTTGGTGTTGGGCAACGAGGGCGCCGGCCTGTCGGACGCGCTGCTGGCGTGCGCGCATGAGACGCTGTCGATACCCATGAGCACGGCAACGGAATCGCTGAACGTCGCGGCGGCGGCGGCGATTTGTTTGTTCGAACGCGTGCGGCAGAGGCGCTAACGCAGGGTGAATCACCCGCGCCGTTCACGCGATCTCGCTGATGAAGTCCTCGAACTTGGCGTTCTTGCCGCGAGGAATCGTATCGACTTGCTCTACCGTAATCGAATGCGGGAATCCCAGCGTGTCGCGGAAAGTATCCGTCAATCGCGATATTTCCACTTCGGTTAGCGCACGTTCGCAACGGACCTTCAACACGATAATATGCAGCGCTTTCTGTATCACCTGCAATTGCTGAATCGGGGCAATGCCGATCCAGCGATCTTCCGGAAAGCTCAGCCAGTGCTGCGTGCCGTCCAGCAGTTTCAGCATATTGCGCACGCGGCCCATGATGCGCTGGATCACCGTAATCGGTCAGCCAGCGGCGTGATT
>CAWUUY010000452.1:0-5791 GCA_963924885.1 uncultured Burkholderiales bacterium | reverse complement strand
GTGAGTTCATGGGCGGGTGTGGTCGCGCCCGCGCGCACGCCCAAGCCGGTGATCGACAAACTGCATCGCGAGATTGTGGCCGCGCTGCGTCAGCCCGCGCTTGCCGAGCGTCTATCCGCGGAAGGTGCGCCGCCCATCGGCAACAGCCCGGCGGAGTTCGCTACATTTATGCGTAACGAACTCGTGAAGTGGGCGCTGGCGGTAAAGCAGGCGGGCGCGCAGGTGGACTGAACACCAAGAAGAGCTCACCGCAAAGGCGCAGAAGTAACGCAAAAAAATTCCGCTCTAAATCAGGTTTTCTTTGCGCGCTTTTCTCTGCGCCTCTTCGGTGATGCCGTGCTGTCCATAGCGTTATTGATGCTTCTTGACGACCTCGATCATGACTTCGCTGGGTACGTAATCATCCGAATCGATTTTCATGAAACGAATGATGCCTTGCTTGTCAATCACGAACCATGAGCGTTTTCCACGCAGATACTGGGAAATGCGCTTCGTGGTTATCATTGCCGGATCATCGTTAAGCGCACCATAAGCACGCAGCATATTACGTTGCGTATCGGAAAGTATCGGATACGTGACGCCCATCTTCTCAACCCAAGCCCGGTTGGCATCAAGGAAATCCACACTGACGCCCAAGACTTGGGCGTTTACGGCTTCAAACTTGGGCAGATCAAGTTGAAAGCCGAGTGCTTCCTGCGTTCAGGCCTTGGTGAACGCGCCGATGTAAGTGAAGATTATCACCGACTGCTTGCTGGCGAAATCACTCAACCTCACATTACCGCCCTTGGTGGACGGCAGCGAAAAATCCGGCGCCTTGTCGCCCACCTGCAATGCGTGACTGGCCTGCGTCGCCAGCATGAGCGCCGCCCCCGCCAGCAGTGATCGTAACAATCGTAGATACATCGGCATCTCCTTGGTTAACTACACTGGGTTCGCGGCTCGGTGTGACTACTTTGCCACGAGGGTTTGAATCAACTTGCGTATATCGGGGCGATCCAGATCTAGCGGCCCCATGCCGCGTGCAACAATGTTCTGATTGCGGTCAATAATATACGTCATCGGCACGCCGCGTGCGTTGATGGCCCGGCCAAACGCCATGCCTTTATCGTGCGCCGACGGCATGGTGTATTTGTGCTCATCGAGAAATTTTTTCACCGGCGCACCGTCGCCGCCATCCAGCGAAATCGTCATCACCACCACATCCTTGCCTGCGTATTCTCTGTGTGCCTTCTGCACGGAAGGCATCTCGCCGCGGCAGATGTCTCACCACGTTGCCCAGAAGCGGATGACAATCACCCTGCCTTTCAGCTCCGATGATTTCAGCACGCCGCCGTGCAGGTTGGCGAATTCGAATTCCGGCATGGCCTTGGGCTTCGGCGGCGGCGCCATCACCGTTTTGGCGGGAAACAATCCTTCCGCCGCGTGCGCTACGGCAAAACACGCGGTCGCGCCCAGCGCCACGATACACAACCACAGGTATATACATTTATTGTTTAAAAACATATACTTATGAAGTCCTCTCGCAAGCAGTTTCATGATACTACACCGGATTTCACAACGCGCCCGTGATCTCCACCGCCCGAATCAATTTACCGTAGCGCGCCACTTCCGACTTTATCAACGCGGCAAATTGCTCCGGCGTGTCGCCTATCGGCTCGAAACCCTCGCGCGCCAATGAATCACGCACGTCCTGCGAGCGCAGCGTCTTGATAATTTCAGCGTTCAACTTCAACACGATGTCGCGCGGCGTCGCAGCGGGGGCCAATATGCCGCGCCAGTTGACCAGCGTGTGGCCCGGCACGCCCGACTCCGCCACCGTCGGCAACTGCGGCGCGTGCGGCGAACGCTTCGGCCCGGTAACCGCAATCGCGCGCAGCCGCTTGCTGTTGACATGCGGCAGCGATATCGCCAAGTCGGCGATCATCACATCGACCTGTCCGCCGATCAGCTCGGTGATCGCGGGGCCGGTGCCCTTGTAAGGCACACCCACCATGTCGATGCCCGCCATCGACTTGAACATCTCGGCGGCCATGCCCGACATGCAGGTGGCGCCGGACGAGACGTAACTCAGCTTGCCGGTTTTGGTGCGCGCGAGTGCGACGAAATCTTTTATCGTGGTGGCGGGCACCGAGGGATGCACCACCAGCACGTTCGGCCCGCTGGACACGCTGGTGATGGGCGCAAAATCCTTGATCGGATCGTACGAGAGTTTCGCGTTGAGGCTGGGTGCAAACGCCACCGCACTGGTGGGCGCCATCACCAGCGTGTAACCATCCGGCGGCGCTTTGGCGCAAATATCCAGCCCGATGGTGCCGCCCGCGCCACCACGATTTTCGACCACCACCGTTTGCCCGATGCCCGTGGTCAGCTTTTGCGCCACCAGCCGCGTCACCAGATCGTTGGCGCCACCGGGGGCGAAGGGGACGATGATGCGAATGGGTTTGGTGGGGAACGTTTGTGCCGTAGCGCTGTTTACGCACAGCACAAGACAAATCGCCAACGCAAATACGATGAGTCTCA
Source organism: uncultured Burkholderiales bacterium (assembly GCA_963924885.1). Lineage (GTDB taxonomy): Bacteria > Pseudomonadota > Gammaproteobacteria > Burkholderiales > SG8-41 > UBA5216. The sequence goes on along the minus strand of CAWUUY010000452.1, from coordinate 3,271 downwards.
ACTAGACGCTTTTCGATTTGCCCGTGAGCCACACCGCTTTAATCTGCGGCAACGCCTGCGCAGCGCGCTGCGCGATCTCCGCCTCGGTCAGCGAACTTAACGGATGCTCGATCACCACGGGGTCGAGCGCAGTCATGCCCAGCGCGTCGCGCTGCACCTGGGCTTCCAACTGAAACTCCGTAGTGATAATGATCGCTGTGGGCAGGCCCCGCGCTTCCAGTTCTACCGTGTCGTGCATACAGCACGACGTGCAGGAGCCTCAATCGCCGATGGCGGTGATAACCAGATCGTTATTCGCCGCGATGTCATCGAGCAATTCAGTGGCGGCGTTCATCGAAAAGCTGTGCTTGCGGTAGTAGGTGATTGCCGACAAGCCAGTGTCTTTGGCCAAGCCCTCTTGCAGATTGCGCAGCAGTTTGCCGGCGTTCCACTTGGTGTTGTCGAGGATGGCGAGGCGCTTGCCGTTAAGCGACGTTGTGCGGGCCGCGGCGGCGCGGGTATCGGCTTCGACAATACCGCGTGGGTCGTAATGTGTGTGAGTCATAGTCATTCTCCGAAAATAAAATCAAACTCGTAGGATGCCGGCGACGAAGGAACCGCATCGGTCGCGCCATAACCCTTGAATGATGCGGATCGCTACGCTCACCGGCATCCTACAGATAACACGTCCCATCCAGACACACCGGCCCGCCCGCAGGCTCGGCTCCCGGATCAATCGCGCGCAGCACCGGCGACGACACCTTGCCCCAACCAGGTATGAACGCCGAAAACCGCCCCGCTTCGCCGCCCGCGACAAACACGTGAATATTATCCGGCGACGGCACGATGGGCGTCATCGCTTCCGGCTCGCGCTTGTACCACGCGGGAAAGCTGCGGTTGTAAATCTTGCCGTAGCGATCATTGAAATACAGGTCTTTCCACAGATTGCCGGCATTCGTCCAGAGGTAGTGACGGATATCGTGACGCTTCCAGTTGTGCTTGGCGATGGTGCGCGCATGCTCCGGGCCAATCACCACCGCGCAGTGGCCGCCCATCACCGCGTTGTTGTTGCAGATGGTGCTCATCGCCGAACAGATGCTGTCGAGGATGCCCTGCGGATCGTTCGCCACATGATTGGTCACGCTGTGCGGCGGCTCCGCGGCGAGCACGAACACGGTGGAATCCTCGGCCTTGTAGCCGTGCTCGACGTGATATGGCACGAAGGGACTCACCTCTTCGTTCTCGGCGATGCAGTAGGTGTATTTCGCCGGTGAACCCAGCGTACTTTTATCCAGCTCGCCCGGCCAGCCGCCGCCGACGTTAAGCAGTATCAATCGAATCGCGCGGCCAATCGTGGCATTCGCCCGATTGCCCGAACCGAAGGCATTCATGCCCGCGTTCATGCCAGCCGCCGTGCGCGCCGGGCCGTTGACGATCAACAGCGGACTCGCCATGTGCGTGGTGGCCTGCACGCCGTTCAAATTAAACGCGGGATCGCACAGCGACAGCATCGCGGCTCGCACGATAGTGGCGTATTCGGGCAGGCAGCCCGCCATCACCATGTTGATCGCCAGCACCTCGCGCGTGAGGCTGCCCCAACGCGGCGGCACGCGGCATTCTTTGAACTGCGGATCACCGCCGAGTGCTTTGACCATCGCGTCGATTTTCGCGGGCGTGGGCGGCACCAGCGGCAGCCCGTCGGAGTAGCCTTGGGCGTAATACCACTCGATGAGGTCTTCGGCGTTGATTTCTTGAGGATTGGCAGGGTTGTTCATAGCATGCAACTCTACTCGCGGTTAAACACATCTCTCCCCGTAATTCCCGCGAAGGCGGGAATCCATACGGTGCCTCAACTGGCACTGCGTTATGGATTCCCGCCTTCGCGGGAATGACAGGATTGGTTTATCTGTTACTTCTCATCCGGCCGAAACCCCGTCTCCGGTTTAATCCCTTTGCGCTTTTGCGTGGCGCTAATCTTGCCGTTCTCCTGATAATCACCCGCCGCCGCCCGCTTGGCTGCGGCATCCCACTGCGGCAGCCAGTCGCCATCACCCGGCCCGAACCACGGTGACTGCGCGCGGCGTTTGGGCAGGCCCAGCTCATCCCAAATTTTACCGGCGCGCTCCATGTATTCTTTTTTCGGCAGCGCCAGCGGCGGCAGCTCTTCTTTTTTGGTGGCGTCCATCAGCAGTGTCGCATCTTGCCGTTCGGCCTCGTGCTCGCGCTCGGGGCCATGGCCGGGACTGCGGTAGTTGATGACCTGCAAATCGTCCACCGGATTCATGCGAAACGCCATTGCCCAGAAAATCGCATCGGAGTTTCCCGGATCGATGTCTTCATCCACCGCGATGCAAATTTTGCCGCAATCCGCGCGAAACGCAGAAGCGCCCTGCAACGCGCGCCAGATTTCGGTGCGCGGCGTGTTTTTTTCCAGCACGATGATAATAATGCGCCGCAGCGCGGTCAGCCGCTCGTGCAGTTTGACGCGCTTGACGCCGCGGATGCCCAGCGTCTTGCGCAGGTGGTTCAGAAACATCGGCTCGTACGACACCAGCTTGATCGCACTGGATTCGCTGGGCGTCACCTGCGACAGATAGGAGGCCACCACGGCGTCGCGGCGATGCGTGATTGCGGTGACGCGCATGGGAATGTTGAATTCTTCGAGGGCCACATGGCCATGCGATTCGCCGAACGGGCCTTCGGGTTCAAGGTATTCGGTGTCGCAATACCCTTCAATCACGATTTCGGCTTCGGCGGGCACCATCAAATCCACCGTGCGTGCCTTCACCACGTTGATCGGCGCCCCCACCAACCCGCCCGCGACGCCGATTTCATCCACATCAATCGGCAGCTTCATCGGCGCCACATACGCCACGCTCGGCGGACAGCCCAGCACGATCGCGCACGGCATTTCTTTGTCGCCGCGCTGCTGATGCTTGACGTAATGGCGGTAACCGCCCGCGCCGCCGGTGCGCGTGGCCATGCGGATCACCAGCCGGTCATTCGATTTCAGTGCGGCGCGATAGGTGCCGTGATTCTGGATGCCGCTGTCGGGGTCTTTGGTAATCACATTGGTGGCGGTCAGCGTCGGCGCGCTGTCAAAACCCGGCGTGGAAATCGGAATCGGCAGGCTGTCGAGGCCGTTGCCTGCGCCTTTGAGGGTATCACCTTCAATGATGACTTCCTGACAAGCCGCGTTCGTGACCACGCGCGGCGGAATCGGATGCGCGGTGGCATCCCCCCAGCGCTTTTCGACATCCTCGGCGGATGACTGCATGCCCATCAGGTACAC
>CAWUUY010000451.1:0-2795 GCA_963924885.1 uncultured Burkholderiales bacterium | reverse complement strand
CGCGCAGGCGGGAATCCATAACACTTTCCCATAGAAGTACGCCATATGAATTCCCGCCGGCGCGGAAATGACGGGTTTGGTTTTGGACGCTTAATAAATGTCTTGAGGCCTTTGACCGTACCCATGGAATAGTCTGATGATCCCGATATTTACCCGATCTCCGCCCGCCCGTTGTTGAGCACCGTGACTCCGCGCGCCGGCACAGTGGAACGAAACGTCACCACCTTGCCGTCGATCCACATTTCCGTGCGTATGGTTTCGCCCGGATACACCGGCGACGAAAAGCGGCCTACCATGCTTTTGAATTTTGACGCGTCGTAAGCGCAGCAGGTTTTTAGTATCGCATGACCCGCGACACTGAAGGTGCCGCGCCCGTGAAGAATCGGTTGCTTGTAGCCGGCCTGGGCCGCGTAAGCCGGCTCGGCGTGCAGCGGGTTGTAGTCGCCGGACAAACGATAGATCAGCGCGGCCTGCGGCAGTGTCGGCAGATCACATACGTGATCCGGTGCGCGTTCGGGTATCGGATGCACGGGCTTTTGTGGCCCAGTGGTAGTCGAAGGCCCACCAAAACCGCCATCCTTGCGACAGAAGGTGGTGGAGGTCAGTGTGCAGATTACATCGCCGGTGGCTTTGTCGCGCACATCGCATTCGGTCAGCACCAGCGCGCCTTTGTCCGCGCCCTTGTCGAGCACGGCGGTAATGCGCCACTTGCCGCTGACCGAGCCTTCGATGGGCAGCGGTTTATGAATCACAAACCCCTGTTCGCCATGCACCACGTGCGTGCGCGTGATGCCCGTGCCGGCGGCGGCGTGCCACGGGCCGGGGTAGGTGAGTATCGTCGCCATGGTCGGCAACGCGCGCAGATTTTTTTCATACACGTACTGCAATTGCTGTTCGTCCATCGGATCGGCGCCGAGGCCAACGCCCAGTGCGTAGAGCATGGTGTCGCGTTGGGTGTAGGTTTGTTCGACGAGGGGAATATCGTGCTTGATGAGTTTGTCGTATTGAATGGCCATGAAAAATCCTGATCGCGAAGGAAAATGAGCGGAAACAACAGCGCGCGCAATGCGTTTTTGCCGAGTTATACTATCACGGCACTATTGCTGAACTCCAAGGAGAACACACATGATAAAAGCAGGCGACAAACTCCCCGGCGGCAAGCTGTGGGAACTCGCCGGCGAATGGGAAAACACCTGTTCGCTCGGCGCAAACGATATCGACATTGAAAAAGCCACCGCGGGCAAGCGCATCGTGCTGTTCGGCGTGCCGGCGGCCTTCACCAAGACTTGAACGTCGCGTCACCTGCCCGGTTTCGTGCAGGCAATCGACCAGTTCAAGGCCAAGGGCATCGACGAAATTTGGTGCGTGTCGGTGAACGACGCGCCCACCATGTCCGCATGGGGGCGTGAATGCCATGCGCAAGGCAAGGTGCGCATGATGGGCGACGGCAGTGCGCAACTCACCAAGGCGATGGGCGTCGATCAAGACCTCACCGCGCGCGGCATGGGCATTCGTGGGCAGCGCTACGCCATGGTGGTTGAAAACGGCGTGGTGAAACAGTTTCACCTGGAGAAGCCGGGGCAGTTTGAAGTGAGCTCGGCGGAGTATGTGTTGGGGCAGTTGTAATAAGATCCCCAAAAGTAATCCCCTCGCCCCGCTTGCGGGGAGAGGGCTAGGGTGAGGGGCGTGGGCGTAGCGTACGCATCTTGCCTGTCTACGGGAGGCACGCACATGAAATCGAGAATGTTCGCGATAGCACTGGCACTGTCCGCAACTCAAGCAACGGCCCAACAAGACTACCCCACCAAACCCATCCTCTTCGTCATCCCCTACGCCGCGGGAGGCGACTCCGATCTATCGGGCCGCAATGTCGCGCAGCACGCCTCTAAATATCTGAACAACCGCATCATCGTGCCGTTTAACCGCGTCGGCGCGTCCGGTGTCATCGGCGCGATGTCGGTGAAAAACGCCACGCCCGACGGCTACACGCTGCTGGTCGGGCGCATTGCCACGCACGCCGTGCTGCCTGCAACCGATCCCAAGCTGCCGTACAAGTGGAACGAATTCACCATGATCTCGATGATCGAACTGAATCCGTACATTTGTTTCGTCAAGGCCGATTCCGCGATGCGCACGGCGGCAGACCTCATCGCCACGCTGCGCAAAAGCCCCGGCAAATTGAATTACTCGACGGCGGGCGCCGGCACCAGTCAGGACATGGCCGTGCAATACCTGATGTCACTCGGCGGGCTGACCAAAGATCACGCGATGGGCATTCACTACAAAGGCGGCGGCGAAGTCACCACGGCAGTGATGGGCGGACAAGTCGATTTCGCCTGCAACAACGCGCCGACAGTGATCGCACAGGCGCAGGGTGGGCGCGTGCGCCCGCTGCTGGTGACACCCGTGCGCCTGAAAGAATTACCCGATGCGCCGAGCGCCAAAGAAGCGGGCTTTCCCGACATGGAAAAAATCGTCGGCTGGACCGCGCTGATGGGGCCGGCCGGTTTGCCCAAACCCATCGTGGCGAAATGGGCCGACGTATTCCAGAAGCTATCCAAAGACCCGGATTGGCAAGCCGGCAATGCGCGCATCGGCGGCATCCCCGCCATCCGTTCGCCGGTGGAAACCGAGAAATATGTGCGGGAGCAGTATGAGATGTATAGCAAATTGGCGGCGGCTTTGGGGATGCGGCAGTAAGGCGGGATTGATGCTTACGAAGCGGGCGCAATCCCTTTTGCGCCGCAGGTATTAAGACAACGATAGATAGAGGAAAAGCACGCATCATGGCGCCT
>CAWUUY010000450.1:0-14041 GCA_963924885.1 uncultured Burkholderiales bacterium | reverse complement strand
GCGCATGGTCGGTCTTGATGAGGACATCAAGAAGATGCCGATGGGTATGTATACCGTGATCAGTGATGGCGCGAGTACGTTCTCCGGGGGGCAGCGCCAACGCATCGTGATCGCGCGCGCGATTGTTCACCGCCCGCGTATTCTGTTCTTTGACGAGGCCACCAGCGCGCTTGATAACCACACCCAGGCAATTGTGACCGCAAGTCTGGATCAAATGAAGGCCACGCGTATTGTCATCGCGCACCGGTTGTCAACGGTAATCAAAGCAGACAGGATCATCGTTCTGCAAGACGGACGTATCGTCCAGAATGGCAACTACAAAGAGTTGATTGCAGTGCCCGGCTTGTTCCAGGACCTGGCGACGCGTCAGATTGCCTAGACGCGGGGTTACCGCAGAATTCCGAGATGGTGTTTTATGGGCGTGGCAGGAAACAGGTCGGCTGACTCATTGCCCTGCTATTCCTTCAGTGGCGTCCAGATTCAGGGTGACGCCGCGTGTTTCACCAAAAAATATCGAATACGGTTGCATGTGTTTGCGTGCGAAACTCACCATGCCGGCGTGACCTATCGGAACAGTCCACATTCCTACTGATAATCCCGCGGCTGGCGCACGGTAAACGGATTGGCTATATAACAATACAATTCTGCCCAGTCGCTGAAGGTCGCGTCTGAGGAAGCTGCAGGTGAAGCGCAGTACTCCATCAACAACGTGGTTAAGACACCAGCCAAGGATGGTTCCGTTGACTCTCAATGCAACGCTGGTGACGGGCTCGTAATTCTCTTCAAAATCGAAAGGCACTAAATCGGGCGCAATCCATGGCTTTTCCAAATTGGATACACGCAGTGCCTCACGCTCGGCAGTCGTAACCTGCGCCCACGGCAGCACTTCGTAACCCTTTGGCAGCGCGTAACGATTGAGCCATGGCGCAGAATTGATGGAATCAAGCGAGCAACGCACCACCAGCATTCGTGTTTGAGGTAACGCCCAGCCGGTTTTTTTGAAAATATTTTCTAATGTTTGTGTGAAATCCTGGCCGCTCATGTAGGTTGCAGAAATCTTTTGGATGTTTTGCATTTTGCAATACGCCAGAGTTCTTTGCATCAGTTCAAGCGCAATACCGTTGCGACGCAATCGAGGCGAAACAAAGATTGAAAGTAGTTCCGCTTCGCCGGCACTTGGGCTTGTAACAAGTAACGCGAGGCCGGCAGGCGCTTCATTCTGCAAGGTGCCGATGGCCAGGGGAGCAACGTCGGCAGAATTAAAATTGAGCAGCCCTCGATAGGCCGGAAATGTCATGGAGCGATACTGAACCGCGGCTTTTGCATCCGATAATTGAATGAACGTGCGCATGGTTAGGTTTGAATGGCGTATTAGTTGGCATTGGAATACAGGCTGGTGATTAAAGCTGGTATTCGCACCCAACAGTACAGATTCCCACCAGAATCAGCAGGATAACCGATTGATCTTCGTTAAAATAGGGTGCGCAGATTTGCGCAAGCTAGGGTCGGAATTTGGCAGGACGCCAAGCCCCGGTTCAGCCGTCTTTGACGGTGCTGCCGCCGCCGAAAAAATGCTACCGCTGCCGCTGCCGCTGCCGCTCCATTGGAAAGGGCTCCCCCCTGAGTGTTCCCCCAAGTTCCAGAAACGAAAAAGCCGACTGGTGAGAGTCGGCTAGTCCATTGATTTTATTGGTGCGCCCGGAGAGATTCGAACTCCCTACCCCTTGGTTCGTAGCCAAGTACTCTATCCAGATGAGCTACGGGCGCTGAGCCACGAATTATATCAAAAACTCAAGTGGTTACGAAACTCATGCATGCCTTGGCTTTGGAACGTGGCCCGCGTGCTAGCATTTCACCCGAAATTCACAGCGCAACGAGGAAAACCAATTGAAAATCGGCATCGCGGGCATGGGGCGCATGGGGGCGGCAATGGCGGGCCGCTTGTTGAAGCACGGGCACGAGGTGACGGTGTGGAACCGCACCGCGGCCAAAACCCGGGCGCTGGCCGACGCCGGCGCGAAAGTTGCCGCCACGCCTGCCGAGCTGGCCTCGCGCAGCGAGCTGATCATGACTATTTTGACTGACGCCGCCGCAATCGACGCTACTTATCGCGGCAAACAGGGGCTGCTCGAAGGCGCGGTGATCGGCAAGCTGTTCGTGGAGATGAGCACGGTACGCCCGGAAGTCGCGCACGAGTTGGCGACGTCGATCAACGCCAAGGGCGCGTTTCTGATCGATTGCCCGGTGGGCGGCACGGTCGGCCCCGCGCGCGACGGCAAGCTGCTGGGCTTCGTCGGCGGCGCGGAAAGTCACCTCGTGCGCGCCAAGCCCGTGCTCGATCAATTGTGCCGGCGCGTGGATCACTGTGGCCCCATCGGGGCGGGCGCCAGCATGAAGCTCGCGGTCAATCTGCCGCTGGCGGTGTATTGGCAGGCGTGCGGCGAAGCGCTGGCGTTGTGCAAGCCGCTGAGGCTAGACCCGGCCAAGATGATCGAGATTTTTGCCGAGACCTCCGGTGGCCCCAATGTGCTGAAAACCCGCGGCCCGTCGCTGATCGCCGCGCTGGGCGGTGTCGCGCCCGATCCGGTCACATTCGACATCGACTCCATCCGCAAGGATTTGCGAACCACGCTGGAAGAAGGCCGCGCGTTAGGGCGCGAGTTACCGATCTCGGCCAAGGCGCTGGAATGTTACGACGCAGCCTCGCGCAAGGGCCTCGGTCCGGCCGATGCGGTGATGATGACCGCGGGGTTCGTGGACGGGCGCCTGGCCTGAATCGGGCTACTTTGCCCGGCGCAGGGCTTCCAGATACTCGTCGTTGGCATCGAGTATGCCCGCAACAACGCAATCCGGCGGCTGCCGGCCGCGCAAGATGGTCATGGTGCCGTTGATATGCCCCAGCATGCCGCAAAACTTTTGCCGCGACACGCGCTGAAACTCGAACGTGTAAGCATCAGTGCACATGCGTATCACGAATTTGCACTGCGGGGTTTGTACGCGCGTGGAGCCGTCGGCGGTCAGGCGCCATTTCACCTTGGGATCGGCGCGGTCGAAATCCAGCGTGCAGGTGCGCGGCTTCCATTTGCTGTAATAGGCAAAACTCGCGATCTGGCTGCAGCGCGCATGCAGATCCCCGTTTCCGCCGGTGCAGTCGATGCGCTCCAGCGCGCCCTGCAACGCGGGCAGCATCATGTCGCCGGTAACATCGGCCATCGGATCCACCCGTGGCGGCTCCGGCACGTCTTCCGGCACCACGATAACAACCGGCGCCGGCGGCTCGGGACGCACCACCGGTTTCATCGGCGCGCAGGCACCGAGCAGGAGCAGCGCCAGCGCGCCCAAACACCCATGGCCCGCTGGCACGGAAGTGATCAACAACGGACATGGCGAAAAACGTCGTTTCAATTCCGAACTCCCATCCAGTAAAATTATTTCTTGTCGGAAGTCAGCAGATTGAGATCAAGCACCAGCGGTTTGATATCCGGCGCGGGCGGTTTGCCCAGTAGCGGCGGCACTGCCGTGGCATTAGTGCCGGTTTCCGGCTCGGACTCGTTGCGATCCATAATGCCCTCCACCGAGCATTCGCGCTTGGGGCTGCGTGTTACCGTCATAGACCCGTTCAGTTTGCCCAGCATGCCGCAATAGTGCATGCGATCCACTTCGCGGAAAAAAAGCTGGTATTCGGCGCGCGATGTCTGAATCAAAAAATCGCCGAATTCGGTGGTGATGGTGGTGGCGTCACCGACATCCTTCCAGCGGCTGTAGGCATCTCCGCGCTGCAAGTGTACCGAACAGGTGCGCGGCTTCCATTTGCTGTAATACGCGACGCTTTGCACCTCGCCGCCCTGCGCCAGCACCGCAATGCGCGCGTGTTGATCCTCGGTGCCGATTTTGCAATCGTATTTTTCAATCGGCCCTCGCGGCGGACCTTTTCTTGCCACCGGTTGCGGCGCGGATTTTTGCGGCGCCACCTTGGGACAGGATGGACAGTGGGGCTGTGGCGCCGCCGTCTTTTGCGCGGGCGCCGCTTTTGGTGGCGTTGCCGCTTGCGGTGGCGTCTTTAGTGTCTGTTGCGTCTGCTGTGAGAATGCCAATGGCGGCAACATCATCAGCGCGATAGCGCAGCACTGCGACAAACATTTTCCCTGACGATACGTCATCAACTACGAACTCCTCGCGTTGTGCGCCGTTAAACAGCGGCTGAATTTTGGGGGATGGAGCAGCCAAAGAAAAAAATTTCCCCGTGCCGCAGGCGATATCTAATACGACACACCCCTCATCAGAAAATTCCCGCGCAGACCTAACTATTTGTTTTTATTATACTTTCCGCCACAGATAAGTCTTCCGGCAGGGTCACCTTGAGATTGCGCGAGCTGCCCATCACGAGGCGCGGCGCAAGACCCATTTGCTCGACCGCGCTAGCTTCATCAGTCACGCTGCCAGGCTGGGCACGGTGCAATGCTTCCAGCAACAAACCATAACGAAACATCTGCGGCGTCTGCGCCTGCCAGATTTTATCGCGCGCGACGGTTTGCACCACGCGCTGATGGTCGTCGCTGCGTTTTAGTGTGTCCGCAACCGGCACCGCCACCAGGCCGCCGATGTTGTCGTCCGCCAGCTCGTCGCACAGCCGTGATATCAGCGCGCCATCCAGACACGGACGCGCCGCGTCATGCACCATCACCCAGTCATCCGGCTCCGCTACGTCGGACATCGCCACCAAACCATTGAACACGCTGGCGGCGCGCGTGGCTCCACCGCAAAACAGGGTTTCAAGTTTGCCCTTGTGCCGCGACCAATCATGCGCGCCGAAATACGCATCGCCCGGCGCCAGCACCACGAACGCCAGCCGCACACGCGGATGCGCACACAGCGCATCGATCGCATGCGCGATCAATGGCTTGCCGGCGAGCCTCTGGTACTGCTTGGGCGTTTCGGCGCCTATGCGGCTGCCGTTACCGGCGGCGGGAATCAGGGCAAAAATATTGGGCTTGACGGCCATCGGTGTAATAAATTGGTGAATTTTTTTGCTGAGTCACATTCTAACAGTCCGTGAAACCTATCTGACTTGCACCTCCCCTATAATGGACATTTCAATCTCACTGTGAAAAGAAAATATCTTGGGCTTACTTGATTCGATACTCGGTTCTGTTATGGGCGGCGGTGGTCAGGGCCAGAACTCCGGTCAGGCTGCTTTAATCAATTCGGTAATTCAAATGGTCGCCAACAAAGGCGGCGGCGCGGGTGGCTTGGGTGGGCTGGTCGGCGCATTGACCCAGGGCGGCCTCGGCAACGTCGCCAGTTCGTGGGTGGGTACGGGCGCAAATCTTCCGGTGTCGGCGGAGCAATTTCAAAGCGCCCTTGGCGGCGTTGGCGGTAGCGGCGGCCTGTTGGCGCAGCTCGCGCAATCCGCCAACTTGTCACAGGGCGATACCGCGTCGGGTTTCGCGCAAGTGTTGCCCGGCTTGGTGGATAAACTTACCCCCGATGGTCAAATTTCGCAGCAGGTCAGTCTTGAAAAACTGCTGGGGTCGTTCAATATAGGCAAGTAGAACCATCATGCCCACAATGCGCCCCGCCGCCATCGCCGGCACGTTTTATCCCGGTCAGCCGGAGGTGTTGGCGCGCAGTGTCGAAACCATGCTCGCCGCCGCAAGGCGCTGCGCGATCGCGGCAGTACCCAAGGCCATCATTGCGCCGCATGCAGGCCACGTTTACTCCGGCCCCATCGCCGCCAGCATTTACACCCTGATCGAACCGGCGCGCGGGCGCATCAAGCGCGTCGTGCTACTGGGGCCCACGCATCGCGTCGCGGTGCATGGCATCGCCCTGCCCGGCGTGGATGCCTTCGCCACGCCGCTGGGTGCGGTGAAAATCGATGGCCATGCCGTAAAGGAACTGATGAAGCTGCCATATGTGGGTGTCAGCGCGGAAGCACATCGGCAAGAGCATTCGCTCGAAGTGCATCTGCCCTTTTTGCAAAAAGTGATCGACGATTTCACCCTGGTGCCGCTGGCGGTCGGGCGCGCCACCGCGCAACAAGTCGCCAGCGTGATCGATCTCTTGTGGGGTGGCGATAAAACACTGATCGTGGTGAGTTCCGACCTGTCGCACTATCTGCCATACGCCGAGGCGCAAGCCACCGACCACGCCACCGCGCAAGCAATCGTGAACCTGCGAACCGACATCAACCACCACCAGGCTTGCGGCGCCACACCCTTGACCGGGTTAAATTTGCTGGCGCAACAACGCGGACTTCAAGCGCGATTGATAGACGTGCGCAATTCCGGCGACACCGCCGGTGACAAAGCGCGCGTGGTGGGTTATGGATCCTTTGCCTATTATGAACAACCTGCCACACACTGACACCGCCCGCACGCTGCTGCCGATCGCGCGCGCCTCCATCGCCACTCGGCTTGGCAAAGCGCACCCCGCCGACGAAAGCGCGGCTTGGCTGCGTGAACACCGTGCGTCGTTCATCACGCTGAATCTCAACAAAAAACTGCGCGGCTGCATCGGCTCGCTGCAAGCGCACCGCACGCTGCTCGACGACATCAAGGCCAACGCACAGGCCGCCGCGTTTAAAGACCCGCGATTTAAACCGCTGACCATGGCGGAATACGAACAGATTGAAGTCGAAATCTCGCTGCTCTCGGCCTTGAGCGCGCTCACCTTCAGCGACGAAGCCGCCGCCTTGGCGCAACTCACGCCGCATGTGCATGGCGTGATCTTCCAATATGGCCACCATCGCAGCACCTATCTGCCGCAGGTGTGGGACAACTTCGCCGATCCCGTGATGTTCCTCGCGACACTCAAACAAAAAGCTGGTCTGCCGCCGAATTTCTGGGACGCGACCGTCAAAATCCACACCTACACCGTCGCCAAGTTCAAGGAATCCGAACTCGCAGGGTAGCCATGGCCGACACCGCACACCCCGCGCGCTGGTGGCATTTGCTCGACGACGGGCGCATGCAGTGCGATCTGTGCCCGCGTGATTGCCGACTGCACGAAGGCCAGCGCGGCGCGTGTTTCGTGCGGCAACACGTAGGCAACGAAATGGTGCTCACCACCTACGGACGTTCATCCGGCTTTTGCATCGACCCGATTGAGAAAAAACCGCTCAATCAGTTTTACCCTGGTTCCAGCGTCCTGTCTTTCGGCACCGCCGGCTGCAACCTGGCGTGCAAGTTCTGCCAGAACTGGGACATCAGCAAATCCCGCGACATGGACCGCCTCGCCGATCAGGCCAGCCCCGCAGCCATCGCCCAGGCCGCGCTCAAAGCCGGCTGCAAAAGCGTCGCCTTCACCTACAACGACCCGGTGATTTTTGCGGAATACGCGATGGATATCGCTGACGCTTGCCAAGCGGTCGGCGTCAAAACCGTGGCGGTCACCGCCGGCTACATGCACGACGCGCCGCGCCGCGAGTTCTACGCCAAAATGGACGCAGCGAACGTGGACCTCAAAGCCTTCACCGACGCGTTCTACTTCAAGCAATGCGCCGCGCACTTGCAGCCCGTGCTCGACACGCTGGTCTATTTAAAACACGAAACCAACGTGTGGGTCGAAATCACCACCCTGCTGATCCCTGGCAAAAACGATTCCGACGAAGAACTCACCGCCGAGTGCCAGTGGATCAAAAAAGAACTCGGCCCCGACGTGCCGCTGCACTTCACCGCGTTTCACCCCGACTATAAGATGCGCGACATTTCCGCCACGCCACCCGCGACGCTGACCCGTGCGCGCGACATCGCGCTAAAGACAGGCTTGCACTACGTCTACACCGGCAACGTGCATGACGAACGCGGCGGCTCGACGTATTGCCCCGGTTGCAGCAAGACGCTGATATTGCGTGACTGGTATCACATCGATGAATACCAGGTGACGGCGGAGGGCAAATGCCCGGATTGCGGCAATGTTATCGCTGGGCGTTATGCGGAAAAGTTTGCCGAGCCGTTTGGGCCGAGGCGGATTCCGGTGACGATTAATCGGGCGCGGAAAAATTTATAAAAATCTTTTAAAAACAAATAGTTATGTTATTTTATCGCCCCACGATCGATACCAATCCACCGTCACCTCATACCACTAATCCCCGCCCCCTCCACCACCGCCCCCCCCACCGTCACTGCCACCGCTATCACCACCGCTGCTGTCGGCAGAACTGAAACCCAAATCGCCAAACCCGTCACTGCTGCTGTCGCTGCTATCCGACGACGAACTCGCGCCGAAATCGGTGGCGCAGTGTGCCGCCGATACCACACTGCCGTCCTGCCGGTATTTGGTCAGACGCTTGTTGCAGTGGGTGTCATAACGAAATCTATCTGCCAGATCGAGTTTGCTGTCAAGCGCAAAAGCAGCGGCAGACGCGACAGGTTTCTGGGATTGATGGTTTCATCCTTGCACGCATACCACCAGGTTCTGCGCAGTCCGTCATAGGCTATTTTTTGCGAACTCAGCACCACCGCCGGCGTGTGGTGCAGAAACTCGCCGAACGCCCCTTTGCAAAAGTAGTTGTAGTGTTTGGTGAACAAAATGAATTCGTGCCACAGATCGTCCACTGCCTTGGAAAGCATCGACACGAAGGCGCCCTTGGCCATCAGGTTGCACAGAAAAAACTTGCGCAGCCCGCGTAGGACCAGTTTTTGCTCCTTCAAGGTTAAATTCGGGCGCTTTTCGGCCAGGCGGGCAAGCAATCCCTGCGGGAACACATACTCACGAATGAACCCCTCGCGCTTGAGTTTCGCCATTGATTCCTGCACTGCGCTGTAAATGAGGTAAGCGACGCCTGCCAGCACCAGCGCAACCACTCCTAAAAAGATACCCATCGCGTCCCCATCCGGTCTGTTGTGGTAAGTGCCGGTATAATAAAACCTTTTTGATGCATCACGCATGTTGTTAGCTGCACCTCCGCCCGGCGAACGTACGCGGGCTGGCCCGTTTCACGGTTCTTCCGATGCTTTTGCCATCGCAGAACTGGCGGGAAACGTGCGTCCGCTACTGACGATCACTGCTGACGCTTCCTCCGCTCAGCGCCTGCAAACCGAGCTTGCTTTTTTCGCGCCGCAACTCAAAACCTGCGTGTTCCCCGACTGGGAAACGCTACCCTACGATACGTTTTCGCCGCACGCCGACCTGGTGTCGGAGCGACTGGCCACGCTTTATGAAATGATGCGCGGCACGTTTGATGTCGCGATTGTGCCGGTGACCACCGCGCTCACGCGGCTGATGCCGGTCGAGTACCTGGCCGCGAACACGTTTTTCTTCAAGCAGGGCGGCAAGCTGTCGCCGGACGAATTGCGCCGCCAATGCACCATTGCCGGTTACACGCACGTCACGCAAGTGGTGGCGCCGGGCGAGTACAGTTTTCGCGGCGGGCTGATTGATATTTTTCCGATGGGGAGCGCGCTACCGTATCGCATTGATTTATTCGACAATGACATTGATTCGATCCGCAGCTTTGATGTGGATTCGCAGCGCTCGATTTACAAGGTCAACGAGGTGCGCCTGTTGCCGGCGCGTGAGTTCCCCATGAACGAAGCCGCGCAAACACTGTTCCGCCAAAATTTTCGTATTAAGTTCGAGGGCGATCCTTCCAAGAGCCGCATCTACAAGGATGTGTCCAAGGGCGTGCCGAGCGCAGGTATTGAGTACTATCTGCCGCTGTTCTTTGAAGCCACTGCGCGTTTTACCGACTACCTGCCCGACGGCACGGTGATCTGCGCTTCGCATGGCTTGCAGCAAGCGGTGGACGCCTTCTGGCAGGATACCCACAGCCGCTACGCCACGCTGCGCGGTGACCGTGCCAACCCGGTGATGCCGCCGCATGAATTGTTTCTGGCGCCGGATGAATTTTTTGGATCGATCAAGCCTTATGCGCGCGTGGAATATGCCGCGGCAGAGCAGTCGGCGGTTCAGGCGGCCACGAGTCCGCTCCCGCCGCTCGGCGTCGAACGCCGCGCGGATAACCCGCTGCACCGCTTGCGCCAGTTTACCGAACGCTACACCGGGCGCGTGCTGCTGCTCGCCGATAGCGCGGGCCGGCGCGAGACCCTGCACGATTTTCTCGCTGAATACGATTTGCGCCCCGCGCCCGCGACCGGTTACGAGGATTTCCATACGGGGGCCGCGCGTTTCATGCTGGGCGTGGGCACGCTGCACACCGGTTTTGCGATGGGCAACGATTTCGCCATCGTTACCGAGAACGAACTCTATGCCACGCAGGCACGCAACCGCGGCGTGCGAGAAACGCGCAAAACCACCGCCGAGGGCATGCTGCGTGATTTGTCCGAAGTCAAACCGGGTGATCCGGTGGTGCATGAGCAGCACGGCATCGGTCGCTATCTCGGCCTGCTGAACATGGATCTCGGTGAAGGTGATACGGAATTCCTTACCCTCGAATACGCCAAGGGCGACAAGTTGTATGTGCCGGTATCGAGCCTGCACCTCATCAGCCGCTACAGCGGCGCCTCGCCTGAAAACGCGCCGTTGCACAGCCTCGGCGGCGAGCAATGGGAAAAGGCCAAAAAGAAAGCCGCCGAGCAGGCCCACGACACCGCCGCCGAGTTGCTGAACCTGTATGCGCAGCGCGCGTTGCGCCAGGGCCACGCCTTCGGCATCAAGCATCACGATTACGAAGCCTTCGCCGAAGGGTTTCCGTTCGAGGAAACACCCGATCAGGCCGCCGCGATCAAGGCCACCATCGACGACCTCACCAACGGCAAGCCGATGGATCGCCTGATCTGCGGCGACGTGGGCTTCGGCAAAACGGAGGTGGCGTTGCGCGCGGCCTATGTGGCGGTGGCCGATGGCAAACAGGTGGCCGTGCTAGTGCCCACCACGCTTCTGGCCGAGCAGCATTTCAACACCTTCACCGACCGCTTTGCCGACTGGCCCGTGAAAATCGCTGAGCTGTCGCGCTTTCGCTCGGCGAAAGAGCAAACCGAGGCGCTCGCCGGGCTGGCCGCCGGCACTGTCGATATTGCCATTGGTACCCACAAACTGGTGCAGCGCGGCGTCCAATTCAAAAATTTGGGTCTTGTCATCATCGACGAAGAACACCGCTTCGGCGTGCGCCACAAAGAGCAACTGAAGGCACTGCGCGCCGAAGTCGATGTGCTGACGCTCACCGCCACGCCGATACCGCGCACCCTCGCCTTGTCGATGGAAGGGCTGCGTGATTTTTCGGTTATTGCCACCGCACCACAGCGGCGCCTGGCGATCAAAACGTTTGTGTCGCGGTTTTCCAAGGCGCAAATTCGCGAGGCGGCGCTGCGCGAATTAAAACGCGGCGGTCAGATTTATTTTCTGCACAACGAAATCGACACCATCTACCACATCGAGGAAATGCTCACCGAACTGCTGCCCGAAGCACGCATCCGCGTCGCGCACGGGCAGATGCGCGAGCGCGAACTCGAGCTTGCGATGCGCGATTTTTATCAGCAGCGGTTCAATATTTTGCTTTGCACCACCATCATCGAAACCGGCATCGACATACCCAGCGCCAACACCATCATCATCAACCGCGCCGATCGTTTTGGGCTGGCGCAACTGCACCAGCTACGCGGGCGCGTGGGCCGCTCGCACCATCAGGCCTATGCGTATCTGCTGCTGCCCGACGAAGGCAATATCACGCCGCAGGCAAAAAAGCGCCTTGAAGCGATACAGATGATGGAAGAACTGGGCTCGGGGTTTTTTCTTGCCATGCACGATCTCGAAATCCGCGGCGCGGGCGAAGTGCTCGGCGAATCGCAAAGTGGCGAAATGCAGGAAGTCGGCTTTAACATGTACGCCGCCATGCTCGACACCGCCGTGCGCGCCTTGAAGCAAGGCAAAGAACCCGACCTCGCCGCCCCGCTGGGGGTGACCACCGAAATCAACCTGCATGTGCCCGCGCTGCTGCCGCCGGATTATTGCAGCGACGTGCACGAACGCCTGGTACTCTACAAACGACTCGCCAACTGCGACAACGACGACGAACTCGACCGCCTGCGCGAAGAACTCTTCGACCGCTTCGGCGACATGCCGGGAGCGGCGCGCGCGCTGATCGACTGCCACCGTCTGCGTCTGGCGTGTAAGCCGCTGGGTATCTCGCGCATCGACGCCAGCGACATGGCGATACAGTTGCAGTTCATACCCAAACCGCCGATTGATCCGATGAAAATCATCAAACTCATCCAGACCAAACGCAATTACAAACTGGCCGGGCCGGACCGGCTGCGCATCGACGTGAACACCGAAGACGCCGCCGCACGCGTGGCGATGATTAAAGATGTGTTCAAGCTGCTATCATAAAATAGTGTTTAAAAACAAATAGTTAAATAACAATACCTCACTGCATGCCGCCGATGTTACGCAAGCGCCCGCCTCCACCGATCTCGGGCTTCGATGCGCTGGTTGAAAAACACGTACGCGAAGCGCAGGCACAAGGCCAGTTCGACAATCTGCCGGGCGCGGGCGCACCGCTCAAACTCGACGATGACGCGATGATGCCCGAGGAATTGCGCTCGGCCTATCGCATACTGAAAAACTCAGGCTACATGCCGCCGGAAGTGGAAGCGCTGCGTGATCTGCGTGAAGTCGAACTCATGCTCGACCACGCGCGCGACGAAGCCGAGCGCAACATCTTGATCGGCAAATTCAACGTGCTACTCGCGCGCGCCGGCGCGATGCGCGAGCGCAACTTCGCGGTGGACGGCGATTATTTTCAAAAGTTGGCGGAGAAACTCGCGGCGAGACTCCGGACTTAGGATGGGTGAAACCCATCGCAACCGCACTGGCGTTTGTGATGGGTTTTACCCATCCTACCGGCTAGCCCTTCCCCGCGTCCGACTGCATCGCCTGCATCATCGCCTGCAACAGCGCCTCTGGCTCTTGCGCACCGGACACACCCACCGCCCGATTGAATATAAAAAACGGCACGCCGCCGATGCCCGCATTGCGCGCTTCCACGTCCCCGGCGACCACCACATCGCGCTCGGCATTGCTGGCGAGCCACGCCTTGGTTTTCGCGAGATCAAGCCCGCCCCTGGCACCCACTGCCGCCAGGGCATCGATGTCGGTGAGATTCGCGCCCTTGACGAAATACGCTTCGAACAGCACTTCGGCCACGGCGTCTTGTTTGTCTTGTTGCTCCGCGTAGTGCAGCAGCCGGTGCGCGTTCACCGTATTCGGCTGCACCTCGATATTGTCGAAGGCAAACGGGATGCCGACGGTTTCTCCGACCTTGGTAACGCGCTCGTAATTGCCCTTGCCGCGCGCGCCGAATTTGCGCGCGACGTAATCCACGCGCGGGATGCCCTCGGCGGGCAGATCGGGATTCAACTGAAACGGTAGCCAGCGCACGGCCGGTTTGATATCGGGATGCTGCTCGGCGAGCAGCTTCAGCGCGGTTTCGAGGTGGCGCTTACCGATGAAACACCACGGTCAAACCACGTCGGATACGACGTCGATTCTGAGTTCTATTTGTTGCTTGGCGGGTGCGTTCATGGCGGTGTCCCTCACGGTCATTGGTCAGTGGGTAAAGTGATTGTGATACTGCTCGCGCAGTGTAGCCTTCAACATCTTACCCGTCGAGGCTTTCGGAATCGCGTCGACAAACAGCACCGCGTCCGGCAGCCAGAATTTGGCGAACGAGGGCGCAAGATGCGCGCGCAACTCATCCGCCGTCGCCGACTTTCCGGCTTTAAGCACCACCACCGCCAGCGGCCGCTCGTCCCACTTCGGATGCGGCACGCCGATCACCGCGGCTTCCGCCACCGCCTGATACGCCACCAGCGCGTTTTCCAGATCGACCGAGCTGATCCATTCGCCGCCGGATTTCACCAGATCCTTGATGCGATCCGCGATCTTGACGTAACCATGCGCATCGATGATGGCGATGTCGCCGGTGCGAAACCAGCCGTCGGCAGTCCATTTATCCTGCTCGGCAGGCAATTCGTGATAACCAGATGCCACCCACAGCCCGCGGATTTGCAGCTCCCCCATCGACGCGCCGTCCCACGGTGCCTCGCCGTTTTCGGCCATGGTGCGCAACTCCACAAAC
>CAWUUY010000449.1:0-5422 GCA_963924885.1 uncultured Burkholderiales bacterium | reverse complement strand
GAACCGCATATTGAAACTACGCCATATTTACGTGTCGGAGTAATATGTCAGCATCAATCGATGACCCGTATTTGTATGAGATTCTTTTTAACATGGTCTTTCATGCGACAAAGGCGGTCATCGCTTTCTTGCAGCGGGATTCCGTGCTCTACTGGCCGTTCCTGATTTCAACGTTGGTTATTGCGTTTATGGTGTGGCGCTTTCGACTTGCCCAGGGCAGTTGTGGCGGGAGAGCAGGTTGGCGTGAGTTTTCCAAGGGTCACTTCGGGCGAGTGCTGTGGTGGCACCCTTCTGCAAGGCTGGATTACCGTTTCTATGTCGTTAATGCCGTTATTTTTCCATTACTTGTGGGGCCGTTTTTGTTCGGAGAAATCACAGTCTCCCACTTTCTCAATCGTACGATAGGGCTAATGACGGAATCTGTAGTTACTGGTATTACCTCGCAGAGCATGGCCGTGACCGTCTGCTATACCGTGTCATTTTTTATCGCGTATGATTTCGGGCGTTTCGTCGCTCACTGTTTCCTGCACGATGTGGCTATCCTCTGGGAATTTCACAAAGTTCATCACTCAGCGGAGGTGTTAACGCCATTGACCACCTTTCGGGCCCATCCTGTAGATCTGGCCATCATGGCGTGGGGGGGCGCGCTGACCACGGGTGCAGTGACCTGGCTGTTTCATCGGTTCGTGGATAATGGCGTCAGCTTTTATACCTTTCTGGGCTTGCACATTATCATTTGGTTCTGCAACCTCGTGGGCAATCTTCGGCACTCGCAGGTGTGGCTGTCTTATGGCAAGACGTTGAATCGCTGGCTCATCAGCCCCGCGCACCATCAACTGCACCATAGTGCCGAATCGCGCCACTGGGGCTGTAACCGCGGCTTCGAATTGGCTGTGTGGGACCGCATGTATGGCACGCTTTGCGTCCCTACGGATAAGCCCGAAACATTGCGCTTTGGACTGGGTGACGAAACCGATGGACGATGGCGTAGTGTGGGCCGACTGTACTTGTGGCCGCTGTGGCTGATTGTAAAGCGTGCCGTAAGGTCACAAAGCATCCAGCGGGATCCGGGGAAGCGATAGAATGGATTTACTCTTTCGTTGCAGTCTTGTCTGGATTTTCTTCGCTTATGCGTCTATGGCTTTTAGCCAGGCGCCTAGGCCATGCGTCGTGCATGATCCCGAACTGCAGGGGAGCTATGCCGGCGCGTGCAAAGAGGGATTGGCCGAAGGGAATGGCGAAGCGACTGGCATCGCGCATTATAAGGGTGCGTTCAAGGCGGGTCGCAAAGAGGGCAGAGGCGTAAAGACCTGGCTAACGGGTGATCGATACGACGGCGAATTCGTTAATGACCGCAAACAGGGAGCGGGCACCTACACTTGGGGGCGGAGCTCCATCTGGGCGGCAGAAAAGTACGTCGGCACTTATCGCAATGATCGTCGTCACGGATGGGGTATCTACGAGTGGCCCGACGGAGATCGCTATGTTGGACGTTGGAACAACGATGTGATCGCCGGGCAGCCCACGTCAAAGATGTATGCGCGATCTCGCGCCTACACGGAGCTTGCGTCGGCTGTAGCGCTGCCCGGTAACAAGATATGCAAAAACATGATGGTCGGTATTGCTACGCAGGACTGGGTGCGTGGTACCGTTATGGAGGTAGCGGAGGGCAAGATTGCTGTGCGGATCGACGACCCTGGGCTTTTCCGGCACTTGATATCCAATCTTCCGATCAACAGGGGCGATGTGGTTTGGGACGCTTTGCAGTTCTGGACGCCTTGCCTTTGAATATCGCTTGGGACAGGCTGATGCCGTAGTCAGCGGCGATGTTCTATCCGACAACTACATTCGAGCGGGAAATACTGGCTGCGCCTTGTCCAGGAAGACTTTTGTCAGTCGAGCGCGACGCCATCCTCGATGAAGTATGAGCGTGACGGCGGACCGGGAATGCTCGACATCGCCAGAGTACTGAGGGGTTCGGTCAACCGGGATGCCGACCTTGCCTGTTTACTCAAAGCTCAACTTTTGTTCTGGATGCTGGCAGCGAGCGAAGGACATGCAAAAAATTTCAGTATTCGTCTCCTGAGCGGCGGACGCTACCAGCTCACACCTCTCTTCGATATCCTTTCCATCTGGCCCGTCATCGGCAGGGGCGCCAAAAAAATAGCGTGGCACAAAGCGAGACTCGCGATGTCAGTGCGCGGTAAAAACAAGCATTACCTGATGAAAGACATACAGTGCAGGCACTTCAACGAAACCGCGGCGCGCTGTGGATTGGGCGAGAATGCAGAGCCGTTTATCCAGGAAATTCTCGCCGCAACCTCCAAAGTCATCGAGTCTGTTCAGGCCGAAATACCCAAGGGATTTCCAAAGCATGTGCTCGAAAGCATATTAGATGGATTATCGAATTCAGCCAGGCAGTTGGAATCCATGCCGGCGCAGTGACCATCAGCGTACTAAATTCGCGTCGTTGCAACCTATAATGCCAAAAAACATCCCACACAATAGCAAGGAGCTTCCGCGCTAATGTCCGCCGACCCATCTAAAGGCACGACCGCAATATTGGCCGAATGGGCCGCCTCGTTTCGTCTCGAAGACGCGCCCGCCGAAGTTGTCGAGCGTATGAAGGCACTGGTGCTGGATCATTTGCGCGTTACCGCCGTGGGCGCGCGCCTGCCGTGGAGCCGCGCCACGCGCAAGCTCGCCCTCGAGCTTGGCGGCAAGGCCGAGAGCAGCCTGCTCCTGTGCGGCGGCCGTATCGATGCCGCGCGTGCCGCGTTCGTCAACGGCGCGTATGCGCATGCCTGTGATCTTGACGATACTCACGTGGGATCCATGCATCACGCGGGGGCATCGATACTGCCGGCGGTACTGGCGATGGCCGAGCGCGAGAATTCTACCGGGAGCGCGGCGTTGACCGCCGCGATCATTGGTTACGAGGCGTCGCTGCGCATTGGGCTTGCGACGCAGCCCGCGTTGTTTCAGCGCGGCTTCATGTCCACGCCCACCTGCGGCGCGATGGGCGCGGCGCTGGCGGCGGGCAAGCTGCTCAACTTTAATGCGACGGATATGGCGGGCGCGCTCGGTGCTGCGGGTGCGTACGCGGGCGGTCTCGCGCAGTTTTATCATTCCGGCGGCGTCACCAAGCGCTTGAACGGTGCGCGCGGCGCGGAATCCGGCGTGATGGCGGCGCTGCTCACCCAAGCGGGCATCTGGGGGCCGCGCGACATCCTCGAAGGCGAGGCGGGATTTTTTCGCGCGTTCTCCGGCAATGCCAATCCCGAAAAAGTCACCGGCGATCTGGGGCGCGGCTTTCGGTTGATGGAAGTCAGCACCAAAATCCACGCCGGCGCGGGGCGCTTGCAGGCGACGGTGGATGCGGGTCTGCGACTGGGTTTTGAAAACAAGCTGTTACCAGCGCAGATCACCGATGTCGAAGTCGGCATCCCGAAAGTGGTGCAGGGGCGGCTCACGCAGCTTGATCCGCCCGACTTGCAAAGCGCGCAACTCTCGATTCCGTTCAGTCTGGCGATGGCGTTGGCACTCGGCCAAACGCGCGGGGCACAGGCGGCGCTGCGGCGCGAAGATTACGAAACCGCGCTGGCGGATAACGACGTGCGCGCGCTGTCGAACCGCACGCGCTGCGTGCTGGATGCCGAGATCGAAGCCGGCACCAACACCGAGGAAGTGCCGTCGCGCGTGACGATCAAACTCGCCAACAGCAAAACACTGGAAGCGCGCGAGCCGCATCCGCGCGGCAGCCCGCACCGGCGCATGACGTGGGATGAGTTATCCGCGTTGTTCAGGGATACCGTAGCCGATGCCTTGCCTGCCGCCACTTTGTCGATTGTGCTGGACCAAGTGGCGGCGCTGGATCGCGATGCGCGTCCGCGCGAGATCATGACCACTTACGTTGCTGTACCGGGCTGGCTGGAAGGCAACCATTAACAGGGAAATCAAGATGGAAAAACAAATTGCAATCCTGAGCACCGGCGCCATCGGCAGCAGCATCGGCGCGGATATGACGCACGCCGCGCCTGCAGGCTACAACGTGTCGCTAGTCGATCAATGGCCCGCGCATGTCGAGGCGATGAAGGCCAACGGCCTGCATGTAAAAATGCCGGATTCGGAATTGCGCACGCCGGTAGAGGCCTATCACTTGTGCGAATTGTCGTCGCTCAAGCGCCAGTTCGATATCGTGCTGCTCACGGCAAAATCACACGATACGCGCTGGCTGTGTGAATTCATCAAGCCGTATCTGAAGGAAGACGGCATGATCGTCGGCGCGCAAAACGGCATGAACAATGCCGACATTATCGACATCATCGGCAGGCCGCGCGTGATGGGTTGCGTGCTGGAGCTGTCGGCGGAAGTGTTTACGCCCGGCGTGGTTCAGCGCAACACCGATCCGGCGCACACCTGGTTTGGCCTGGGCGAGCTCGATGGCGGGGTGACCCCGCGCCTGACCGAAATCGAAAAACTGATGAAGCACTCCGGCGCCATCACCATCACTGACAACATCGAAGGCGCGAAGTGGACCAAGCTGGTGAATAGCTCAATGATCCTCGCGCCGTTTGGCGCGCTGGGCTTATCGTCGTGGCAGGCGGTGGAAATACCCGAGGTGGTCAAGCTGTGCGCGCAACTGGCGTCTGAGACCATGCGCGTGGGCGCGGCGCACGGCTATCAACTCGATGCGATTTTCGGTTTGAGTCCCGAAGAATTCATGGGCCCCGAAGAAAAAATTATCGACAAGCTGCTGTATACGATCCTCGGTCACATGGGCAAAAAAGGTTCGCGCACCGCGCGCGGCGTGGTGTTTCAGGATTTTTTGAAAGGCCGCAGAACGGAGACCGAACATTTGAATGGCCACATCGGGCGCAAGGGCCGCGAGAAAAATATCGCCACGCCGGCGAATGATGCGGTGGTCGCGTTGTGTCGTCGCATTGAGCGCGGCGAGTTGAAGCCGAATCAGGCGAACATCGAGCACATCGTGAAGATGCTCGGGTAGGTTTTGGGTTGCGGGAAACTTCTTGAAGGGTTGATGGGAATCCATCGTGCTTCCAAAGAATGAAAAAGTATCCTCGTCATTCCCGCGCAGGCGGGAATCTATAAGCCGTCACATGTGGCACTGTGTTATGGATTCCCGCCTGCGCGGTAATGACAGGATTGGTGTTGCGAGTGTTGTGCGTAGGAGGGCCGCTACATGAAATATCATTTAAAAACATATAGTTACATAATTTTTGCCAGTGTAGTGCTGACACTGGGGCATGTCCACGCGCAACCCGCCACGCAATACCCCAGCCGCCCGATCCGCTTGGTGGTGCCGTTTTTCCCCGGCGGCTCGCCCGATTTGCAAGGCCGCTTGCTGGCGGAAAAATTGCGTCCGCGTCTGGGGCAATCCATCGTGGTTGATAACCGTCCC
>CAWUUY010000448.1:0-3310 GCA_963924885.1 uncultured Burkholderiales bacterium | reverse complement strand
AGCTATCCGTGGGGCATCATGATTAACGCCGACGGCAAACGTTTCTGCGACGAAGGCGCTGATTTCCGCAACTACACCTACGCCAAGTACGGCAAAGTTATTCTGAACCAGCCCGGCATGTTCGCGTGGCAGGTGTTCGACAAAAAAATCATCCCTGCGCTGCGCGACGAGTACCGTATCAAGCGTGTCACCAAAGTAACCGCCAACACGCTCGAAGAACTGTGCAAGAAAATGGACGGTGTGAACGCAGAAGCCGCGCTGCGCGAGATCACCGAATACAACAAAGCCGTGAAGCACGACAAAGAATTCAACATGGCGATCAAGGACGGCCGTCGCACCGAAGGCCTGCCGATCAACAAAACCAACTGGGCCAACACCATAGACACCGGCCCGTTCGAGGCTTACGCCGTTACCTGCGGCGTGACGTTCAGCTTCGGCGGCTTGAAAATCAGCGTTGATCCGGCGACCGAAGGCCAGGTAGAAGACACCAGCGGTCAGCCGATCAAAGGGCTGTACGCTGCCGGTGAATTAGTCGGCGGCATTTTCTATCATAACTATCCGGGCGGCACCGGACTGACATCCGGCTCGGTGTTCGGGCGACTGTCGGGCACCACGGCGGGCAAGGCGGTTAAGACCGGCTGAACCCGAACCCATATCCCCGCCACGCATCTGCCTCTTCCCCTTCAGAGGTAAGGCGGGGATGGGGGTGGGGGTGAAATACACCATCGCAAAGGAGTACCCCATGAACGCTCCCGCCATGCAAATTCGCAAACCAGTCCGTCAACAAGTCAGCAAAGAAGAATGGGAAGTCCGCGTCAACCTCGCCGCGTGCTACCGCCTGATGGCCGAGTACGACATGGTGGAAATGATCGCCAATCACATCTCGGCGCGCATCCCCGGCACCAACAACGAGTTCCTCATCAACCCTTACGGCATGCTGTACGAGGAAGTCACCGCCTCCTGCCTGATTAAAATCGATCTCGACGGCAAGGTGCTGTTCAACGCCACTGACTACGGCGTGAATCAAGCGGGCTACGTCATCCACAGCGCGGTGCACAGCGCGCGCCACGATGTCGATTGCGTGATCCACACCCACACGCTGGCCGGCATGTCGGTGTCCGCGCACAAACAAGGCCTGCTGCCCATCGCCCAAAGCGCCATGCGTTTCGACAAAATCGCGTATCACGACTACGAAGGCCCGGCACTGCGGCTGGACGAGCGTGAGCGCTTGGTGCAATCGCTAGGCGATTGCGAAGCGATGATCCTGCGCAACCACGGCCTGCTCACCGTCGGCGACACCATCCCCGAATGCTTCAACAACCACTATCGTCTGGAGCGCGCCTGCCAGTTGCAGGTAATGACCCTCTCTTGCGGCACCGAAATCCAGTTGCCGCCCGATGAAGTCGTGCAATCCACCTACGCCGGCTTCAGCAAGAGCGGCGCGCAACGTCGGCGGGGTTTGCTGGAGTGGCCGTCGCTGCTGCGTAAATTAGCTCGGATCGATCCGAGCTACGCGAGCTGAGTGCTACCGGCAAGATAAAATACACAAGCGGGCTGCGGCCCGCTTTTTGTTCAGCGCCAAAACTCGGTTAAACTTTTTAGCGGTCGCGACAACACTACTCAAGCCAACAAGCGCACAAAACTCTCACCGTCATTCCCGACTGCGCGGGAACGGCAGAGGAGTGGTTGAGAAATAAATCACAAATCACAAACCGCAAAAGGAGCCTCGCCATGGAAGTCAAATCCACCCTCAAAGTCGTCAACATCGAACAAATCAAAGGCGCCGAAGGCGTCATCCCCGAGCAAAGCATGCGCCGCCTTATCGGATGTCCGGAAATCCCCACCGACCGTCTGCGCGTCGGCCACGCCAGCTACACGCCGGGTTCAATTGAGGCGCTGCACTGGCACCCAATAGAAGCGTTCTATTACATCCTCTCCGGCCACGCCACCGTACGCGACATCGAGGGCAAAGAGTTCGAAGTCAGCGCCGGCTCGTTCTTGTATTGCCCGCCCGGCATCGCCGGCGCACACGAGTGGGAAGTGAAGGAATCACTGGAACTACTGGCGATTCGTGGCTCCACCGAGTCGAACAAGAAGCTGCAATTCACCGTCGATAAGAAAACCAAGCGCTCGTATATCGATCTGGAAGAATTGGTCAAGCGGGATGCGATCAGTTTCAGTTCGCACTATTGAGTGATTCTGCAACGACCAAGGTCGAAACACCGCTTATGAAAAAGACAGCCTCACTGCTCGCGATACTCTTCACCTTTTTCGCGCTGGCAAGCTGCACACAGGAACAACAAAACAAGATCAGCCGGGATATTCAGAACTACACCGGCACCAACGGCGTGTTGGAAATCTACGCGGGCGACAAAGTGGTGCGCCGGCTCCTCAAGGTTGACAAAATCAGCACAGCGTTGGGCACCGATGACAATAAACTGCGCCCTTACCGCTTTGGCTACGGCGTGCTGGACGAAAATCTAAATATGGTCGCCGACAGCAACGAGAAAAAAGTCTATTTTGAAATCAGCGACTATTCAACGAACTACGTATTTTTTGAGAATCCGCGTTAAGCAAGATTGACGCGGCGCGTAACACGCAGGTTGGCGCCGGGCTTGCGAAGCCCAACGCCAACACAGCGTCGATTTTTAGCCATCTCTTGCAAGATGGCTTTAACCCATCATGACGCAAGTTGTCGCACCAGAAAATGCAACGATTGATCGCAGATGCCCGCACTACGTTAACCCCTCGACGTGAGATTGCGTTTGCGATGGGTTTCACTCATCCTACGCGCTGAGCAACGAAAACACAGGAGTCAGCATGGGCAAGCTAGACAGTCGTGTGGCTATTGTTACCGGCGCAAGCCGGGGCATCGGCGAGGAAATCGCCAAGCTATTTGCCAAGGAAGGCGCGCGCATTGTGTGCGCAGCGCGCACGCTGAACGAAGGGGATCATCGCCTGCTATCCGGCTCGCTGGCCGGCACGGTCAAACAAATCAAGGATGCCGGCGGCGAGGCGATGGCGGTCGCGGTGGATGTCTCCAACGCAGCGGATTGCCAGAAGCTGGTGAAGGCCGCCGAAGATGCCTACGGCACGGTGGACATACTCGTTAACGACGCGGCGCTCACCTACTACAAGCCCATCATCGATTACAACGTGAAGAATTGGGTGAGGGCATTCGCGGTCAATGTGCATGGCCCGTTCATGCTGTCGCAGTTGGTGCTGCCCGGCATGATCAAACTCAAGCGCGGGTCAATTGTGAATATCTCCTCCGGCTCGGCAATCGGGCCGGGGGGGGGGGGGGGGGGGG
>CAWUUY010000447.1:0-4070 GCA_963924885.1 uncultured Burkholderiales bacterium | reverse complement strand
AAGCGACACCTGAGCAGTTTGAGGCTGAGTTGGTAAAAGCGAAACGCGTCGTCGCCGAGGAACACAACGAAGTCGTAGCTGTCGGCGGTCTGCACATCCTTGGTACCGAGCGGCACGAGTCGCGGCGTATCGACAACCAGTTGCGCGGGCGCTCGGGGCGTCAGGGCGATCCGGGCTCCAGCCGGTTTTATCTGTCGCTCGACGACTCGCTGATGCGCATTTTTGCCGGCGAGCGCGTCAAGGCGATCATGCAGCGGTTGAAAGTGCCGGAGGGCGAGCCGATCGAGGCGGGTATGATTAACCGCTCGATTGAGAACGCGCAGCGCAAGGTGGAGGCACGCAACTTCGACATCCGCAAACATTTGCTGGAATACGATGACGTGGCCAACGATCAGCGCAAGGTCATTTATCAGCAGCGCAACGAACTGCTGGACGCGGAAGATATGTCCGAGACCGTCACCGCGATGCGCATAGAAGTGGTGAGAGGCTATATTGCCCAGCATATTCCGCCGGAGAGCCTGGAGGAGCAGTGGGATATCGCCGGCCTTGAGCGCACGCTCGATGCGGAACTCACGTTGAAACTGCCCATCCAGCAGTGGCTGAAAGACGAGCCGGGCCTGGAAGAAGATGCGTTGCAAGCGCGCCTCGTTGAGGCTGCGCACAAAGCCTATAACGACAAGGTGTCGCTGGTCGATATGCAGGCGATGCGGCAGTACGAGCGCGGCCTGATGCTGCAAAGCATAGACACGCATTGGCGCGAGCATTTGTCGATGCTGGATCATTTGCGCCAGGGCATCCATCTGCGGTCTTATGCGCAGAAGCAGCCGGCACAGGAATATAAGCGCGAGGCTTTCGAGCTGTTCGCGCTGCTGCTGGACGCCGTCAAGGCCGAGGTGACCAAGATACTGATGACGGTGCGCATACGCAGCGCGGATGAATTGAAGGCGGCCGAAGAGCACGAAAAACTGCAAAACGTGCAATACCAGCATGCCGACTTTAGTGATGCTGGCGACGCGGGCGCGGAAACGCCTCCCGGCGACACGCCCGCGGAGGCGGAACTGCAAAAGGCGCAGCCCCAACCCCAACCCTATACCCGGCCCGGCGAAAAAGTCGGGCGCAACGACCCATGTCCGTGCGGATCGGGCAAGAAATACAAACAGTGTCACGGCAAGTTGACATAGGCGCTCTTAACCCTTCTTGATCGGAGCCGCGTCATGCCCGTCAATCTGTCTGCCCCCCATCCCGATGCATTGCTGCCGGTAGACGGCGTGACGCTCGGCGTCGCCGAAGCGAACATCCGCAAGCCCGGGCGCAAGGATTTGCTGGTGATACGCCTTGACGACGGCGCGCGCGTGGCGGGGGTATTCACGCAGAACCGCTTTTGTGCCGCGCCGGTGGTGGTGGCGCGCCAGCATTTGTCCAGGCTCGACCCGGATAAATCCACGCGCGCGCTGGTGGTCAACACCGGCTGCGCCAACGCGGGCACCGGCGCCGATGGTCTCAAACACGCGCGTGAAACCTGCGCTGCACTGGCGGAACTCATGGGGTGTGTTTCCGCGCAAGTGCTGCCGTTTTCGACCGGCGTTATCATGGAACCGCTGCTGGTGGCGAAAGTGATCGCGGGTCTGCCGCACTGTCTGGCGGACTTGAAGGCCGCGAACTGGGCGAATGCCGCGCAGGCGATCATGACCACCGACACCGTGCCCAAGGCGGCGTCGCGCCGTTTCGACGTGGGCGGCGCAAAAATCACCGTGACCGGCATTGCCAAGGGCGCCGGCATGATCCATCCGAACATGGCGACCATGCTGGGGTATGTGGCGACCGATGCGCGCGTGAGTTTACCGCTGGTCAAGCGCGCGGTGGCGTACGCCGCGCAACATTCGTTCAACTGCATCACGGTGGATGGCGACACCTCCACCAATGATTCATTTATGCTGATCGCCACCGGCAAGGCCGCGATGGCGGAAATTACCAGCGCTGATAGCGCAGAGTACGCGGCTTTTCGGGATGCGGTGAAGGCGATTGCCATCGAGCTGGCGCAGGCGATCATTCGCGATGGTGAAGGCGCCACCAAATTCATCACCGTGCGCATCGAAGGCGGCAAGAGCGAAGACGAGTGCCGCAAGGTGGCGTTTGCGATTGCGCATTCGCCGCTGACCAAGACGGCATTCTTTGCGAGCGATCCCAACTTGGGCCGTATCCTCGCGGCAGTGGGTTATGCGGGCATCCATGACCTCGATGCGGACAAGATCGATCTGTATCTGGACAACGTGCTGGTGGCCAAAAATGGCGGACGTTATGCGGGCTATCAGGAGGCGGATGGCCAGCGGGTGATGAAGCAGGCGGAAATCACCGTGCGCGTGGCGCTCAATCGCGGCAGCGTGTCGGCAACCGTGTGGACGTGCGATTTGTCGCACGACTACGTGAGTATCAATGCGGATTACCGTAGTTAAAATATCTTTTAAAAACATATATTTACTTAAAATGACCGACGTAAGTCAATTACTCGCGCGGGCGGAATCGCTGGCCGCGAGGCTGGAAAAACTGCTGCCCGGCGAAGCGGCGCCGGTGGACTGGAAAGCATCGATCGCCTTTCGCTGGCGCAAGGCCGGCGGCCACGGCGCGCTGCATCCGGTGGGTCAGGTGCATCGTATTCAGTTGAAAGACTTGTGCGGCATTGATGAACAGAAGTCGCTGGTGGAGCAAAATACGCGGCAGTTCGTCGAAGGGTATCCCGCCAATAATGTGTTGCTCACCGGCGCGCGCGGAACCGGCAAGTCGTCGCTGATCAAGGCGCTGCTCACCAAATACGCGCCGCGCGGATTGCGCCTGATCGAAGTCGAGAAGCAGGATTTGATCGATATGCCGGAAATCGTCGAGCTGATTTGCAAGCGGCCCGAGCGTTTTGTATTGTATTGCGATGATCTGTCGTTCGAGGCCGACGAACCGGGTTACAAGGCGCTCAAGGTGATACTGGACGGCTCGATCGCGGCGGCTTCCGATAATTGTTTGATCTACGCCACCTCGAATCGCCGGCACCTGATGCCGGAGTTCATGCAGGAAAATCTCGAATACAAACACGTCGGTGAAGAAATACATCCCGGTGAAACGTCCGAAGAAAAAGTATCGCTGTCGGAGCGTTTTGGTTTGTGGGCGTCGTTCTATCCGTTCGATCAGGACGAGTATCTGACTATCGTCGCGGTGTGGCTGGCGCATTTGAACGTCGCTCGCACGCAGTCGCCGGAGATTAAGCAGGCGGCGCTGCAATGGGCGTTGCAGCGCGGTTCAAGGAGCGGGCGCGTGGCGTGGCAGTTCGCGCGCGACTGGGCGGGCAAGCAAAGGATGAACAAGGGCACACTTGAAGCGAAGCAGGCGGAAGGCGCAACAAGGGTACACTTGAAGCGAAGCAGGCGGAAGTGAGTTCGAGTGCCCCGGTTGCCGGCGCTACGGTTCAGGGTAGAAGACGCATCGAAGTCGCCGCTGCGGTTATTCACGACGACGCTGGGCGATTTCTGCTGGCGCAGCGTCCGCCCGGCAAGGCCTACGAGGGCTATTGGGAGTTTCCCGGCGGTAAGGTTGAACCCGGTGAATCCGCCGCCGATGCCATGTGCCGCGAGTTGCACGAGGAGCTTGGCATTGATGTGGATGCAGATGCGGTTTGCCCGTGGCTCACGCGCGATTTCGATTACGCACATGCCGATGTGCGGCTGCGATTTTTCCGTATTTATCGCTGGCGTGGCGAGCCGCACGGGCGCGAAGGCCAGCAATTTTCCTGGCAGGCATCGACGGCCTTAACCGTGGCGCCGATTCTGCCCGCCAATGGCCCGATATTGCGTGCGCTGGCGCTACCGCCGGTCTATGGCATCACGCAGGCGAGTGCCATGGGCGTCGAACCTTTCATGATGGGCCTGCGGCACGCGCTGGAAGGCGGGTTGAAGCTGATACAGATCCGCGAAAAAGAAATGCCAGCGCCGGCAATGGCAAAGTTTGCGAAGGGAGTCATCGATCTCGCGCACGGCCACGGTGCGCGCGTGCTGCTCAACGGCGATGCCAGCCTTGCCCGCGATATC
>CAWUUY010000446.1:0-5802 GCA_963924885.1 uncultured Burkholderiales bacterium | reverse complement strand
ATCCAGCACGGCCTGCGTGGCCGCGCTGAACGCCGCTTCTTTTTGCGCAATGCCCGCCGTGACATCGATCGGATTTGCGGTCGAGGCAAAATCCGGCAGCAACGGTTTTAACGCCGCCAGCGTCGGCGCGGCCATGTCCGGCAACGAGAGGTTCGCCTGTTCACAGGCGTCGGCCAGCAGCACGCCCGCGCCGCCGCTGGTGGTGACGATCGCCACGCGATTGCCGCGCGGGCGCTTGCTCGACCGAAACACGCGCGCGCAGTCGATCAAATCGTAAATCTCGCGTATCTCGACAAAGCCCCCCTCGCGAAACGCGTCGCGATACCAGTCGTATTCCTCGGTAAGATTCGCGGTATGCGACACCGCCGCGCGGCTGCCGGCGCGGCTGTTGCCCACTTTCCACACCGCGATGGGCTTGCCAGTTTCCAGCGCACGCCGGCCGAGCGCGCGCAGCCGCTTGCCGTCGTTGATGCCTTCCATGTATACCGCGATCAGGCGGGTTTGTTCGTCTTCCAGAAAATGTTCGATGAAATCCAGCGTGGTGAGGCTGCTCTCGTTGCCGGTGGAAACCATGTGGTCAAAGCCGATGCCCGCCTCTTCGCAGTACGTCATGATTGAATACGCGAACCCGCCGCTCTGCGAAATCATCGCCACCGGTCCGCCGCGCCAATCATGCTTGCGAAACGCTGCGCCGAAACCGGCGAACACGCGGCTGCGCAGATTCATCATGCCGATACAGTTCGGCCCCACCGCGCGCACACCCGAAGCCTGCAACGCTGCCTGCAAGCGCGCCTCCAGCGTGGCGCCGCGCGCGCCGATTTCGCGAAACCCCGCGCTCAGGATCACCGCGTAAGGAATGCCTTTCCTGCCGCACGCCTCGATAGCGCCCGGCACTTCGGCGGCGGGTACGGCAATCACCGCCAGATCGCAAGATTGGGGCATTGCATCCACACTGGCATAACAAGCCCGGCCTTCGATCTCGCCGTAGCGCGGATTCACCGCAAACACCTTGCCCGCATAGCCTAGATGCGTCAGCGAATACAGCGGCTGCCCGCCCGCGCGGCGCGTGTCCTGCGTCGCACCGATGATGGCGATGGATCGGGGATTAAACAGCGTGTGAAGTGTCATTGTCCTGAGTATTTGTTTTTATTACTATTTTTAATCCAGCTTCAAACCGACTTCCTTGCCGACCCTTCCCCACTTGGCGATCTCGTTACGCAGCATCGCGGCAAATTCCATCGGTGTGCCGGACGCTGCTTCAACACCTTCGCCACTCAGCCGTTCGTGGTTGGCGCTCTTCGCCATTACTTTCGCCACCTCGGTATTCAGTCGCTCGATCACGCCCGCCGGTGTTTTTGCGGGCGCCATCAGTCCCCACCAGTTCAGCACTTCGTAACCCGCAATTGTTTCGCCGATAGTCGGCACTTCGGGCATAGCCGCTGTGCGGCGTGCCGTAGTGACTGCTATTGCGCGCAACCGCCCGCTGGCAGTGTGCGGCTTGACGACGATGATGCTGGTCTGCATCAGTTGCACGTGGCCGCCCACCGCATCCACCAGCGCGGGCGCCGCGCCCTTGTAAGGCACATGCGTCATACGCACACCCGAAAAACGCAGCAGCTCCATACCCATGTGCGTGGGGCTGCCCTGCCCCGACGAGGCATAAATCAATTGTCCGGGCCGGCTTTGCGCGAGCGCGATCAGATCCTTCATATTCTTCACCGGCAACGAAGGATGCGTCACCAGCATCAGCGGCGTAACCGCGATCAACCCTACCGGCGCGAAATCGTTCATCGAGTCATACGGCAGCTTGCGCACGCCGCCGTTGATGGTGAACGACGGCGTATTCACCAGCAGCGTATGTCCGTCGGCGGGCGCGCGCGCGACGATCTCGGTGCCGAGCACCGTGCCCGCGCCGCCGCGGTTATCCACCATCACATTGTGTCCGAAGGTGTCCGTCCAGTCCGCCGCGACCATGCGCGCGATGATGTCCGACGCGCCGCCGGCGGTGAACGGCACCACGATGCGAATGGCTTTTTGCGGAAATACCTGTGCCTCGGCAGACGATGGCAGCAGCGCCAAGCTGGCCACGCACGGCATGACGTGACGGAGTTTTCTCATCCCGCTATTATAAAGAAGGCAATACGCATGACGGCTGCTCAGTCCGCCCCCGGATGATGCACAATCGCCACATCATGGATGCCCTCACGATCTTTGGCCTTTTCGCCGTCACCGCAATGATGGTTTGCTACGCGCTGGAGTCACGCAACCCGTGGTACACACTGGGTTTCGCGGCGGCATGCGGGTTGGGTTCCGTGTATGGATTTTTGCAGGGCGCGTGGCCGTTTGGGGTGGTGGAGACGGTGTGGATGGGCGTGGCGTTTTACAAGTGGCTGAAGCTACGCCGCGCGCAATAACGCCATCAATTCACGCACCGACTTCAATTCCTCCAGCCGAGCCACAAAAGCAATCACCGCATCCACCCGCGCGTCACTCAAACGCCCCTGCGCGCCCCGCCGAAACTTCGCTTCGATCGCGGCGCGTGTCATGCGGTTTTGCGGCGTGCCCTTGGGTTCATCGCAGCTCGCGGTGAGCGTTGCAACCGCCGTGGTAACCAGTTCAACCACGGCCTGCACGCCACTTAGTGACGCATCCTCGACAAGTTCGATTTGCTCCAATGCAAAGCGCCGCACCGCCGGATCATTAAACCGCGCCGGCTCGAACTGATCCATCCATAGCTCGCGGTCGTGCAGCACCACCGACGCAGTGTAATAAACCGAACCGGAGGCCTCCCACTTGCCGTTGATGGTGCGCCGGTTCACATACGCGTCGTACGATGACTTGCTTAAATGAATACGCATGCGGCGCACATCGCCCGGCTTCACATCGTGCCGTTGAATCAGTTCGAACAGCGCGCTGACAAACGCTTGATTCGCCGCCGAAGTGGGCCAGGGCCGCAACGCGATTTGTTCCAGCTCCCAGCGTTGGCCCAGACCTTCGGTGGCGGCGGCAGTGGGCGCGGCGCCGCTATAGGTCGGATAAAACCCGCAGTCGGGGGTGGTAAGAAACTCACGCGTCGCGGCAAAATCCTCCTGTGCCCGCAGCGCCGCCATCAGCCCCAACAGTTCGCCGCGAAACTGGTGAAACTTCACCGACGAGGTACCCCATGCGGCAAACGTGCCGGCGGCTTGGCTACCCGCAAGGCCAAAGGCCTTCGCCATTTTGTCCGTGTCAAAATGCAGCAAACGCCACACGGCCGCCGCCGCGCCAAACGGCCCGATGACACCCGGCCCGTGCCAACCGCGCGCGCGAAACGCCGGGTAGTCGAGGCCCGCGCCGATGCGCGTGGTGACCTCGAAGCCCGCGCACAGTACCGCGAGCAAATCCGCGCCGCCCAGATCATCGCGCTCGGCAATCGCCAGCGCGGGCGGAATTACCACCGGCTGCAAATGCGTAGCGGTCGGACGATACACATCGCACATCGACACCGGGGTAATCAAAAACCCGTTCAGCGCGGTGGCGCCAGGCAAGGTCAGCCGCGCGCCGCCGATGACGCTGCTTTCCGGCGATTGACCCAGCGCGGCGGCAAAGCGCGCCACCTTGGGCGCGTCCTTGCCCGCGTAACCCGCCAACGCGCACGCAAAGGCATCGAGCAGCAGGTCCTTGCAGCGTTCGCGCGCATCGGCTGTGATCGCATCGCAGCGCAGTTCGCACGCAAATTGCGCGAAGATTTGGGTGAGGTTGTTTTGCATAGCGTCCCCGTCAGCGGTGGATAATCCAAACGATCCACGAGTATAATGAACCCCTGTTACAAATACAAAAATACTTCAATAAAAACAAATACTTACATAACAACCACGAGAGCTGTTTCCATGGACTTCAATCTCACCCCCGAACAACAACGCTGGCGCAATCTCGCGTGTGACTTCACCGAAAACCTCATCAAGCCCGACGTGATGCGCCGCGACCGGCTGCCCGCCGCCACTGACCGCATACCGTGGGACTGGATCCGCGAGGCCGACAAACAAGGGATCAGAACGATGGGCGTGCCGAAAAAATTCGGCGGCGCCGAGTGCGATATTTTCACCATGTGTTTGGTGGGCGAAGAACTCGCGGTAGGCGATCTCGGCTTCGCGGTCATCATGGATCAGTGCTGGAAAATGGCGAACCTGTTCGGCGAGGCGATGAACGCCGAGCAGCAACAGCGCTTTATTCCGAAATTTGTCGCCGACCCTGAGGCCACGACCGCCATCGGCATCACCGAAGCCGGCGCGGGTTCGGATCATCAGGGTTATTACGATTCACCCGATATCGATTTCAAAACCACGGCCGTGCGCGACGGCGATCACTACGTGTTGAACGGCACCAAGCGGTATGTGTCGAACGGCGCAATGGCCAAACTGTATTTTGTGGTGGCGCGCACCGATACGAAAAAGACGCTGCGTGAAGGCGGCAGCATTTTTATCGTGCCGTCCGACACGCCGGGTTTTCGCGCCGGGTTCTTTCACGAAAAAAGCAGCCAGCGCCTGGCCACCAACGGCACCTTTCATTTTGAAAACTGCCGCGTGCCGGCAACCAACATGCTGGTGGGCGAAGGTTTGCTGGGACGGCTGCGCAGCGACTACATGTGGGGCAGCAAGGCCGAAGCCGCCGCCACCGCGCTCGGCGTGGGACGCGCCGCCTACGAATACGCGCTCGCCTACGCCAAAAAGCGCTTTCAAGGCGGCAAACCCATCGTCGAACAGCAAGCGGTGGCGATGATGCTCGGCACCATGGCAATGAAACTCGACGCCGCAAGACTGCAAATCTGGAAAGCCGCGTGGCTTGCCGACCGCAAGCAACCCGAAGCGCGCGCGCTGGGCTTGCTCGCCAAGGTCAACGCTTCAGAAACCGCGTTCGAATGCGCGCGGCTCGCCGGTGAAATCTTGGGCGGCGCGTCGATCATGCACGAGCATCCGGTGGAGAAATATCTCCGCGATGCGTCGAGCTTTTTGCACTCGGATGGGACGAATCAGGTTTGTTTGTTGAGGGCTTCGCAGGCTATTGCGGGGTTGGGGCAGGCGGCGCTGTACGGGTTTTAAAAGTAACTTCAAATAACAGCCATCACCCATGGAAAATCAACGCGAAGTAGTTGAAGCATTTTGTGACGAATGTGTGTGGGTGCGATCAATCCGAACACACTTCGCAGACCTCTTTGAAACCAATACGGACAGAACTGCTCTTTTGTCAGACGTGGCAAATATTTTCTTTCACGACATCAACCTCATACTTATCGAATACATCTTGCTTCAACAGTGCAAATTAACCGATCCTGCCTCATCGGGAAAAGACAAAAATAATCTCACCACCAATTTCATTTGGAGTATGGATTGGAGTGAAGAAACGGGAAAGATTCTTCGTTCAAAGAATACAGAATTGATGAAATTCCAAAAATTGATAATTGACGCAAGGCACAAGCTCGTCTCACATTTGGATCTCAAATCGCGCCTTCAATCAATAGGCCTAGGAAACTTCTCAAAGGAAGACGAGGCGAATTTCTGGAGAGCACTTCAGGAATTTATAAACGCGGCGCATGCCGAAATGATCGGGGGACCATACGATATTAACGCAGCAATGCAAGAAGGTGATGTGGCATCTCTAATACATGCACTGAGAGATGCAGTCGATTATGACCAACTTGTAGAAAATGAAGATGGTTTCTTACTTCGACGCATAAACCAGAGACGTTACGAAAATGCCTGAGAACTAGGGCGGAAGCTATCCCGCCTTCGGTGCCGACCGCGAAAAGCGAGATGACTCCCACCC
>CAWUUY010000445.1:0-11145 GCA_963924885.1 uncultured Burkholderiales bacterium | reverse complement strand
CCCCCCCGCCGCCGCGCCGGGCGCGGTGCAGGCTTTCCCTTCCCGGCCAATCCGCTACATCGTGGGCTTTCCGCCCGGTGGCTCGACTGATTTGATCGCGCGCACGGCAGCCGTCAAGCTGACGGAACTGATCGGGCAACAGGTGGTGGTGGAAAACCGTCCCGGCGCGGGCGGCACCATAGCCGCCGAACTGCGGCGCGCGCCACGCCGGACGGCTACACGTTGATGCACGCGGGCCTGACCCTGGCGATTAACCCCGCGCTGCGCAAGCATTTGCCGTATGTGCCGCTGCGCGATTTCGCGCCGATCACGCTGCTGGCGAAAATGCCCAATGTGCTGGTGGTGAGCAATGCGTTTCCCGCCAAGACCGTGCAGGAATTTATCGCCCACGCGAAGGCGAATCCCGGCAAGGTGAGCTACGGCTCGTCGGGCGTGGGCGCGGTGCCGCATCTGTCGATGGAGTTATTCAAAAAGCTCGCGGGCATCGACATCGTGCATGTGCCGTACAAGGGCAGCGCGCAAGTGTTGACCGATCTCTTGGGCGGGCAAATTCCCGGGATGTTCGACAACCTGCCGGCCAACATGCCGCACATCCGGGCGGGCCGCGTGCGCGCGCTGGGCATCCCCTCGGAGAAACGCAATCCGCAGTTACCCGACGTGCCCACGTTTATCGAATCCGGCATCGCGGGTTACGAAGTCACCGGCTGGCTCGGCATGTTCGCGCTCGCAGCCACGCCGCGCCACGTGATCGCAACCCTGAACGCGCATATGGTAAAAGGACTGAACGCGGCGGATACGCAAAAGCGCCTGACGGAGCATGGCGCCGACGCATCCCCCACCACGCCGGCGGAATTGGGCGCGCTGCTGAAATCGGAGATAGTGCGCTGGGCGCAGGTCATCCGGGATGCGGGTGTGCCAGCGGAGTAATCACCGCCATCATTTAATTTTTTTGTCTCAATTTCGTCTTAACAGGAGCAAACATGTTCAGTCTCAAAGGCAAGGTCGCACTTATCACCGGTTCCACCAAGGGCATCGGTAAATCCATCGCCGAGGAAATGGCCAACGCCGGCGCCAAGGTGGTGATCTCCAGCCGCAAGGCCGATGCATGCGATGCGGTGGCGGCGGAGTTCGCCGCGCGCGGACAAGAGGCGCTGGCGGTGCCGTGCAACGTGGGTGACAAGGCGGCGGCGCAGAATCTCGTGGACACCGTGATGAAAAAATGGGGCCGCATCGACAGCCTGGTATGCAACGCCGCGTCGAACCCGCATTTTGGCCTGCTCACGACGGCCTCCGACGAAGTGTTCGATAAAATCATGCAGACCAATGTGAAAAGCGTGTTCTGGCTCGCCAACATGGTGCTGCCGGCGATGGGCGTACGCAGCGAAGGCGGCTCGATGATTATTATTTCCAGCATTGGCGCGCTGCGCGGCAGTCAGGTGCTGGGGCTGTATGGCACGTCGAAAGCGGCGGAAGCGGGCTTGGCGCGCGCGCTGGCCGTGCAATGGGGGCCGAAGAACATACGCGTCAACACCATCGCGCCGGGTCTGGTGAAAGCGGATTTCGCCAAGGCGCTGTGGTCGGATGACGCGCGGCGTCAATCACGCGAGGCGTCGACGCCGCTGCGGCGTATTGGCGAACCCAAGGATATCGGCGGCGTGGCGGTGTTTCTGGCGGCGGAGGCCGGGTCGTTTGTGACCGGGCAGATGATCGTGGCGGATGGCGGGGTTACGATTGCGGGGTCGTAGACGCTGTGGCAGTCGTTGGTATTGGCTGCAAAATTACAGCCGCAATGGATTAAACAGTGAAATGCAAAACTAACTTCGTCATTCCCTCGCAGGCGGGTATCCCCTTCTCTCGGGAGAAGGTAGGTTGGGGACGGTGTATCTCAAGTGGCACTGTGTTATGAGTTCCCGCCTGCGCGGGAACGACGGGTGTGGTTTGTTGCTGCCTGAAATTCCAATGAAACAGAATGATGAGAAAACCATGAATCGTCGCGCAATTGTTCTAACGGCATGCGTGTTTGCGACTGCACTATTTGCATCAACCGCATCCGCGCAACCCTACCCCGCCAAGTCCGTCCGCCTCATCCTCCCCTTTGCCCCTGGCAGCGCGGTCGATGTGCTGGCGCGGCACTACGCGCAAAAAATGTCGGAGCAGTGGAAGCAGCAAGTAGTAGTGGATAATCGCACGGGCGCCAACGGCATTATCGGCATGGAGGTGATTGCGCGTGCCGCGCCCGACGGTTACGCGATAGGCATGGGTAATGTCGCCACGCTGGCGATCAATCCGCATCTTTATCTCAAGCTGCCGTACGATCCGCTCAAAGATTTCGCGCCGGTGTTGCTGGCCGCGGAAATCAATAACTGCCTCGCGGTGCATCCGTCGGTGCCGGTGAACAACGTCAAGGAGTTGATTGCGTTTGCCAAGGCGCGGCCGGGCCAGTTGAATTACGCGTCGGGCGGCGTGGGCAGTGCGCAGCATATCCCGATGGAAATGCTGAAAATGATGACGGGCATCAACATACTGCACGTGCCGTATAAGGGTTTGGCGGCGGCGTTCAACGATGTGCTCGCCGGCCAGGTGCCGATGATGGTGCCGGGGCTGGCCACCGCGCTGCCGCATGCCGGCAGCGGCAAGCTGCGCATTCTCGCTACTACCGGCGCCAAGCGCATCGCCGCCACGCCGAATATTCCGAGCGTCGCCGAAGCCGGTGTGCCGGGGTATGACTTTGATTCGTGGACCGGATTTTTGCTGCCGGTGGGCACGCCCTCGGATGCGGTGGCGCGTGTGAACACAGAGACGCTACGCGTGACGCGTTTGCCGGAGACCAAGGAGCGCTTGTCGGCGCTGGGGTTTGCGTTGATCGGCGGCACGCCGGCGGAGTTTGGCGATTACATTCGCGCGAACATGTCGCGCATCGGTGGGGTGGTGAAGGCTGCCGGAATCAAGGCTGAATGAGTTTACCGTGATGGAAAAACAACACCTCAACGTTCTCGTGCTCTCTGCTTGTCAGGCCACGCTGCAAACCGGCGGCGTGACGCTGATTTTGATTACCGGGCTGGCGGGCGTGGCGTTGGCGTCGAACACTGCGTTTGCGACGGTGCCGCTCACTTGTTATGTGATCGGTTCGGCGCTGACCACCTTTCCCGCATCGATGCTGATGAAGGCTGTCGGCCGGCGCAACGGGTTTCAGGC
The DNA here is from genome assembly GCA_963924885.1 of uncultured Burkholderiales bacterium. GTDB lineage: Bacteria > Pseudomonadota > Gammaproteobacteria > Burkholderiales > SG8-41 > UBA5216. The sequence goes on along the minus strand of CAWUUY010000445.1, from coordinate 7,950 downwards.
GGGCACCGCCATCGGCGTGCTGGGCGCGGCGTTGTGCGCGCTGGCGATTTATCTGGCGAATTTCTGGCTGCTGTGTGTCGGCATGACGGTGATGGGCAGCTACACCGCGTTCGGCAAGTATTACCGTTTTGCCGCCGCCGATGCAGCCGAGCCGAGCTTTCGCGCCAAGGCGATTTCGCTCACGCTGGCGGGTGGTATTGTCGGCGGATTTGTTGCGCCGGAGATGGCCAAGCGTACCAAGGATTTGTTCGCGGATCACATGTTTCTGGGGTCGTATTTGTCGCTGATGCTGGTGTGCATGATCGCCGCGTTGGTGCTGACGCGTCTGGAAATCCCGCAGTTGTCGCAAAAAGAGCGCAAGGAAGGCGGACGTCCGTTGCGCGAGATCATGCGCCAGCCAGTGTTTATCGTGGCGGCGCTGTCGGGGGCGCTGTCGTACGGCATCATGAATCTGTTTATGACCTCCACGCCGCTGGCGATGCATGCGCACCATCATCATTTCAACTCGGCGGCGTTTGTGCTGGAGTGGCACGTATTGGGCATGTACGGGCCGTCGTTTTTTACCGGTTCGCTGATTCAGAAATTCGGTGTGCTGAAAGTGATCCTCGCCGGCATCGTGCTGTTGTTCGGCGCGGTGCTGTGCGCGCTGGCGGGCACCGGGGTGATTAATTTCTGGCTGGCGTTGTTTGTGCTCGGCATCGGCTGGAATTTTATGTATGTCGGCGGCTCGGCGCTGCTTACCGAGTGCCACACGCCCGCCGAGCGCGCCAAAACGCAGGCGGCGAACGACTTGATGGTGTTCATCACCATGGCGATTTCGTCGATGTCGTCGGGCATGCTGTTGCACGCCAGCGGTTGGCACGCGGTGAACTACGGCACGATTCCATTTTTGCTGCTGGCGATGGGCTTTACGCTGTGGCTGATGTGGCTGCGGCACAAGGGCGTGAGCGGCGTGGCGCCGGTGGTGGAGCAACCGCGCAAGGCTTGACGCGTAAAAGTTTTGTAACGGCGGAGCGCACGCGGCTTCCTGTCAATAGAGTCGTCATATAAGCATTTGTTTTTAAATAGTATTTTATTTTAGGCAGAATAGGCCACCCTTGTAACCAAGCGGGCGGAACTGCGTTAATGAATCAGCGACTAACGCTGGGGTGTCGTGAAGTGCGGCGCTGGCGTTAATCCACAACAAGAAAACTGGAAGATGAAAAAATTCACCACCCTGTTCGGCGCGATGTGTCTGGCCACTGCGGCGCATGCGCAAACCACGCCTGCGCCTGACGCGGCCGCAAAGTCGGCTGCCGTTGCACCCGCAGCCAAGCCTGCCGTGCCTGTGTCCGTTGCCGCCGTTGCCGCCGATGCCGCGCGCAAACAAGCCGCGCCGGATGCCTTGGTGAAATCCACCGTTGATGAAGTGCTGGGGGTGATCAAAACCACCAAGGACAAACGCGCTTTGAATGAGGTGGTGGAGAAAAAAGTGCTGCCGAATTTTGATTTCCAGGCGATGACGCGGCTGGCGGTGGGCCGCCATTGGCGCGAGGCCTCGCCCGCGCAACAAAAATCGCTGGAGAACGCGTTCCGTTCGCTGCTGGTAACGACCTATACCACCGCATTGTCGCAATCAGCAGCACCGGATCAGTCCGTTGACGTGCGCCCCGCGCCGGTCAAGCCAGCCGACGACGAGGTGACCGTAAAAACGCAGATCAAGGAATCCGGACGCAAGCCGATCGCCATCGACTATCGCATGGCCAAAGGCGCCGGCGGCTGGATGGTGTACGACGTGGTGGTCGAAAACCTGAGTCTAGTGACCAACTATCGCGGATCCTTCAACAGCGAGATCACCCGTTCGGGCATCGACGGCCTGATCAAATCGCTGGAAGCGAAAAATAAGAGCAACGCCAAAGGCTGAACTATATTCGGTGGTGGCGGATGTGGGACGCGGGACGCTTCGGCGTCCCGTTTGCATTGGCGTACTCGGTTAACATGCGCCGCAGTGACCAGCATCAAGGGGAGGGGGTGTGAAAATATCCGCAGAGACGCTACGGCTGGCTGTCGCCACGCTGATTTCTCCGGCGTTGTGTCATGCACAGCCTGTGGCACCACCGTACCCCGCCAAACCCGTGCGCGTGCTGATACCGTATGCGCCCAGCGGCGGCGTGGATGTTGTCGGGCGATTCATCGGCGCGAAACTTGGCGAGGAATACAAACAACAGTTCATCGCGGACAATCGCAGCGGCGCGGGCGGCGAGGGCGGCACGGTGTGCATCGACATCGCCGCCAAGGCGTCCGCCGACGGCTACAACCTGCTGATGATGAGCAGTGCGCTCGCGTATATCCCGGCGCTGTATCCGAAAGTGCCCTACGACAACCTGAAAGACCTCACCACTATCAGCCTGATCGGCGCGACGCCGAGCGTGCTGGTGGTGAATCCGGCAGTGCCGGCCAAAAACGTGAAGGAACTGATCGCACTGATGAAAGCCAAGCCCGGCCAGTTGAATTACGGCGCGGGCGTGGGCGGCACGTTGCATCTGGCGGTGGCGTTGTTCGAGGACATGGCCGGCGTAAAAGGCACGCTGATCCCTTAAAAAGGCGGCGGCCCCGCGCTGATCGATACGGTGGGCGGGCAGGTGCAGATGATGATCGTTCCCGTGGTGTCGGCGATAGGCCACATCAAATCCATTCGCCTGCGCGCGCTGGGCGTCTCGGGTGCCAGGCCTACGCCGATGCTGCCCGACGTGCCGACCATCGCGGATACCGGCGTGCCGGGCTACGAATACAGCACCTGGTACGGCCTGCTCGCCCCCGCCGCCACGCCAAAGGGGATCATCGCCAAGCTGAATCAGAGCGTAGGTAAGGCGCTCGCCACCGCCGAATTGCGCGACCGGTTCGCGCAGCAGGGCGGGGAGGTGGGGCTTTCGACGCCGGAGCAATTTTCGGCGCTGCTGCAAAAAGAATTGGTGCGTTGGGCGAAAAATTATTAAGGCGGCGAAGATACAGGGGGAGTAGATGCGCGCGTTGGTTTTATGACTAACTACAATGTTGCGATTTTATCTGATGGGCATTGTCCGATCGGTATGCCTGTAATCGGCCAATTGTAGAATTGATATTTTTTAATTCTTGCTGCACGAAAGCTGCCTCTGCGATTGGAGTAATCGTGCCTATCCTCATATCACTCCAATATACGCAATAAAAGCATGCGTTATTTGCTTTTCTTCAAGCGTCAGTAATAAATTGCAAACTATCTCCCAATTACGAACCATGGCCCCTTTTCGATCCTCCACCTCTCCGCGATGCAAAGAACTCTAGCAGCCTGTCCGACTTAACGAAAAAGCTTCGCACGATTCGACAAGTGATGCGCGCAATGAACTTCCACACGTCCGTTTGCTCGCTGTTTAATGCAGCGCACACCGGACATTCTGATACGTTTGAGCACCTTTGTCGGATACTTTTGCATTGAAAAATTTATCCTTTCTTGGTCGGTTGAGGCAAAGTCCGACAGGCTGCTAGAATTGAAAGTCCTTCGGCTCTTAGTCGTCATGTAATGTTACCGCAGAATTTCGTTTGTGCGATGTGATTCAATCAGCCTGTGAGAAATTGAGATGCTCAGCATTCAATTACGTCACATGCAAAGGTTTCAGTTTTGCAGAGAGCAAGTGTAGCGCATGTGCAGGGTACCGCAAGACGGGCTATGGGAGAGTGATGACCCACCAATCCGCTGCGCTCCTTGTAGTGTTGGTCAACCGTTGAACGTTCGCTTACCAACTCTCGCTACTTACGACTTGGGTCTATTTCCGACGTTCAAATTTTACGGCCGCAGCCGAACACCGCTTTAAGGGCACAGACCGACTGCTAAAGATCACCGCCCGCATGCGTCCATCAATTCCTTCGCCGTCACACTTTCCAGCCGGTCAAGTACGCCCTTCAACGTTTTCACACGCGCCGCGCTCAACGCACGCCCCGCCAGCGTGTCGAACTTGTCGTCAAGCCGTTTGCCTTGCGCGGTGAGATCGGTGTCCGGGATGCCAGCGTCGCGGCTGGCTTGCAGGCGCCGGCCATTGGTGGTGTCGATGATGACTTCGCCCTTCACGGCATGTTGCGGCCAACTGCTGACGAGTTCCACGGTGATTTTGTCGCGCATCGTCACCTGCGCGGGATCGGCGCAGACAGCTTCGCTGTAGGTGGCGAGGTCGGCGGTGTCGCGCTCCAAGAGCGCGGCGGCGGTGGTGAAGCGCAGGCTGAATTTGGCCTCCAGGCCGGTGCGCGCATTCGGGATGTTGCACATGGCGTCGGCGCCGGGCGCCGCGCGCACGATCACACGCTGGATCACATCGGGCGTAAGCGCGTGCTTTGCGCGCAGTTGACGCGCGCACTCGATGCTGGAATGCGTGCCGTAGCAGGCTGCGTGGTATTTGAACAGGTTGTCTCGGATGAAATAGCGTTGGGGATCGGCCAGCGCAATCTCGGGATGGAAGTCCGAGCTCATCGTGGCGGCGAATCCGCTACGGCATTCCAGCACATCGGTGCGGCTTTCCATGCCGCGCGCCGCCAGCAGCGCCGCGCGCAGGCCGTTTTGCGCCGCAACGCCGGCGTGAAATGGTTTGCACTGCGTGCCGAATTGTCCCTTGAGTCCCGAGGCTTGAGTGGCGGCGATGCCGATGGCGCGAACTGTGGCGTTCAGGTTAAGCCGCAGCAGGCGCGCGCAGCCGGCGGCGGCGGCGATGACGCCCAGGGTGCAGGTGGCGTGAAAGCCTTGCGCGTAGTGTCCCGGCGCGACCAGCAAGCCGACGCGCGCCGCGGTTTCGTAACCCGCGATGAACGCCGCTATCATTTCAGAGCCGCTGCTGTTGCGCGTTTCCGCCAGCGCCAATATGGCGGGCAATACCGCCGCCGTGGGATGGCCGTTCATGGCGAGGTTCACGTCGTCGTAATCGAGCGCGTGCGAGGTGGCGCCGTTAATCAGCGCGGCCTGCAATGGCGAAACGCGCTCGCTTTGCGCGACCAGCGTGCAGCGCGGGTTGCCGCCTTCTTCCAGCGCGGCATCAATCAATAGCCGTATCAGCGGGTCGTCCGCGCCCGCCAGCGATACGGCCATCCAGTCGAGTACGCAGCGGCGCGCGACCTCGCGCACGTCGGCGGGCATGCGGGCGGTGTCTCGGGCGAGCGCCCACTCAGCGAGCCTTGCGGTAACGTCGGAAGATGGGGCTTGCGGCTGGATGACTGCGGACATGGCTTCACCTCGTCGAGAATGTGTCAGGCAATTTATGCCAGGCGCGGCGCCAAGACAAGCGCGAATGATCCGCGTGTCGGCGTTACCGTACGCGTTACCATGGCGTGCCACGACTACCACGAGGAAACCACCCATGGTCAGACTGGCCGATCTTCCTGAATGGGAACGCGAGCACATGCTGGATAAAGTCAGCGATATTAAGCGCGATGGCGGCTTCGACGGTAAGCCGTGGGTGAACGGGCCGCCGCTTAGGCGTCGAGCCAAAATAACTTGAACGAAATGTAACGATCTAAGCCAATTCTCTGAATAGAAATTATTTGAAAGTATCGCAGCACGTACAACTAATATCTTCTCGCTTCCTTAGACAACGCCGCGTGGCGGTGATCTCTACCGCGGGTTTGCACCGGCGGGATGATCGGCCGTTCGCGCCGGGCGCCGCGGCGACCGACTATCGCGTGATTCCCGGATCGGCGAAAGCAGACGAACTGGTGATGAGCCATGTGTCGATCAACTATGATCGTACCGGATTTCAGCAGGACATCAACGTGGTGCTGCCGCTGGATCGGCTGCGCAAGCTGGCGGTGGAAGGCACGATAGGTTCGGTCGCGGATTTTCATTATTCGTTCATGGGCGCCGTACCGATCCGGCAACTGGAGCCGCGTGCGCGCCACTTGGCCGGTCTGCTCAAACAGGACAAGGTGGACGCGATCTTGCTTTCGCCGGTGTGACCAAACTGCACGTGCGCCGTGGGCGCACTGAGTCACTACCTCGAAAGCGAAGGCATCGCCACCACGCAGATTTCGCTGGTACGCGAACATACCGAGGCCATCCGCGCGCCGCGGGCATTGTGGGTGCCGTTTATTTTGGGCTGGCCTTTCGGCGTGCCGAACTACGCTGCGTTTCAGCGGCGCGTGCTGCTGGCGGCGCTGCGCCTGCTGGAGGCGGCAAGCGGGCCAGTGCTGGAAGCCTTTCCAGGCGACGCGCCGGAGTACCATGACGAGGGCGACGCGTCGTTTGCCTGTCCGGTCAACTTCGGCCGTGCGCCGGCCGATGACGCCGGTGCGTGGCAACAGGAAATCGGCGAACTAGCCTCGTGGCATCGTCTCGCAGTGGAGCGTCGCGGACGCAACACGGCGGCGTTAAGCGGCCTGACCCCCGCGCAGGCGTCGACATACATTACCGACTTCATCGCCAATATCGCCGTGCCGGTGTACCGCGCCGATCTGACGCGCGGGCTGTCTCGGCGTCTCGCGTGCGAGGACATCAAGGGTTATTACCTGGAGTCGGTGGATGCCCAGCCGGGACGCCGCGCGGCGCAGGAGGCGCAGGCGTGGTTCTGGCGTGATACCGTGGCCGGGCGCATGTTCATTCAACTGCGCGACGTGTGCCTTGCCAGCGATGACGCGACGGTGAAGCAGTTCGGGCTGGGTAACCTGGTGCCGCGCGCAGTACTGCATACGACGACACCGGAGCACTGAACTTTGGTGCAACGACGCAGCCTAATATTGTCATGTCGGCCATTGTGAACACCATTGTGAATATAGTGGGCGGCTTGCCGTCGCCGCGTTGCTGGGCGCCTGCGCGTCCCTGCAACCGGCACCCCCCTCGCTATCTGGCGGCGCGCCCGCCGGAAGCACCGCGCCGCGTACCACCGGCGGCGTCAATCTGTCCGGTTATCCGCCGGCCTTCAAGGATGGCTTCAGCGACGGCTGCGAAAGTCTGCGCGGCAACTACCGGCGCGACAGCAGCCGCTTCGGCAAGGATAACGACTACACGCTGGGATGGCAGGACGGCGACAGTATCTGCGGCAGGCAGAAACGCTGATCGCCAACCGCTAACTGCGAAGCCTTGTAATCCGCGCGACCTCCGGTATGCGCCGCAGTTCGCGCATGATGCGCGCGAGATGCTGGCGGTGGCTCACTTGCAGCGTGAACTGCATGGCGGCGTATTTGCCGCCGTCCTCCGGCTCGACCGTCACGTTTTGAATGTTGGATTCCGCGTCGGCGATGCTGGCGGCCACCTGCGCCAGCACGCCGCGCTCGTTGGCAACGACCACGCGGATGTTAACATCGTGCAACTTGCGCGATTCATTGTCCCATTTTACATCCAGCACGCGGTCGGGATCGTGGTGCGTTTTCGCCAGCATCGGGCAATCGTGCGTATGGATTGCCATACCCTGGCCCTTGTTGATGAGGCCGATGATGCGGTCGCCGGGAATCGGATGGCAGCATTTGGAAAACTGCACCGCCATGCCTTCGGAACCGTGGATGACCACCGTGCCCATGGCGCTGCTTCCTGGCGTGGCGTGCTCGCCCGGCGCGGGTTCACGTATTGCCAGCAACTGGCGTGCGACCACCACCGCGTGGCGTTTGCCCAAGCCGATATCGGACAACACGTCCGCGCGTGTCTTGGTGGGGGCTTCACGCAATAGTTTTTTCCATTGCGCTTCGGGCACTGTGCCGAGCGTTGACTTGAAGGTGGCCAGGGCATGATTCAGCAGGCGCTCGCCCAACTGCACGGATTCGTCAAAATGCATGGTCTTGAGAAAGTGACGAATATGCGAGCGTGCCTTGGCGGTGGCGACAAAGTTAAGCCACAGCGGATTGGGCTTGGCGTGCGACGCGGTAATGATTTCGACGCGATTGCCGTTTTTCAGCTCGGTGCGCAGCGGCATCAGCTCCTGGTTGATCTTGACCGCGACGCAGCGGTTGCCGATGTCGGAATGCACG
>CAWUUY010000444.1:0-2726 GCA_963924885.1 uncultured Burkholderiales bacterium | reverse complement strand
GCGCCGCGCCCGACGGCTACACGCTGGGCATGGCCACCAACGGTACGCACGGCATCAACGCCAGCTTGTTTGCCAAGCTGCCGTTCGACACGGTGAAGGATTTCGCGCCGGTCACGCGCATCGGTCTCGCACCCTATGTGCTGATCGCGCACCCGTCGCTGCCCGCGCGCGGCGTGAAGGAACTCATCGCGCTGGCGCGTACCCGTCCTGGCGAAATCACCTGGTCGTGCGGCGGTAGCCCGTCGCAACTGGCGGCGGAGTTATTCAAAAAAACCGCCGGCATCAATGTGATCGTGGTGCCCTACAAGGGCAACGCGCCCGCGGTGACTGCCACCCTCAGCGGCGAAGTATCGCTGTCGTTCGGCAACATCGCGCAATCCGTACCGCAGATCAAGGCCGGCCGCCTGCGCGCGCTGGGCGTCGGCAGCCTGCAACGCTCGCCGGTGTTGCCCGATGTGCCCACCGTTGAGGAAGCCGGATTGCCGGGATTCGAAGCAGGTGCGTGGTACGGCGTGCTCGCGCCGGCGGCAACGCCGCGCGCTATCGTGGATCGGCTCAATGGCGAACTGGTGCGGATTTTGAAACTGCCTGACGTGCAACAACGCCTGCGCGGCGAGGCCTACGACATCATCGCCGACACGCCGGATCAATTCGCAGCGGTGATACGTGCCGAAGTTGCCAAGTGGGCGCCGATTGTGAAACAGGCGGGGTTGCGGGCGGAGTAGCCGCGCGGTGTGCTCCCACGGAGCGCCCATAATTGACCGCGCATCTTCCGCGGCATACATTGGCGGTTCGCGTCTCGTAATCAAGGAGGTTTCCATGTTGGCCATCCTCAATCAGCCCGTCGAACCAGCCATTCCTCTGGACATTCGCCCGCTTACCGGCGGCATGGGCGCTGAAATAAGCGGCGTCGATCTGTCACGCGACATGACCGACCAAATTTTCCGCGCGATCAACCGGGTGCTGCTGGATCACGGCGTGATCTTTTTTCGTGACCAGAAAATAACACCGGATCAGCAAATGGCGTTTGCCCAACGCTGGGGAAAGATACATCTGCATCCGCACATGCGCTGCCTGCCCGATCATCCGGGCGTTATCGAGGTCTTGAAAAAGGAAGACGACACCACGGTGTTCGGCGAATACTGGCACACCGACCAGATGTTCACGCCCACGCCCGCGCGCGTGACCATGCTCTACGCCAAGCAGGTGCCGCCGGTGGGCGGCGACACGCTGTTCGCCAATCTGCACATGGCTTACGACACACTGTCAGAAGGCATGAAAACAATGATCGCCAACCTGCGCACGCTGAGCGTCTACGAAAAAAAGAAAAAACGTCCGGCGGCGATGACACCCACCGCGCTCGACGTAGACCCCGAACCGTACGAGCATCCGCTGGTGCGCCATCACCCCGAGACAGGCCGCAAGGCGCTCTACCTCTGCCACATCGGCATCACCTATAAAATCGTCGGCATGACCGAGGAAGAAAGCCGCCCGCTGCTGGCCTATCTGATGAACCACGCCACCAAACCGGAGTTCACCTGCCGCTTTCGCTGGGAAGGGGGTTCAATGGCGGTGTGGGACAACCGCCGCGCGCTGCACTATCCGGTGAATGATTATTACGGCTATCGCCGCGTGATGCACCGGATTACGGTTGAGGGCGAGAAGACTTTTTAATTTTTTGCGGCCCAGCTTACCTGGACAATTTTTTGTTCCTTTTTTACAAAGGATAAGCTACTGTTTACCGGGTCACGGAAAAGCTCGTGATAGGGATTTTTCGCGAAAATTCTTTACGACAACCAGAAAGTATCTGTCTTTCAGCATCGACGCGACAAAATACTCCTTTGCGGTCATTGAAATGTTGCCGCTTGCCTCCTTCATTCCCTTGACCTCAACGGCGTAAAACGTTTTCGGAGAGGCTAGGCGAAAATCAGATCCGCAGCCGTGCATGGTTGCGTCTTCGAGTTCAAATCCATCGAACAGGTTGATTCCTCGATAATTGAGCGAAAAATAGTTCTTGGCGGCTTGGCCCGTGATTAACCGCTTCGCGAAGGAGTTGGTTTCACCTAATGCCTTATCGGCATCATCTACAAGGAGGCCAATGTCGTGATCCTTGTAGATGACTGACTTTATCAGCCGCGAAAACGCTTCGATCTGCAATGACCCGTGCTGGTCAAGCACGGCCTTGCAATGCGCGCGCATGGCCCGCTTGTGCCATCCTTGCCTGCTGTTGGGAAATAGTGGATCAAACTCGTCCCGATAGTTTTTTATGGAGGCAGGTGATGCGCCCAAGGCGAACCCGATGATATTGAATGCCTCCGAAAAGTTATTGAGGCCGAGCGCGCGTAGTCCAGCGGTGTCAAACTTGGACAAGTAAAAACCCGCGAGAATTGAGTTATACCTCGTGGCGGCTCTCATCGTTTGCCCCAGAGAATAGCCGACGCCGCACTAAGTATTTGTTTTTAAACGATTTATATGTATTCACCCGACGTAAATAAAACCCGGCGTCTACAACTTCCCGTCGTGCGTGCAAACCGAAATACGCGCAGGCTTCGATGAGCGATTGCTCCACGCATGATTCGCGCCGCGCAGCACGGCGATTTCGCCTTGCTTCATCGCCACTTCCTGCGTGTCGAGCACAAGCGTGATCTCGCCTTCGAGGATGCAGACAAAATCCACTGTTCGGGTTTTTTGCATGTAGGGGTGCGGCGCGCCGGCGGCATACGTGG
>CAWUUY010000443.1:0-5915 GCA_963924885.1 uncultured Burkholderiales bacterium | reverse complement strand
CCCAACTTCTCGGCCACCCAATCGGCCATGTAATCGACCACCAGCGGCCCGTTATCCGCGCCGCAATGCTCCGCGCCGCCATCGGCGAGTCGGCAGATTTTCAATTCCCGTCCCGGACTGTTCACCGCCGCGTCATAGGTTTTTTGCGCGTGCCACAGCGGCACTTGCCGGTCGTTTTCGCCATGCACGATCAAGAGCGGGCAGGTAATCTTATCCGCCACGCCCTCCAGCGTCATCTGCTTAATAATTTTCAGCGTGTCTTCAATTTTGTCGCAGCCGAACACCCAGTTCACATGCTCGGCATAGCCCGGCACCGACGGCTCGCCGCGCCCGCCGATGCGGTCGGTGACGCAGGCGTGATAATCGTAGATCGCGCCCCACGCCACCGCGCAGGCGAAGCGTTTTTCAAATGCTGCCGCGCGCGGCGCGTAATAGCCGCCGAGCGACAACGCCATGATGCCGATGCGTTTGGGGTCTACATCCGAACGCGTTTCCAGATAATCGATGCTGGCGCCAGCAGGCTTTTCGGTATCCGGCCCGCTCGGCAGGCCCTGCAAGCGCAAGGCCGCGCCCACGCCCGGATGATCGACGATCAGCAGCGACACGCCGCGCCGCCGGAATTCATCGCCCACCGCCGCGTAAATAATTTCCTTCGTGACATCGAGTCCATCGAAATGCACTACGCAAGGCGATTTGCCACCATTGCCAGGCACCGGCGCTTTCATGAAATACGCCGGGAGTTTGTGTTTGCCAAATGGAACGTCCACAAACTCCACCGGCTCCTTGCGGCAAATCAGGCCGCGCTTGTAGATATCGATGCCGCGTTGATACGCCTCCAGCCGGCGCGGGTCTTTGTGACTGGGCATGCGCTCGGCGAGCAAGTAATAAAGTCCGGCGCGCAAATACTTGCGCCCGGCGGATAGCGGATGGCCCGCCGCTTCATCCGCCTCGCCCAGCCGCTGCACACGCTCGGCGACTTTCATCCAGCTCTCGAACCACGCGCGCTGCTGCGTCGGATCGCCGAGCAACGCCTTCACGCCCGCGACTTCTTTCAGCGGGCGGCAGGCTTCGTCGATCTCGGACATCTGCCCGCCGCGATTTAACGCGGACATCACCGCAAGGCTCCACGTGTAGTTATTCGGAAAATATTCGAACATGGGATTCCTTTCTTCTATTGAGGTTCTATGCGGGCTTTTTTGGCGATGCGCATTTGCAGCGCGAGGTCTTCCTGCAAATATTTGCCAAACTCGGAGGGTGCGGACGCCACCGCGATCACGCCCAATTCATCGAATTTCGCTTTCATGTCAGGCGTTGCCGTCGCGCGCTTCATCTCGGTTTGCACCCGATTGACGATGGCCACCGGCGTTTTCGCCGCAAACCACAGGCCGTACCAGCCGGTCATTTCAAAATCGGGATAACCCGATTCGCGAAACGTCGGCACGTTGGGCATCACCGGCGAGCGCTCGCCACCGGTCAGCGCCAGCGCGCGCACGCGGCCCGCCTTGATGAACGGCATCACCGACACCGTGGAAATAAACGTCATCTCGATCTGGCGGCCCATCACCTCGGTCAACGCGGGCGAACTGCCTTTGTACGGCACGTGCGTGAGTTCGATGCCCGCCAGCACGTTGAGCAATTCACCCACGAGATGCGTCATATTGCCCACGCCGCTCGACGCGTAGCCCATCTTGCGCGGATTCGCTTTTGCCAGCGCCACCAGTTCTTTAACAGACTGCGCCTGCATGCCGGGATGCACCACCAACAGCAGCCCATACGAACGCGCAATCTGCGTGATGGGCGCGAAATCGCGCACTGTGTCGTACGGCAGTTTTTTGGTGGCGATCACATTGCCGGTGAACGAGCCGGTGCTGATCAGCATGGTGTAACCGTCGGGCCGCGATTTCGCCACCAGGTCGGTGGCGATAATGCCGTTGGCGCCGGGCCGGTGATCGATCACGATGTTCTGTCCCAAGCGCCCCGCCAGTTGCTCTTGCACCACGCGCGCCAGGACGTCCACCGTGCTGCCGGCGGTGAACGGCGCAAGCATGCGGATGGGGCGTGTGGGATAGGCCGATGGTACGTCGGCAACTTGCGCTTGCACGGAAACCACGGCGCCAAATATTGATACCGATGCCGATACGAACGCCACCGCTCTCTTCAAAATCGCTGGCCTCACCTCGCGTCTCCCCCGGAAGTTGATCCACGCCCCACGTCAGCGGTGCATTCTAACCCCGCGCGCCGATCCCGCTAGCCGAATGCCTCAATGTCTTAGCGGCCCACGCGCGACGCTTTCACAATGCGAGATAACCGCGCAACCTCCTCCGTGATGTGCGCGCGCAACTGTTCCGGCGTGGACCCCGCCGCGTCACTGCCTTCGCGCGCGAGAACGTCGCGCATCTCTTTGGTTTGCAGAATGCGGTTGAACTCCGCATTGAGTTTTTGCACAATCGCCGCGGGTGTGCGCGCCGGCGCCAGAAACGCATACCAGCCCATGAGGGTGGCTTCCGGCAATCCCTGCTCGATCATCGTCGGCACCTCCGGCAATGCGCTGGAGCGGCGTTTGCCGGTGCTGGCAATCGCGCGCAAGCGGCCCGACGTGACATGCGGCAACATGGTCACCGCGCTGCCGCTCGATGCCTGCACCTCACCCGCCACCACCGCCGTCACCGACAACCCCGCGCCCTTGTACGGAATTTGCACCACGTTCACACCCATGGTCATCTTGAACAATTCAAACGCCAGTTGCGACAGCGTGCCGTCGCCCGGCGACGAATAATTCAACTGCCCCGGTTTCGCTTTCGCCAGCGCCGCCAATTCCTTCGCGGACCGCGCGGCGATCGACGGATGCACCACCATCACCTGCGGCTGCGTGGTGGCCAGCGTGATCGGCGCAAAATCCTTGTGCGTGTCATACGACAATTTGTCGTACGCGCTGGGGTTCACCGCGAAGGTCGCGCTCACCACCAGCAGCGTGTAGCCATCGGGCGCGGCGCGCGCCACTAGTTCCGGCCCCAGCGTGCCGCCCGCGCCCGCGCGATTGTCAATCACCACGCTCTGGCCCCACGCCGCAGTGATCTGTTGGCCGACGGCACGCGAAATAAAATCCAGACCGCCGCCGGGTGATGAAGGCACGATGATGCGAATGGGTTTGGTTGGGTAGGCCTGTCCTAAGCCTGTCGAAGCGGTTTGCGCCTGCGCGGCCATGGCGCTCAACCCGGCGAGCAATACCCCTGCGGCAACCCTCAATCGGGACATAACGTAACTATTTGTTTTTATTGATTAAATTATTCAGTGCCTTCGAGCTTCGCTTCCTTCACCACCTTGCGCCATTTCTCGATTTCCGCCCGCACGTGCGCCACCAATTCTTCCGGCGTGGACGACTGCACATCAATGCCCTGATCGTCGAGGCGTTGCCGCAACGTATTGGTCGCCAGCGCCTTGATCAGATCGGCGTTGATTTTCAGCTCCAGCGCGCGCGGCAGCTTCGGCGAACAAATGCCGTACCAGCCGTTCACCTCGTAACCGGGCACACCGCTCTCGGCGAACGTCGGCACGTCAGGCGCCTTGCTGCTGCGCTTTAGCGTCGTCACCGCCAGCCCGCGCACCTTGCCGGAACGAATCGCGGCCAGCGGCCCGCCCGGCAGATTGCCCACCGACAGCGGTATCTGCCCGCCCATCGCGTCCGCCAGCGCGGGTGCGGCGCCCTTGTACGGCACATGCACGATGTTGATGTCCGCCATCATTTTGAATAACTCGATCGACAGATGCGGCGACGCACCCACGCCCGACGAGCCGTAACTCAGTTTGCCGGGGTTGGCCTTGGCGTACGCGATCAACTCTTGAATGTTGCGCGCGGGCAGCGAGGCATGCGCCATCAGCACATTCGGATTGCCGCCGATGCGCGATAAAAACGAAAAATCCTTGATCGGATCGTAGGGCAGCTTGGCCACGCGCGCTGGCGTGATGCCGTGCGTGCCGATATTGCACAACATCAGGGTGTAGCCGTCCGCGGGCGCGCGTGCCGTCAACTCCGTGCCGATGCCGCCGGCCGCGCCGGGGCGGTTGTCGATCACCACGGTGCTTTTCCATTCCTCACCCAATCCCTGCCCCACCAGACGGGCCGCCATGTCCACGCCGCCGCCCGCCGGATAACCGACGATGATGCGCACGGGTTTGGTGGGAAACTTGTTCACGCTATCCGCCGCCATCGCCATGCCACTGCCCATCAACACCGCCAGAGCGGCGGCACGTAACTTGAATTGCTTCATGATTTTCCCTGAATGAATTTGTCCCACACATTGTAATTGCGCGTGCCCTGATGCGCCGGAAACTGCGGCGCCTGCGTCTCGATCCAGCGAAACGGCTCGCTGCCCACGTGCTTGAACGCGTGACATGCGCCCACGCCCGTCCATACATAATCACCCGCCTTCAAATGAAAATCCTCGCCTTCGATCGACATGATCGCCTCGCCTTCGAGCGCAAGATAACTTTCTTCCACCGGGTGATCGTGGTAACCGCGCACGCCGCCCGGCGATAGCTCGCCACGCATCATGTAAAAACATTGCGCGCCGAATTCTTTTTCCATGAAGCGAAACACGCGCAGGCCCGACACTCCGGCGTTCGGGTTGATGATGGGCGCGCGCGGCACGAAATGCCCGGTCTGCGCGGGGTTGAATTCACTCAATGCCGGCGCGCGATCCGACCACGCCTGGTCATCCGCGACAAAAAACGTGTCCTGCCATTGGCCCGGCGGCTTGGGCTGCGGCGCCTGCATGTCAAACCAGCGCACAGGCGTTGCGCTCACATTACGATACGCGTGCGGCGTGCCGGTGGGTATCAGCGCGTAGTCGTCCTTGCCCAACACAAACACCTCGCCGCTGCGCTTTACCTCAAGCTCGCCCTCGAAAACATAAATGCCTTTTTCGTTGGCATGCACGCAAGCATACACGCCGCCGCCCGCCGCCAGCCGGCACACGCCCACGCCCATATGCACCGAGCCCATGCCGCGGTCGATCAGCGATGCGCGCTCGTAGCCGCACGCGTGCCCCGCGTAGCCATGCGGCACGGCGAACGCCGATTCATTTAATTTACCTACGTGAAACTGCATGTTGCCTCCGGAAGTGCCGTGCGGATTATTGCACAAGCACGCCGAAGGCAGAGGAGGAGGCCGGTTACGTCACGGCCGCGGTATTGCGTAGTCCGTAGTATTACGCCAGCACTTCCGACACCTGCTCCTGACGCAGCATTTCGTAAACGAACGACTCCAGCTCGGGGCCCATCGCATCGCGCACCGACACCATGCCGACCGGCACCCCGTGTTCGACAATCGGCACATGGCGAAAACGGCCTTCATGCATCAGCTCCAGCGCGGCGGCAAATACCGCGTCGGGGCTCAACGTTCGCGGGTTCTTGGTCATCACGTCGGCCAGCGACGTGGCTTGCGGATCACGGCCCTCGGCGACCACGCGATTCAGCGCATCACGCTCGGTAAACACGCCGGCCAGCACGCCATTCTCGACCACCATCATGGCGCCAATGTGGCGCTGTTTCATCACAATGGCCGCGTCGCGCACCGACAGGGTCGCGGGCGCGGTTACCGGCGTTTGCTGTGCAACAATGTCACGCAGGGTTCGAATGGTCATGGCTATCTCCTGATTGGAATGGTCCAGCAAAGCACGCCTTATTACACCTGATCACACCTGATGCCCCGCCCCAGCGGTTCCAAGAGAATCATGCTACGCCCGCGCCCTGCCTACGGTCAAACAAAAGGTTTTACCGCGGCAGATGAGCGTTTATCATCGGTAAGTAGGTTAGTTCCGTGACACCACCCAACAGCCGGGCCGCCACGACACCCAGCTTGATTGCTTGTTTTTCCTGACCGGTTGGGCGACAGTAACGGCAGCGGCACCAGCGGC
>CAWUUY010000442.1:0-7716 GCA_963924885.1 uncultured Burkholderiales bacterium | reverse complement strand
TAAAACGCAGCTCAAATTCCATGATTCCCCCGCACTGAAATCGCGATCACTCCATTGAACTGAAAACACCCTAACTGTAATCGTAATCAATGACTTGCGCTAATGGCTTCCATTAGAAATCGGGGCTAATGGAAAATCTCGGCTTAACGAAAAAGCTTCGCACGATTCGATAAGTGATGCGCGCAATGAATTTCCACGTGTCCGTTTGCTCGCTGTTTAATGCGGCACACACCGGTCCTTCTAATACGTTTGAGCACCTTTGACAGATACTTTTGAATTGAAAAATTCATCCTTTCTTGGCCGGTTCAGGCTAAGTCCGACAGGCTGCTAGCCGGTTGGTCTCGCCCGCGGTGTATTCACTCCAGGTATCCTTGAGGTTATCGAGGCGTTTGCGTGCCTCGTCGAGCGCCGGCTTCAAGGTGGCTGCGGCGCCGTCGTCTGCCGATGGCGACGCCGGTAGCAAATCATCCAACTGAAAACACGCGCGTATTTCGCGCATGCGTGGCGTGGGCGCATCCGCGGTGGCGATGGCGTAGAGCATATCGCGACATGCCACGCTGGTGTCGGCATCCGACCGCACCGCCAGATCGCGCAGCACGAAGTCGATGCGGCTGCATACTGGTTTCACGCGCGCTAACCACTCGCTTTTGCGGGTATCGGGCAGTGCTTTCAGTGTTTCCAGTGTTTCAATCGCGGCCTCAATGAGTATCACGGCAACCCAACACAACTCGCGTGGTTCAGGCAATTGCGCGGCGATCCTGTGCAAGGTGTCGAGCACCTCGCGCATTTGCACCAGCCCCTCAGGCTGGGTGCTTTGCTTGAGTCAGCCGAGCAGGCTTCGTTGATAACGTGAGCGCAGTTCTTTCAGTAGCGCCGGCAAAACCCCCGGGCGTGATCTCGCGCGGTTCGGCGTGTGCGGGCGGCGGATGGGCGGCGTCCGGCGCCGCTGGAACAAAAAGGTCTTTTTCGCCGGCCGATTCGTTGCCGCTGATGCGCGCCAGTTCGCGATATGCGGGATACAGGCGCATCGGCACGCACGGGCCGCCGGCTTCGGCTTCGCCGAGGAATTCGCGAAGCTCGCCGATGCTGCGGCTGATGCCTTCGATTTCCGCCTGATTAGCGGCGGCGGCGCGCATGGTATTGCGCAGGGCCGCTTCGAGTTCCGCGCCGTACCGCGCCGCGCCGTCCGCAACGCGCCGACGATCTGATGAAGATGCACCGGAGCGTCGGTCAGCGCCGCATTGCCGCCGGGCTGTGCCGCGTGCTTTGCAGTGGCCTGCAGCACCTTGTTTAGCGTGGCATCAATCGCGGGGCGAACCAACGACAGCAAGCTGAAGCGATGGTCGGCGTTCATGCGCCGGTCGCCTGTGTCTCGTGCGCTTTTTTCAGTTGCGCGCACACCGCTGACAGCAAGCCGTCGCGAGAGAACGGTTTGGTGAGATACTGGTCTGATTCAGCGACGCGGCCACGCGCGCGGTCAAATACGCCGTCCTTGCTGGAGAGCATAATGATCGGCGTCTTGCCATGCATGGGATGTTTTTTGACGATTTGACAGGTCTGGTAACCGTCGAGACTGGGCATCATGTTGTCCACCAGGATCAGGTCGGGATGGTGGTCACAGATTTTGGCCAGCGCATCAAAGCCGTCGCTGGCCATGATGACTTCGTATCCGGATTGCTTGAGGAAGATTTACGCGCTGCGGCATATGGTTTCGCTGTCGTCAATAATCAGGACGCATTGCGGTTTGGTTGGGTTATTCACAGTGCGTCACTCATTTGGCGAAGAGCTACAATTGTTTTGTATCATAGGCGGCCGCGAGCGGTAACCGAAACATGACATCGGCTAGCGTGACTGCGGTCAACCCTGACCTTACACTGCACTTTAGATAATTACTTAATTGACCTTGATTATAAAAGAAAAAATGTAATTCCAACCAAGGTCTACCGATTGAAGAGATGGATTGTGGCGTGAACGCAACGAGCTGTCGGCTTTATCGTAGTGGCTACAGAAAATTCTTTAAAAACAAATAGTTAACAATTAACTCTACAGAGTTCTGCTTCAGCGAAAGCAGAAGGACAACCATCACCATGACTGATTTTCGATGTGGACACGCCGCAGGCGCGGATTGGCGCGAAGCCGCCAGCGCATGCCTTTCCCAGATCGGCGCGCAGGCCGGCACACTGGGTTTTCTCTACGTCACCGACGTTCTCGCCGATCATTTGCAGGAGATCGTTGAGATGTTCAAAGCCGGCACCGGCATTGCGCACTGGGTGGGATCGGTGGGAGTGGGCGTCTGCGCGCCCGGCGCCGAATATATGGATCAGCCGGCGGTGGTGGCGTTGACCGGCAATTTCCATGCGGGCAGTTTTCGCGTCTTCAGCGGCGTGACCGATGAAGGCACGGCGGCCACCGCGGCGATGGAGTGTGATGGCGCGGCGCCCCATTTCGCCATCGTGCATGCCGATCCGCAAACCGCCAACATGGAAAAGCTGGCGTTGGAGCTGGCCAAGCGCGTGGAGAGCGGTTTTCTGGTGGGCGGGCTGGTGAGTTCACGCGGCCGTAACCTGCACATTGCCGATAAGGTGGTGGAAGGCGGCGTGTCGGGCGTGGCGTTTTCGGACAGCGTGATCATCGCCACGCGGCTGACACAGGGATGTTCGCCGATTGGCCCCAAGCGCGCGGTGACTAATTGCCAGCGCAATGTGCTGATCAGCCTCGACAACAAGCCGGCGTTTGATGTGTTTCTCGAAGATATCGGTGAAAAGCTAGCTGCCGATCTGAACCGTATCGGCGGGCATATCTTTGCCGGGATTTCAGTGCCGGGTAGCGATACGGGTGATTATCTGGCGCGCAATCTGGTGGGCATCGACACGCAGAGCAAGCTGATCGCCATCGGCGATTATCTGAAAAAAGGCGACAGCCTGATGTTCTGCCGGCGTGACGCCAAAACCGCGCGCGACGACATGGCGCGCATGCTCGAAAGCATCAAGCAGGGCTTGTATGCCAAGCCGTCGGCGGGGGTGTACTACTCGTGCCTGGGACGCGGCGAATCGTTGTTCGGCAAGGGCAAGGGCGAATTGAAAATGATTCAGGATGTTTTCGGCGATATTCCGCTCGCCGGGTTTTTTTGCAATGGCGAGATATCGCATAACCGGCTTTACGGCTACACCGGTGTACTGACGTTGTTTATCTGAACCCCTACACCACACCAAAATGATTAACAACGTGTTGAACGAGCTGAACCTGACGTGGACGGACGTGGTCGCGGTGGCGTTTTTTGCCGCCAGTTGGATCGGCTATGTCTACTATGCCAGTTGTCAGGGCCGGCGCGCGCCGAACCTGCACACCAGCATGGATCGGTTTCGCCGCGAATGGATCGTGCAGATGATCGGGCGCGACAATCGCATGGTCGATGTCAACGTGATGCGCAATGTCACGCGCAGCTCGCAGTTTTTTGCTTCGACCACCATGCTGATCATGGGCGCGCTGGTGGCGTCGATGGGTTATGTGCAACAGGCGCAGGATCTGGTGCAGGGTTTGCCGTTTACCGTAAAAGCCTCGGCGCGCCTGCTGGAAATCAAAATGCTGCTGCTAGTGCTGATTTTCGTGCACGCGTTTTTTAAATTCTCGTGGGCGATACGGCAGTTGAATTACTGCGGCATTTTGGTGGGGGCGTCGCCCAAGCAGCCCAAGCCGCCCAACGATGATCCCGAACAGTACGCCGCGGATATCAATCGCATCGCGCGCATCGCCTCCTACGCCGGCTCGAACTTCAACCATGGGCTGCGCTCGTATTATTTTGCGGTGGCGGCCCTCGGATGGTTCTTGCACCCATGGCTGATGATGCTGGCGACCGTGTGGGTGGTTTACGTGCTGCATCATCGCGAGTTCAGATCCAAGACACTGCTGGCCATGGTGGATGGCGATACCTCGCCGACGTTAAAGTTATGATTTAAGTATTTGTTTTTAAAAGGATAAATTAAATGATGTCTCTGTGTTCCCGCGCACGCATCTTGGTAGCGATAGCGCCCTTGCTGATTTTTTCAAACGCAGTGGGTGCGCAATCCACGGCGGCGTGGCCCGCCAAGCCGATCCGCTGGATCAGCCCGTTTGCGCCGGGCGGCGGGGCCGACATTACTTCACGCATCATCGCGCAGAAACTGGGGCCCGCGCTGAATCAGCAGGTGCTGGTGGATAACCGCGGCGGGGCGGGTGGTAACATCGGCGTGGAGATTGCCGCGAAATCGCCGCCGGATGGCTACACCGTGGTGTTGGGCACCATCGGCCCCATCGCCATCAATGTCAGTCTGTATAAAAAACTGCCGTTCGATCCGGTGAAGGATTTGCTGCCGATTACCCAAGCCGCTAATGCGCTGAATGTGCTGGTGGTGCATCCGTCGCTGCCGGTAAAGACCGTGAAAGAAGTCATCGCCATCGCCAGGGCACGCCCCGGTGAGCTGTCGTTCGGTTCATCCGGCCCTGGCGCCACCGATCATCTGGCCGGCGAATTGTTCAAGACCATGA
This sequence comes from uncultured Burkholderiales bacterium, assembly GCA_963924885.1. GTDB lineage: Bacteria > Pseudomonadota > Gammaproteobacteria > Burkholderiales > SG8-41 > UBA5216. Next base: position 3,192 of record CAWUUY010000442.1, on the reverse strand, counting down.
CCGGCGTGGACATGGTGCATGTGCCGTACAAAGGCGGCGCGCCGGCGATGCTGGACTTGATGTCGGGACAGGTGCAGATCGTGTTCTCCACCGTATCCACTGCCATCGGCGCGATCAAGGGCGGCAAGGTGCGCGCGATTGCGATGACGGGTGACAAGCGGTTCGAGCTGATGCCGGAGTTGCCCACCATTGCGCAAGCGGGCGTGCCCGGCTTTGAGGTGCGCAACTGGTACGGCGTGTTCGTGCCCGCCGGCACGCCGCGCGAAGTCGTTGCGCGCCTGAACAGTGAATTGGTGAAAATTCTGCAAATGCCCGATGTGAAAACCCGGCTGCTGGAATCCGGCATCGAAGCCCTGCACAGCACGCCGGAGCAATTCGCGGCCTATATTCAGTCGGAAACCAAACGCTGGGCGAAAGTGGTCAAGGACTCCGGCGCGCGCGCGGAGTAAATGCGTCGTGGGCAGCGCGGGTTACGCGGTTTTGGGGTAGCTCGTCAGAACCACTTGTTGATAATCCAGCTTGAATGCGGCGCCCACGCCGTCAGGCACATCGCCGTATATATCTAGCCGGGCGCCCTTCGGCAACGTGACGGCATCCGCCACTGCCTGGGTGAGCAAAATGTCGTCCGAGGGGGAGTGTCTTCGCCGAGCTTGCACGCTGCATTGACTTCGGCGCCGTAGACGTCGTGTTCGCCGATGCGCAGCACGTCACCGTAGCCGATGCCGATGCACAACAACACCTTGTCTTCCGGCGCAAGGTCTTTGCTATGGCGCTGACAGCACTGCTGCATGGCGATGGCGCTGCGCACCGCGTCATCCACGCTACGGTAGATCACCATCAGACTGTCGCCTTAGGTCTTTAGCAAAATGCCGCTGCCGTGCTGGATCACCGGCGCCAGCAGCCGGTGCGATTCATAGATGGTTTGCAGAAAATGAATAATGCCGAACTCGCTCACGTTGCGCGAGAAACTGGACAGGTCGGTGTAGAGCACCGCCCATTTTTCGCCGAACAGATTCCAGATGCGGCGGTCGACGCGATCCTTGCTGGCACCAGGCCGCAGGCGTTCCTCGATCAATAGTTCCAGCCGGTCCGCCGACGCACTGGATTCAATTTCGCGGATGAATGACATGGTGCCCTACTTAGAAACCCACCGCTTGGCCGTCGGTGCGGCGCTCGGATGCGGCGAAATAACCATCTTCCATTTTGTAGATCAACTGGGCGCGGCCAAAGTCGGTGCTCCAGCGGTCGGCTTGCGGCATGTCGTGGCCGCGCGCTTGTAATGCCGCGATGGTTTCGGCGGGCACGCCATGTTCGATGCCGACTTTGACGCCGCTGTCGACGCGCCAGCGGGGCGCATCGGCGGCCGCCTGCGGGTTCTGGTGGTAATCGACCATGCGCGATACGACCTGCATATGGCCTTGCGCCTGCATCGAGCCGCCCATCACGCCGAAGCTCATCAGCGGCTGGCCGCCCTTGGTCAAAAAGCCGGGAATGATGGTGTGAAACGGGCGTTTACGTGGCGCGACGATATTCGCGTGACCGGGTTTGAGCGAGAAGCCGGAGCCGCGGTTTTGCAGCGCGATGCCGGTGCCGGGCACCACCACGCCGGAGCCGAAGCCGGAGAAGTTGGACTGAATGTACGACACCATCATGCCGGATTCGTCGGCGGCGGTGAGGTAAACCGTGCCGCCCTTACTTAGCGTGCCGAACGAGGGCGTGCCGGCTTTTTTCATATCGATCAGTTTGGCTCGTTCCTTGAGATACGCCTTGTCGAGCATTTGCGCGGGGGTAACGCGCATCGTCGAAATATCCGACACGTACTCATTGATGTCGGCAAAGGCGAGTTTCATCGCCTCGATTTTCAGATGCATGCTGTCGGGCGAATCCACCGGCAGCGAGGCGACATCGAAATTTTCCAGCATGCCCAGCGCCATCAGCGCGGCGATGCCCTGGCCGTTGGGCGGAATTTCATGCAGGGTGTAGCCGCGGTAATCGAGGCCGATGGGTTCCACCCAATCCAGCGTGTGGGCCGCGAGATCGTCGAGGGTGAGCGCTGCGCCGTGCTGTTTGGCAAAGGCGGCGATTTTTTCGGCGAGGTCACCGCGATAAAACGCTTCGCCTTTGGTTTCGGCGATGCGCGCGAGCGTTTGGGCGTGCGCGGCAGAGACGAATTTTTCGCCGGTGGCCACCGCCCGCCCGCGCGGCATGAACGCCTCGGCGAAGCCGGGCTGGTCATGCAGTTCCGCGACGCCACCGGCCCATAGGCGTGAGATTACCGGCGACAGCATGTAGCCGTCGGCGGCGTATTTGATCGCGGGTTCAAACAAGTCGGCGAAGGGCAGCTTGCCGTACTTGGTGGACATTTCCACCCACGCCGACACCGCGCCGGGCACCGTCACGGAATCCCAGCCGCGCTGCGGCATGGCGGATTGGCCCTTGAACCGGTCGGGTGTCCAGCCGGCGGGGGAGCGGCCCGATGCGTTCAGTCCCTTGAGTTGGTTGCCATTCCACAAGATGCAAAAGGCGTCGCTGCCGATGCCGTTGCTGGTGGGTTCGAGCACCGTCAGCGCAATCGCGGTGGCGAGTATCGCGTCCACCGCGTTACCGCCCTTTAACATCATGCGCAAACCCGCTTGTGCCGCCAGCGGCTGCGAGGTGGCGACGCAATTACGCGCAAGCACCGGCATGCGCTGGGAAGGGTAGGGGAACTGGTAGTCGAACATGTCCATGGGGATACCTGATTTGATGTGACTTTGAGGGAGTAGGCGATAATTGTACAGGTGTACACGCGGATCGGTTGGCCTGGTGTTTTCCCTGTGCGGGTACGAATTTGTTAGACTGGGGAAGGAGAACTATTTTGGTGCAACCAAAAACCAGTATGGCAGTGTTGTTTGCCGATGTGGCAGAAAGCACGAATCTTTATGAAGCCTTGGGCGACACCCAAGCCTTTAGTGCCGTGCGGGATGTGATTCAGTCATTGACGGCGATCACTGAATCTTTCGGCGGGCGCGTGGTTAAGACCATCGGTGATGGTTTGATGTGCGTGTTTCCGTCGGCGGACGGCGCGGCGAGCGCCGCCGGTGACATGCTGGCACGGATTGCGCAGCGGCCTCCCACGGACAACCGCAAGCCCTTGGCGATCCGCGTGGGTTTTTACTTTGGCCCTGTCATCGAAGACGGCAATGACGTATT